>JARBUG010000271.1 GCA_029239785.1 Symbiobacteriaceae bacterium | reverse complement strand
AACCGAATCGCGATGGCTTGGACGTTTTACTTTATCTGGTATATTTCCGTGTCCTCATGGAGTATAACGCTTCTTTGGGTTACCGTCAATTGGAAATTGAGAGGATGGAGATGACCCATTCGGCTAACCTTGACACCCCAGAGCGACGGGCATAAAATGGTCTACACAGAACGTATGTTTGGAGAACATCTGTTCTATAATAGAAACATACGAACACCGGGGGTGGTCGGGTGCATTGGATCTGTTATTTGGAGGTCCAGGGGCTGTACGCCGCTGCGGCCCGTGCGGCGGGCCTGGCGCCGGAGGACCGACCCGTGGTGGTGTTGCGGGACGGCAAGGTGTTCGATGGCTGCCGCGAGGCGTTTTCCGGCGGTCTAGTGCTGGGCGCCCCGGCACGGCAGGTGCTGCGAGATGCGCCGCGGGCTGTGGCGGTTGCGTATGGCGAGGTAAACGGGGCCGGTCTCGCCAAGGCGTGGTGGGATCAGTGTCTCACGCATACGCCGTTTGTGGAGCCAGTCGAGCCGCATCAGTTGTATCTTTCCCTGCCAACGCCCGCGCATGACCTGACGCAGGCGGTGCGGGCAGAAGTAGCAGCGTTGGCCGCGCTTGCCGCCCAGTTCGGCTTTGTAGCGTTCGCTGGCGTCGCACCGGCAAAACTGGTGGCGCGGGCGGCGGCCATGTCGTGCAAGGAGGGCTGGCTGCTGCGGCGTCCCGGCATGGCGCCCCGGAGCGGCACGCCGCCCACGACCGCCTTTGTGCAGCCAGGCGAGGAGGAGCGCTTCCTGGCACCGCTGCCCGTCGACTACCTGCCCGGGCCGCCGGACCTGAAGCGACGGCTGGCCCGGCTCGGATTGAAGACGATTGGCGAGGCTGCCCGTATCGCCGAGGGCGAGTGGGTCAGACAGCTGGGGCCGCTGGGCCGCGAGGTCTGCCGCTGGAGCCGCGGGGTCGATGGCGAGCCCGTTCGCCCCTGCTACCCGCCCCGCATGCTGGAGCGGCGGGTGCAGTTTGCGGCGGAGGTGCGTGACCGGGATCATTTGGAGGCGGTGCTGGGCCGCCATGTGGAGCTGCTGGCCCGGCAGCTGGCTGCAAAGGGCGAGGGCTGTCAGGAGGCCTGCCTGCTGCTCGAACGGGCCGATGGTCCACCTATTGAGACGGTGCGAACGCTGGCAAAGTTGCAGCAGGGCGCATATCCCATTGGGCAGGCGCTCCGAATTTTGCTCGGCGAGGCGCTGGGCAAAGCGGATGATGGGGCGGCAGCGCCGGCGGACGGCTGGGACCAGGGGGTGCCGGTCACCGCCCTGACCATTACGCTGGGACTGATTGGCCCCATGCCCTGGCAGCAGCTCGACCTGTGGGACGACTCGGGCCGCCGGGAGCGGGAGGAGCGGCTGGAGCGGGCACTGACGCTGCTGCAGGAGCGTTTTCCCGCCCGTATGGTCGGGCTGGGGCCCCGGGGTGACCTTTCGTGGAAAGAGCAGATGCTTCAGTTCGTCGATCCCTACCGCTGGGCGCTGACATAAGAAGAAGCGGGGGGCTGGTATGGCGCGAATCATGAATAAGCCGGCCGAGGTGGCCACGGGGCCGGGCGGGCGGCCGGTCGCTTTCAAGTGGAGCGGCGGGCGGTACCGGGTGCGGGAGGTGCTGGATTATTGGCTGGAGGCGGGGCGCTGGTGGGAGCGGGAGAGCGAGAAAGCGACCTGGCGGGTGGCCACGGTCGAGGGCGGCGTGTTCGAGCTCACATTTGAACCCGGGGGGAGGCGGTGGTTTCTATATAAGGCGTATGACTGAGATTCTTCCTGTGGGTTTTTGTTTATAGCCGCAGATGACGCAGATGACGCAGATTGAGAGCAATCGCAGATTCGGACATCAATTTCATATTTAATTGAATGCAGCTGCCTGCCCGGCAATCGACGTTGGTTCCGAAATCTGCGGAATCCGTGAAATCCGCGGCAAAATAACACCTACCCACAGGGAAAATCTCAGTGGCTTTTTTGATCCCCTCTTGACGAACACATGTTCTAATCATAGACTGTAACCAGAACAAATGTTCTGATCTGTGGCAAGCCGGACATTCCACATTTCGAGACATTTCTATGGCGAACAGTCTACATTCGGAGACATTTGCGACGGTGCCCCGCCGATTCTCCCGGGCTGTAAGCCCTGCGCTGTAAGCTTCCTGGCCGGACTGACCAGATTGGCACGAATGTTGCTTTACACTGCTTGAGTTCCCACGAACCAGTCAGAGAGGTGAAGACGGTGGAGTTTGCGACCCGCAACCCCCGGATGATCGAGCTATTGAACCAGGCGCAGAAACTGGCCAGAAGCGAACACACAGTGCTGCTGCAAGGCGAGAGCGGCACGGGAAAGGAGCGGCTGGCCTTATTCATCCACAGGAATTCGGCGATGGCTAATGGCCCGTTCGTGAAGGTCGATTGCACAACCGTTCCGGAGAGCCTGTGGGAGTCCGAACTGTTCGGGTATGCGAAGGGCGCCTTTACGGGCGCCAATCGGGAAGGGAAACTGGGCAAGTTTGACCTGGCCCAGGGCGGCACGATCTTTCTCGATGAGATCGGCGATGTGCCCCTGCCCATTCAGGCCAAGCTGCTCCGGATCTTGCAGGACAAGTCCTTTGACCCGGTCGGCGCCGTGGAGACCCGCCGGGTGGATGTGCGGGTGATTGCCGCTACCAACAAGGATTTGGCTGTCCTGAAGGACCGGGGACTGTTCCGGGAAGATCTGTACTACCGACTCAACGTGCTGCGGATGACCATGATTCCGCTTCGGGAGCGAAAAGATGCTATCGAACTGCTGACGCAGGAGCTCCTGACCGCTCAGATGGGGCGTGGCATTACCGCACCGCATCTTACGGCGGAGGCCATTGCCGCCCTGCTGCTCTACAACTGGCCGGGCAACATCCGGGAGCTGGAGAACGCCTGCAAACGGGCGCTGGTGCTGGCCGGCGGCTACGGCCCCATCGACGTGAAGCATCTGCCGCCCGAAGTGGCAGGAGAATTGGCTGTGCCGCCGCCCCGCGAGCTGTTCCGCCGTTATATGAAGTCGGCTGAGCTGCTGCTGATTCGCTGGGCGCTCAAAGAGTGCGGCAACGACCGGACAAAGGCGGCCAGGTTCCTCGGGCTCTCCCGGGCAGCGCTTTACAAGAAGCTGAAGCTCTACCCGGAGTTCGCCGCCAAGCAAGACATCGGAGGGTAGGTGGCCGGGCGCCATGAGCTTCGTCCATCTGCATGTGCATTCGCCGTTCTCTTTCCTGGACGGGGCCTCCCGTCTGGACGGCCTGATTGAAGAGGCGGCCCTGCAGGGGATGCCTGCCCTGGCTCTGACCGACCACGACAACGTATCCGGCGCTGTGCGCTTTCAGAAGAAATGCCTCGAAGCCGGGGTGCTTCCCATTCAGGGCGCCGAACTGACGCTGCAGGGCGGACATCATCTGACCCTGCTGGCCACGGGACCGACAGGTTACGCCAACCTGTGCCGCATCCTTACGGCGGCGCACATTGGTGTCGATCCGGCAGCGCTCGCCCCCGGTGGCCTGCTGTCGCTGGCGCCCGGGGCGGAGCGGCTCCGCCCGGCTGCGCCGCTCGCCACCTTAAGCCACGGCACGGAAGGGCTGATCGCCCTGTCCGGCTGCCGCCGAGGCGAGATTCCGCAGTTGATTCTGCACGGGCGGCTCGCCGAGGCGGAGGCGGCCGCCCGGCGGTACGCAAGCTGGTTCCCGGGCCGTTTCTACCTGGAGGTGCAGGACGACTGCCTGCCCGGTGAGCGGATGCTCCACTCGGCCATGCGCGACCTGGGCGAGCACCTGGACCTCCCGCTGGTCGCCACGGCCAACGTCCATTACCGGACCCGAGAAGAGTTCTTCGTTCACGACTTGCTTACTTGTGTCCGTACGCTGACCCGGCTCGACCAGCCCCATGCCGAGCGGCGGCTGAACGGTGAGAACTATTTCAAGCCGCCAAAGCTAATGGCAGAGCGGTTTGCGCACCTGCCCGGGGCGGTGGCCAATACGCTCAAGGTTGCGGAGCAGTGCAGCCCCAGTTTGGAGTTGGGCGCCAAGCTCTTTCCGCAGTTCGACCCGCCCGATGGCATGAGCGCCATTGA
>JARBUG010000270.1 GCA_029239785.1 Symbiobacteriaceae bacterium | reverse complement strand
GGCGGGTCGCCGCGCAATCCGCTGGGCAGCCGGTGGCTGGGGCTCAGTATTGGCGGGGGGCGCCGGTACGGGATTCACGGCACCAACGCCCCGTGGTCGATCGGGCAGTCGATCACCCACGGCTGCGTGCGCATGCAGAACTGGGCGGTGGAGGAGTTGTACCGCCTGGTGCCCCTGGGGACCGTGGTGGTGATCAAGAAGTAGGAAGGGGTGCGGGGGTTTGCTGCTGTCTGAGATGAAGGTCGTGGCGCCGGGGAGCCTGACCGAGGCGCTGCGCTGGCTGGAGGAGCACCAGGACCGGGCCCGCCCCCTGGCGGGGGCGACCGATGCGATGGTCCGCGTGAAAGAAGGGCAGTGGCGGTCGCCAATCTGGGTCGAGATTCGGCGGCTGCCGGAGCTGCAGCGGATGGACCAGGCGGACGGCTGGGTGACGGTCGGCGCCGCTGTTACATATGGACGGCTGCTGCGCAGTGAACTGATGGCGCAGACCGCGCCGCTGCTGGCCGCCGCTGCCCGTGACGTCGGCTCGGTTCAGATTCAGGCGATGGGAACGCTGGGCGGCAACCTGGGCACCGCCAGCCCGGCCGGCGATACGATTCCGCCCCTCTTTGCGCTGGAGGCTGAAGTGGGGCTCTGCTCCCGCGGCGGCGGCGAGCGCTGGGTGCCCGTGGAGTCCTTCTTCCTGGGCCCGGGGCGCACGGTGCGGCGGCCTGACGAGTTGATCACCGCCGTCCGGTTTGCGCCCCAGGCGCCGGGCGAGCGGTGGAAGTGGCAGAAGCTCGGCCTGCGGGGCGCCCAGGCGATATCGATGGTCAGCCTGGCGCTCCGGCTGCAACCGGGGTTTGCCCGGGTGGCGTTCGGCGCAGTCGGTCCGACGGTGCTGCGGGCACGCAAGTGTGAGGCGTGGCTGTCGCAGGCGGAGGCGTTTGACCTGGCCACGGTCCGGTCGATCGCCCAGATGGCCTGGAAGGAGGTTGCGCCCATCAGTGATGTGCGGGCCAGCGCCGCCTACCGGCAGCAGATGGCCTGCGCCCTGCTGGAGCGGGGACTGCGGGAGGTGCTGGCGGTATGAGGTCGATCGATGAGCGGCGGAGCAGCGACGGGTTCCAGTGGGTCGGCCGGCGCGTTCCACGCCTGGACGGGCCTGAGAAAGTGACCGGCCGCACGAAGTACATGACCGACCTGCACTTTGCGAACGCCGCCTACGGGCGGGTGCTGCGGGCCGCCCATCCGCACGCCATCATCCGGCGGATTGAAGTGAGCCGGGCGCGGGCGTTGCCCGGCGTCATCTGCGTGCTGACGGCCGCGGATATTCCGGGGCTGAACGGCTTCGGCATCATCATACAGGACCAGCCGGTGCTGGCCCGGGAGAAGGTGCGCATGACCGGCGACGCCGTTGCCCTGGTGGCAGCGGAGTCCGAGGAGCTTGCGGAGCAGGCGCTGGCCCTGATCGAGGTCGATTACGAGCCGCTGCCGGCGGTCACAGAGCCGCTGCAGGCGCTGGCGCCCGGCGCCCCGCCCGTGCACGAGGGCGGCAACCTGCTCCAGCGGACCACGCTCTGCCGGGGCGATGTGGCGCGGGCCTTCGCCGAAGCCGACGCAGTGGTCGAAGGCACCTTCGAGACGCCCCGCCAGATGCACGCCTTCATCGAGACGGAGGGCGGCTGGGCCCGGCTGGAGCCGGACGGGAGCCTGACCATTTGGTGCCCGGCCCAGGCGGCCTACCGTGACCGGCTCCAGGTGGCCCGGATTCTGGGCTGGAATCCGAACCGGATTCGCATCATCTCCAGCCCGCTGGGGGGCGGCTTTGGCGGCAAGGATGAACTGACGGTGCAGCATTACCTGGCCCTGCTGGCGCTGCACACCGGCGGGCGCCCCGTCAAACTGCACTACAAGCGGGAGGAGTCGGTGGTCGCCGGCATCAAGCGGCACCCCTTCCGGGTGGAGGCCTGGCTGGGTGCGAACCGTGACGGCACGATCACGGCGCTTCAGGCCCGGATCGTCGTCGATAAGGGCGCCTACGCCTCGCTGGGACCGGCGGTGCTCAACCTGGCCGTCGAGCACATAGCGGGGCCATATAAGGTGGAGCATGTCGCAGTCGAAGGGCTGCTGGTATACACGAACAACGGGACAAACGGGGCGTTTCGGGGCTTTGGCGTGCCCCAGACCTGCTTTGCGCTGGAGAGTCTGGTGGAGATGGCCGCCGAGCGGCTGGGCATCGACCCGCTGGCGCTGCGCAAGCAGAACGTGGTGCGCCGGGGCGAGGTGGACGGCGCCGGCCACCGGATCGAGTCGAGCGTGGCGGTGTGGGAGTGCCTGGATGCAGTGGAGCGGTCCTCGCTGTGGGAAGGCCGGGCGGAGTGGGTCGCGGCGGCGCCGGCGGGCAAGCTGCGGGGGTACGGCGTCGCCTGCGGCGTTCATGGCGTTGGCCTGGGTAAGGGCGTGCCGGACTTTGCCAACGCTGCCGTGGAACTGACCGCTGAAGGGCGGTTCCGGCTGCTGGTGGCGCCGCAGGAGATTGGGCAGGGGAACGGCACCATTTATGCACAGATGGCGGCCGAGGTGCTGGGCTGTGCTCCGGACGAGATCGAGGTGGTGCAGGGCGACACGGGCCAGGTGCCGGACGGCGGGACCGTGACGGCCTCCCGCGGGACCTATGCCGGGGGCATGGCGACGGTGAATGCCGCCAAGAAGATGGCGACGTTGCTGGGGCAGGGCGCCCCGCCCCCGCTCCGGGCCGAGGGCTACTTCATCCTGCCCCAGGCCGCCGGCGCCCTGCCGGGCATCATTGGGGCGCCCCACCACGTCTGCGGCTACGCCGCCCAGGCGGTGCTCCTGGAAGTCGATGCCCTCACCGGGGAGACCCGGGTGGAGCGGGTCGTCTCCGCCATCGACTGCGGCCGCGTCATCAACCCGACCGGCCTGGAAGGGCAGAGCGAAGGCGGCGTGGTGATGGGCGTCGGCTTCGCCCTCTGCGAGGATACGCTGATGGAAGGCGGCCTCCACAGGACCCGGAATCTCACCACCTACATCTTGCCGACCACATGCGAAACGCCCGCCATCGAGACGATCGCGGTGGAGTCGTGCGAAGAGACCGGTCCCTTCGGCGCCAAGGGGATCGGCGAAGTGGTGATGGTGCCCGTGGTGGCGGCGATTCCAAACGCCATCGCCCGGGCGACGGGCCGGGTTTTCCGCCTGCCGGCGACGCCGGAGCGGGTCTGGGCGGCCATGCGGAAGGAGGCGCAGCAACCATGATCAGCTTTACCGTGAACGGCCGCCCCGCGGCGGTCGCCGTGCCCGATGCCAAACCCCTCCTGGATACGCTGCGCGACGACCTCGGCCTGACCGGCGCCAAGGAGTGCTGCGGCAAGGGCGAGTGCGGCTCCTGCACCGTGCTCATGGACGGGGAGCCGGTCTGCGCCTGTCTGGTCTTCACGGCCCAGGCCCGGGGCGTCGAGATCATCACGGTGGAAGGCATCGGGGGCGGGCCGGAGCAGCTTGACCCGATCCAGGCGGCATTCGTGGCCGAAGGAGCCGCACAGTGCGGCTACTGCACGCCGGGCTTCATTGTGGCGGCGCGTGCGCTGCTGGACAAAAATCCGCACCCGACCGCCGCGGAGATCCGCCGGGGGCTGGCGGGCAATCTCTGCCGGTGCACAGGGTATCAGAAGATCCTCCAGGCCGTTGCAAAAGCGGCGGAAGGCCGGGCAGACTAACCTCACAGGAGGCGACTGCCCATGCCAGATCAGTTCAGCGACGAGGTGCTGCGGCGCCTGACCCACGATGCACTCCATCTCTACAGCGGTTTTGATGAGGTTTACCACGGGCACCTGGTCGAGGCGGTCATGCGCAACCTGCCCCCGGAGTTCGACCGGGACCGGGTCGAACGGGTAGTGCATGACGTGGCCCCGAATGCGCATTAACTGTTCATCTCCTGTTCATGTTCGCGTTTAACAACAGGTTATGAACAGGAGACCGACAGCTTAACGACATGGAAACGACAGTCCCTCGACAGGTTAACAACATGTAATCGACAGTGCATCGACAGGGCAACAACAGGGAACCGCCAGTACATCGACAGGAGACCGCGATAAAACCAGCCGGGGGCCACGAAGCCTATCAGTCTCCTCTGTGTCCTCTGTGGTAAAATCTCCCGCGACCTACAGGAACGTAAACGAGGGGAGCCGGTCCATGCGGCCCAGCACGCCTGCCATCAGCCGGTAGGCGGCCACGGCATCGTTCAGGTCCATCAGCTCCACCGGCGAGTGCGAATACCGCCGGGGCAGCGTCAGCGACCCCGCCGCAACACCCTCCGCGGCCCAGGCCATGGCAGCCGAGTCGTTATTGCCCCCCGTAAAGGTGCAGTACTGCACCGGCACCTCATCTTCGGTGGCAACGGCGGTCAGGAAATCACGCACCACGGGATGGAGCAGGTTGCCTCGGCCCCCGGCCCCGCTCATGACCTGAATGGCCGGCCCCCGCCCGATGCCCACGTTCAAATCCTTCTGCCAGGACATGTCGGGCGTATCGCCCGTGGGCATGGTATCGACCGCCAGGGCCAGATCGGGGCGCCACCGCTCGGCCGCCACCGCTGCACCCTTCAGCCCGACCTCCTCCTGCACCGTGAAGGCGCCCACCAGGGTGCCCGCGGCCGGCGCCGGGCCATCCAGCAGCAGGTGCAGCAGCAGGGCGCAGCCCGCCCGGTTATCCAGCGCCTTGCCGGCGACAAGGGCCGGGTTCGGCCCCACCTGCACCACCGGGCTGACAAAAGCGATGGGGTCGCCGATGCGAATCCCCAGCGCCGCCACTTCATCGGCGCTCTTGCAGCCGATATCGATATACATCTCCGTATGGCGCCGGACCTGCGTCCGCTCCGCCTCCGACATATAATGGCCGGCCTTGATGCCTACGATGCCCGTCACGCCCTTCACCCGCACGACCCGGGCGGGGAGCAGCGCATCGATGACACCGCCGACTTTCTCAAAGCGCAGGAACCCCTCACGCTCGATGGACTTGACCATCATGCCGATTTCGTCCATATGGGCGGCCACCAGCAGCGTGGGGCCAGGCCGGGCGCCCCGCCGGACGGCGAAAAGGTTTCCCGCCGCATCGCCGCTGACTTCGAGCCCCGCCTCGCTGAGCCGCTTCGCCAAGAATCGGACCAGGGGCCGTTCGTCGCCGGAGATCGCATCGATTTCGGTCAGTGCGCGGATGAGGGTGAGCAACGTCTGCATCGGCTATGCGCTCCCTTTATCAGGCCTAATACTTCTGGATCCAGTAGTTCTCGATCGTCCGCTGCTTAATCATCTGTTCTTTGAAGGCCGGATCTTCGGCGGCCTTGGCCTCCATGCGGGCAAACATACCCTGGGTCTGCGACTTGTGGGCGGCGATGGCCGCCATCTTCACTTCGATGACGGGGGTCGCATCGACGACCAGGTCGGGCTTGCCGAGCGTCTCGCTGCCCGTGCCAAATGCGCGCAGATGGACAGCCGGCCGGTCGGCCGGGCTCATCGCGGCCACTGCCCGGACCACCGCGGCGCCCAGGGCCATATGGTCAGGATGCACGCTGTAGAGCGGATGATACGTCAGCACCAGCGACGGACGGATCGCTTCGATGTCGGCCCGGATACGGCTGGAGAGCCACTCGGGGTCCAGGAACTCGATCGTCTTGTCGCGCAGGCCCATCAGGCGGACATCGGTCGTGCCGAGAATCTCGCAGGCCTCGCGCAGCTCCTTCTCCCGCAGGGCAGGCAGCGTTTCCCGGTTGGCGAAGAACGGGTTGCCCATGTTGCGGCCCATTTCGCCTAAGGTGCCGCACAGGATGGTGACGGGCGTGCCGGCCTGCCGGTGCAGCGCGATGCTGCCGCCGCAGGCCATCGTCTCGTCGTCGGGGTGCGGCATGATGACCATGACATGGCGTTCCATGAATCGTACCTCCTTTAGGCACCCTGGGTGGGTGCCGTAACCCGTCAGGCGTGGGCCTAATCTCGACCGGCCCATGCCGAGAGGGTCTAGGCAACCTCAAAGGGTGCCGTAACCCGTCAGGCGTGGGCCTAATCTCGACCGGCCCATGCCGAGAGGGTCTAGACGTGAAATGGCGTCAGGCTCAGCTGCAGCGATATGGCCAGGCGCCCTTCGGCGTCGTGCCCCGCCATCAGCAGGCGGCCCTGCTCGTCCAGCGTCCAGTCCGTCAGCCCTTCGGCGTAAATCCAGCCCTGGTCCATTTGCAGGCCCGCCCGGTACGGCCCGTTGCCGGCGATGGTGGCCCGGGTGAAGCGGACCACGGCGTTGCGTACGTAAGCGCAGACGGCCATGGTCGGCGTCTGCCCCTGCATGTTCTGGGCGGCGTAGGCGCCGTTGGTCGTCTCAATATGCAAATAGACGTCCCGGTTCACGAAGGCTTGAAGTGCATCCTGAACAGTCGCCGTTTGAATTGGCTTCATCTTGTACATCCCCCCAAACGTGACTTTAGACGTAGCGCAAGTGGCGCCCGGTGCGCCCCGGGATAGCGCAAAATGCGCCGAGGGATGGCGCAAATAAGAGAGCCGGCGGTCGGGCCCGGATGGGCTCGACTGCCGGCGATTTTGGCCAATGAGGGTCTGTGGGGAGTCTAGTAGCGCCCGCCGCGGCCCCCGCCGCCGCCGCCATAGCCACCGCCGCCGCCGTAACCGCCGCGGTTGCCACCGCCACCGCCACCACCGCCGCCGCCGAAGGAGCGCTCCTCACGGGGCTTTGCTTCGTTGACCGTCAGCGCACGCCCGCCCCACTCGCTGCCGTTCAGGGCGTCGATGACACCTTGAGCCGCATCTGCGGGAACTTCCACGAAGCCGAAGCCCCGTGAGCGGCCCGTCTCGCGGTCGGTTGCCACGCGGGTAGAAATGACTTCCGCATAGCTGGCGACCGCCTGCGTGAGATCGTCGTTGGTTACGGTCCAGGGGAGGTTGCCGAAGTAAAGCGTCTTCGTCATCTTTGTCCTTGGCTCCTTGATGCTCAATTATCGCCGGCTCGGACTGCGACGCTTCCCATGATAGCGATTGTGGCGGGGGTTCGCAAGTTAACCGCTTTGTAATGCTGCCCTGATTGCACGAAGCACCCGCTCCGGCGTCAGGGGGAT
>JARBUG010000269.1 GCA_029239785.1 Symbiobacteriaceae bacterium | reverse complement strand
GGCAAAAAAGTTGTCCGGAATCCCGCGCCAGCGCACCCTGGGCTTGCATATCGATACGGCCTTATGCACGCTCGAACATTTTGTCAGCAACCTGGCGGCGGCCCGATCCCATCGAGGGATTGGGCCGCCGTCTGGGTTATGCCGACCACTTTCTGCGTAGAAGGCACGAAGGCGCCCCCGCTGGGCGTCCTTAGTGCCTTTTTCTGTGTCACACATTTCCCAGAAAGGCCCTTTCGAGCCATCGGAAGGCTCTGTTGGGCGTGACAAGTTATTGCGCCTTTTATAGTCATACGAACGATTGTGAGAACCTGCTGTACGAGGTTACATAAAGGTAACACCCTCTCCAGGTGTCGATCCGGCGTGAACTCTATCTTTGTTATAGAGGAGAATGTTACATGAAGGACCAGGGCCTGCATTTGCCTCCGATCAAACGGCGCACCTTTCTGAAGGCCGCCGGCGCGCTTGGCGCCACCGCTGCCGTGGGTGGCGGTGCCGAGTTGCTGACCCGTTCCGCAGCCAGTGCTTCGGACCAGACCGCCGGCGAGGTGAAGGAGTACTACGCTTCTTGCACCATGGAATGCATCCACTGCTCCCTGATCGCCGAAGTTCAGGCGGGCCGGATCATCAATGTGAAGGGCAACCCGAACTTCAACACGCAGCCTTGCTTGCGGGGCCTCTCCCGGGCCCAGTGGGTCTACAGCAAGGATCGTGTGCTTTACCCCATGAAGCGGGTTGGCGAGAAGGGTTCGGGCAAGTTCGAGCGGATTACCTGGGAAGAAGCGCTGGACACCATCGCCGCAAAGATGAAGGAGGTCAAGGCCAACGCCGGCCCGAAGGGCTTCCTCTACCTCGGCGGTTCCGGCAACTTTGCCTCCCTGGCTGCCAACTCGGTCAGGAGCTTCTTCAGCCACGTCGGCGGCGTGACGCCCACCGTGGGCACCCTCTGCTGCTCGGCGGTGACCGAGGCCATGAACAACATGATGGGCGACCGGTACTACGAGTTCCGTGACACGCTGGACCAGAGCCGCTACATCATCTGCTGGGGCAACAACCCGGCGGTGACGAACCAGGGCTACTATAAGAAGATCACCGCGGCGGTCGAAGCCGGCGCCAAACTGGTGGTCATCGATCCGCGCTACAGCGAGACGGCGGCCAAGGCGCACGAGTGGTTCTCGATCAAGCCGGGTACCGACACCGCCCTGGCCATGGGCATGCTGCGGGTCATCATCACCGAGAAGATCTATGATGAGGCGTTCCTGCTGAATAAGTCCGGCGCACCCTTCCTGCTGAAGGGCGGCGACCAGGTCATGGTGGAGAACAAGCCGCAGGTGATGGACTCGGCCACCATGAAGCCGGTGCCCTTTGACACGCCGAATGTCAAGCCGGTGCTCTCGCTGCCTGCCGGTGGCGAATATGAGACCGTATTCGATCTGGTTGCCAAGGAAGTGGCGGTCTGGACGCCTGAGGAGACCCAGCGCGTCACCACCGTGCCGGCGGGCGCCGTCGTCCGGCTGGCCCGGGAGTTCGCGGCCACCAAGCCGGCGGCCATCATGCAGAACATGTCCGGCGCCCAGCGGACCGAGTTTGGCACCTATACCGTGGCCAGCCAACTCTACCTCGCCACCTTCACGGGCAACTGGGGCATTCCGGGCGCCGGTGTCAACGACACGGGCGGCGTCAACCAGCTCTTCAAGGTGCCGGCCCCGGTGGCGGCGGCGACGTTTGACCCCATTCCGTCGATTCCTGTTACCAAGGTCGGTGAGTATATCCTGGCCGACAAGCCCCATAAGATCGATCTGCTCTGGATTGGCAATGTCAGCCCCATGACGCAGTACCCCAACACGAACGCGATGCGCAAGGCGCTGAAGAAGGTGCCGTTTGTGATTGCCGCCAACAACGTGTGGGCGTCGCACATGGATTATGCCGATATCGTCCTGCCCGCCACCACCCTGTGGGAGTACGTCGATGTGCTGGCCGCCACGCGCAGCGAGTACGTGCAGCTGCTGGACAAGGCGATCGATCCGCCCGGTGAGGCGCACTCGGACGCGTGGATTGTGGCCAAGCTGTCCACCCGGTTCCCCGGCCTGGCCGAGAAGTTCGACAAGCCCGAGGAAGAGCTCTGCAACGTGGTGCTAAAGCCCTTCGGCAAGACCGTGGCCGACCTGCGCCGCGACGGCCCCTACCGGCCCTTCCCGACCCCCTGGGTCCCCTGGAAGGACGGCACTTTCAAGACGTCGACCAAGCGGTTCCATCTCTTTGTGCCGGCCTGGAAGACCAAGAAGTTCAGCCCCGTGGTCAAGTACTACCAGCCCAAGGAGACGCCGGAAGGCAACCCGGAGCTGGCGGCCAAGTATCCGCTGCAGATGGTCAACCGCAAGATCAGCCGCACCATTCACTCCTCCTTTGGCGGCGGCACGGTGCCCTGGGTGGATGAGGCGACCCAGCGGGAGCAGAAGGTCATGATCCACCCGCTCGATGCCGAGGCCCGTGGCATTGGCGATGGTGACCTTGTGAAGGTCTTCAATGACCGCGGCGAACTGCGGGTCAAGGCCTGGGTGACCGAATGGATGACCCGGGGCATCGTTTCGCTGGAGAACGGCTGGTGGGAGCGTGAGGGCGGCAGCTCCTCGACGCTGACGAACGACACGCCCGAAGCGCTCTCCAACGGCCATTCGCTCAACAACACCCTCGTGCAGGTAGGGAAGGAGGCCTAAGCCATGAAACAGGTTGGATTTTACATGGACATGCAGGCCTGCTACGGCTGCCAGACCTGCGAAATCGGCTGCAAGAGCCAGAACAAGACCCCCGAAGGCGTGCGGTGGCGTCAGGTGCGTTCGTTCGATTCTGAGTCACCCAAGGCCCACAGCACCCTCTCCATGGGCTGCAACCACTGCGAGAACCCCCAGTGCCTGAAGCACTGCCCGGTGGGCGCCTACACCAAGCGGGAGAAGGACGGCCTGGTCATCCAGGATCATGATCTGTGCATTGGCTGCCGGATGTGTGTGATGGCCTGCCCGTACGAGGCGCCCCAGTATGACCCCCAGGAGGGCAAGGTCAGCAAGTGCAACGGCTGCTTCGAGCGGGTAGATAGCGGCAAGTTGCCCCGCTGCGCCGAGGTCTGCCCCGGCAAGGCGCTGCAATTTGGCGACCTCGCAGAGCTGCAGTCCAAGTATGGCAAGATCGATGAAGTTGTTGGCAGCCCCCGTTCCGCAACCACCCATCCCTCGATTGTGATTCGGCCGACTGCGGCCGTCCGCCGCTAGGCGAGAAGGAGGTTCTATACCATGACGAACTGGGAACTTCCGCTCGTGCTCTTTACCGTCCTCAGCCAGGCGGCGGTAGGCGCCATCGTCTTTTCCGCCGTGCTGGAGCCGCAGGTGGCCCCGGAGCACGCACAGACCCGCCGGGCGCTGCGCATGGCCGGCGCCCTGGCCTTCCCGCTGTTGGTTGTCGCACTGATCGCTTCGGTCTTTCACCTCGGCCAGCCCCTGGCTGCGTTCCGGGCGCTGCGGCATGTGGGCTCTGCCTGGCTGAGCCGGGAGATCTTGTTCTTCGGCATCACGGCTGTGCTGTCGGCGGTCTACGGCCATATGTGCTACCACAACAAAGAGGGGCGCTGGGCCTTCGGCTATCTGACCGGCTTTATGGGCCTGATCAGCGTTTGGGCTTCGGCGATGGTTTACGCCCTGCCGGCCCGGGCCATGTGGTCGCCCGTGCTGAACACCCTGGCCTTCTTTGGCACCGTCGCCCTGCTGGGCGGTCTGGTGGTTGCCGTGCTGAACCGCTGGTATGCCGCCGCTGAAACCGAGGTGGTCGCCCGGGCCGCGGGCGGGGCCATGGTTGTGGGCGGACTGCTGACGGTGGCGGCCCTGGCCGGCACCGCCTTCCGGGGCGCCGGTGACCCGGCGGTCATGCAGTCGGTTGGCCTGATGGCCACGTCGGGGCTCTTCTGGGTACGCCTGGCGCTCGGGTTGGTGCTGCCCTTCGGGGTCGCCGCCGCCCTGGTGTGGCGGGGCAAGGAGGTAACCACCCGGCAGGTCGCCGTGGGCCTTGGTTGTGCCCTGGTTGGCGAGTTGGCGGGGCGGATCGTGTTTTATACCTCGGCGCTTGGCCCGAGCCTCTGGGGGTAGTTGGTTGGGATTTGGGGGCGCCCTGGCTGGTTGAGCGCTCCCCACGACCCTTAGGCTCACGAGACGGCGGCCCGATC
>JARBUG010000268.1 GCA_029239785.1 Symbiobacteriaceae bacterium | reverse complement strand
CCCTGGTGGAAGACGGCCATTTGAAACCGCTTGCCGTGGGCCGGCCCCTCCTCCGCCATGAGTTGGTACGTCGGCCCTTCCGGGTAGCGTTCCTGGAGCCACTCCTGGAGCCGGGTCTTGTAGTCGACCTGAACCAGGCCGCCCCGGGCCAGCTCCACCAGTGGCGCCAACTCCCGGAGCACAAAGGCCCGCGCCTTTTCCAGGCCCCCGTCCAGGTAGATCGCCCCGGTCAGCGCCTCAAAGGCATCGGCCAGAATCGAATCGCGGTCGCGGCCGCTGACCGCCTCGCCCTTGCCGAAGCGCAGCTGGTCGCCCACACCCAGCGCCCGTGACCGTTCGGCTAAGGTCGGCTCGCAGACCACGGCAGCCCGAATCTTGGTCAGGTTCCCTTCCGGCAGGTCGGGAAACGTCTCAAAGATATACGTTGCCACTATCATGCCCACCACGGCATCGCCCAGGAACTCCAGGCGCTGGTTGGGCGCCGCACCCGGGTTTTCGTTGGCGTAGCTCGTATGGGTCAGGGCCTCAATCAACAGCCGGGGGTTCGCAAAGGTGCAGCCCAGTTGGTCCTCCATCCAGCGCATAACCGCAGTAGCCATAACGCTTCGCTCCCTGTCAGGACCATCGCCGCACGATTACCGTGGCGTTCTGTCCGCCGAACCCGAACGAATTGGACAAAGCCGTGTCGATCTGCGCCTCGCGAGCCCGGCCCGGTATGTAATCCAGATCGCATTCGGGGTCAGGCTGTTCGAGGTTGATGGTCGGCGGCAGGACCCCGTCCTTCAGGGCCATCACCGTGGCGATCAGTTCAACCGCCCCGGCGGCGCCCAACAGGTGACCATGCATCGACTTGGTAGACGAGACCGCCAGCTGATACGCATGCTCCCCGAAAATCGCCTTGACCGCCCGGGTCTCGGCGATGTCGCCCTGGGGCGTCGATGTGCCGTGTGCGTTGATATAGCCAATTGCAGCCGGCTCAATGCCTGCGTCAGCGATGGCCCGCTTCATGGCCCGGGCGCCGCCCTCGCCGTTTTCGGGTGGCTGCACCATATGGTAGGCGTCAGCGGCGCAGCCGTAGCCGATGACCTCGCCGTGAATGCGGGCGCCCCGGGCCTGCGCATGGGTCAGGCTCTCGAGAATCAGCACGCCACCGCCCTCCCCCATCACGAACCCGTCACGCCCCAGGTCGAACGGACGCGATGCCTTCTCGGGTTCATCATTACGGGTGGAGAGCGCCTTCATATTCCCGAAACCTGCAAAGGAGACGGGCACGAAGGGCGCTTCGGAGCCGCCGGTGACCATTAGGTCCGCCCGGCCTTCCCGAATGGCGTAGTACGCCTCACCAATGGCGTTGTTCGCTGAGGAGCAAGCGGTGACCGTTGTCATATTCGGGCCCTTCAGACCCCACTGAATGGCGATGGTGCCCGCCGCCATGTTGGCGATCATCATGGGGACGAAGAACGGACTGACCCGTCCCGGCCCCTTGTTCAGCAGCACGCCCACCTCTTCGGAGTAGGTCTCCATACCCCCGATGCCGCTGCCAAAGTAGACACCGCACCGCTCGGAATCGAGGGTGTTGTGATCCAGTTCGGCGTCGGCGAAGGCCATTTTTGCGGCTGCCAGTGCGAACTGGGTATACCGGTCCATGCGCCGGGCCTCTTTCCGGTCCATGAAATCGGCCGGCACAAACCCCTTGACCTCGGCGCCGATTTTCGTATCAAAGTTCGTTGTGTCAAAGCGGGTGATGAGCCCCACGCCGCTTCGTCCTGCCTTGAGTCCATCCCAAAAGTCGGCGACATTCAGTCCCAGGGGTGTAATCGCCCCCATGCCGGTAATGACAACCCGTTCCGCCAACAAAGGTGCCTCCTTATGATGAACAAAGTCCCGTAGCGGGCGCCCACGTACGCGGGCGACGCTACGGGACTTCTGCCTGCAGACCTTACTTGCGCTCCGAAATGTACTTCACCGCAGCTTCGACGGTGAGCAGCTTCTCGGCGTCCTCATCGGGAACTTCGATCTCGAACTCTTCTTCGAGAGCCATGATCAGTTCCACGATGTCCAGGGAGTCGGCGCCAAGGTCTTCAATAAAGGAGGACTCAATCGAGACCTCTTCTTCCTCCACGCCCAGTTGATCAACGATAATAGCCTTTACCTTGTCAAAAATCTGGTCTTTCGTGGCCATGCGGGTTCACCTCCTCCCAATACACTGAGACAAACTTCACTTACTGCATTGTAAGTCCACCGTCGACGGGGAGCGTCTGACCGGTGACATAGTCTGCCCCCGGACCCGCCAGGAACAAGACGGCGGAGGCGACATCTTCAGGTGTGCCAAAGCGTTCGAGGGGAATCTGCTTGAGGTAGGCGGTGCGCTGCTCTTCGTTCAGTTCGAGCAGCAGGCCGGCCTCGATGGCGCCGGGCGCCACGCAGTTGACCGTGATTCCACGGCTCCCCAGTTCCCGGGCTGTGGCCCGGGTGAACCCGATCATACCGGCCTTGGCGGCGGAGTAGTTCGCCTGCCCCGCAACACCCACCAGACCACTGACCGAACCGATGTTGATGATGCGGCCGTACCTGGCCTTCAACATGGTGCGGGTGACGGCCTTTGTGCAGAGGAAGACGCCCTTCAGATTCGTGTCGAGCACGGCGTCCCAGTCATCTTCCTTCATGCGCATGAGGAGCCCGTCCCGCGTGATGCCAGCGTTATTGACAAGAATGTCAACCTTGCCGTAGGCCTCGACCGTAGCTTTGACCAGGGCCTCGGCCCCATCGGCGGTGGCGATGTCAGCCTGAAGGGCCAGCGCCTCGCCCCCGGCGGCGCCGGCGGCGGCAAGAGCGGTGGCGATGGCCTTTCCCAGAGCGCCGGAAGCGCCGGTAACAATAGCCACCCGCTTGGCTAGCAACATCTTAGCAGACCCTCCCACAAGAATCAAGGACTTTACCCAGAGACTGGGCATCGTCAATGTTCAACATTGTGACTTTTCTGTCGATCTTCTTCATGAAACCCGAAAGCGTCTTGGACGGGCCGACTTCGATGAAAGTGTCGACGCCGTCTGCCAGCATCCGCCGGACCGACTCCTCCCACCGGACCGGCTTCGACACCTGCCGGATGAGCAGATCACGGATGACGGCGCCCTCGGTTACGTAGTCGGCAGTGACGTTAGCGATCACGGGAACCTGGGCAGCGTGCACCGTCACGTCGTGCAGGGCGCCCTTCAGCATTTCGCCCGCAGGCGTCAGAAGACTGGAGTGGAACGGCGCCGTCACCGACAGCTTTACCGCCTTACCGCCGCCCTGGCTGACCAGGGTCATCGCCTGCTCCACCGCTACCGTGTGGCCAGAGATGACCACCTGGCCGGGGCAGTTGTAGTTGGCGCCTTCGACCACCAGACCGGTGGCCTGACGGACCTGCGCGCAAATCTCATCGATCAGGTTGGTTTCGAGACCCAGGACCGCAGCCATGCCGCCCAGGCCCAGGGGCACCGCATCCTGCATGAACATGCCGCGTCGCCGAACCAGGGGCACAGCCTGTTCAAAGCTGAGCGCGCCGGCGGCCACCAGGGCCGAGTATTCGCCGAGCGAGAGGCCGGCGACCACATCTGGCTTCAGACCATTCTCCGCAAGCAGCGACAGACAGGCGACAGAAAGGGTGAGGATGGCGGGCTGCTGGTTGAAGGTCTTTTTCAGTTCCTCCTCGGGCCCTTCCCAGCATAGCTTTGCCAGGTTGAAGCCCAACAGGTCGGCGGCCTGGTCGAAGTGGCGCTGGACAAGCGGGAACTGCTCAGCCAGTTCCTTGCCCATGCCCACGTACTGGGCGCCCTGGCCGGGGAAGAGGAAGGCCATTTTGGCCATGGTGGTCAACTCACTTTCATCTAAGGGTGTACGAGTTACACTTCGTAGAAACAGACCCCGACGGTGCCGGGACCCACGTTGGTAGCGACGACCGGACCGAGATCACCGATCCAGAGCTCCTCGACGGTGTAGAGGCTTCGGACCGAGTCAACCCACTGCGCCGCCTCTTCCGGGGCCTTGCAATGCACGACGGTGATCTTGATCTTGCGGCCGGCGGGAACCCGTTCCTGCATCAGTTCCATGGAACGGGGGATGATTTTGGACTTGCCCCGCACCTTGTCGGCGGGAGCGACGAACCCTTCGCGGTCGACCTGCAGAATCGGCTTGATGCCCAGCAGGCCGCCGAGAAGCGCCTGCGCCCGGCCAATGCGGCCGTTCTTCTGCAAAAACTCCAGCGTGTCGAGCGTGAAGAAAATGTGCATCCGATCAGCGATTGCCTCCACCGCCGAGACGATCGCCGCTGCCGACCGGCCCGCCTTCGCCATACGGGCGGCTTCAATGGCCATCATGCCCAGACCCCAGGTTGCGCTCCGGGTGTCGATATGGGTGATCTTGGCCTCGGGCATCATCTGGGCGGCGATTTGGGCCGAACTCATGGTACCGGACAGCTTCGTGGAGATGTGAATGGAGACGACCTCATCGCCGTCCTTGGTCGCTTCCTGGTAAACCTTTAGGAAGTCGCCCGGCGACGGCTGAGCGGTCTTCGGGTGGTGAGAGCTGGTCCGGAGCTTCGCCCAAAACGCATCTACACCCATTTCCACCGTGTCCAGAAAGGACTCGGGACCAAAGTGAACCGTCAGCGGCACCATGTAAATGCCCAACTCCTGACGGATCGACTCAGGCAGGTCTGCCGTACTGTCGGTCACAATCCGCACGCCCATGGATTTCGTCCCCCTTTTTGCCAGATCGTCCTCTGTCTTTGGGTCCCCTACTTCCCCCACCGCAGCGCCACAGCCGCCCACACGAGCCCGGCGCCAAACGAAACGAGCACAACCTCATCGCCATCTTTGATCCGCCCCTCGGCCAGGGCTTCGCAAAGCCCAACGGGGATGCTGGCAGAGGAGGTATTTCCATAGCGGTCCAGATTGATGAGCACCTTTTCAGGGCCAAGTTTGAGCCGCTTCATGGCGCCTTCAATAATCCGGATGTTGGCCTGGTGCGGAATCAGCAGGTCCAGATCTTCCACGGTGAGGCCGGCCTTTTCCAACACAAGGGCCGTCGCTTCATTCATGACCCGAACGGCAAACTTGTATACTTCCTGACCGTTCATGTGGATGTAATGGAGCTTGTTGGCCACGGTCTCCGCTGAGGCGGGCTGGCGGGAGCCGCCGGCCGGGAGCTGCAGGTGGCAGCCGCCGGCGCCTTCGGCGCCCAGGACGGAGGCCAGAATGCCTCGTCCCTCGCTGACAGGCTGCAGAATCGCCGCACCTGCCGCATCCCCGAAGAGAACGCAGGTGTTGCGGTCAGTGAAGTCGACCAACTTCGAAAGCATTTCGGCGCCGATCACGAGGGCGCAGTTGTACATGCCGGACCCGACCATCTGCTGTGCGACAACCGTGCCATAGAGCCAGCCGGGACAGGCAGCGGAGATGTCGAAGGCCGCTGCCCGGGTGGCCCCGATCGCATCCTGCACGATGCAGGCGGTGGACGGGAAGGCCATATCGGGCGTGACGGTGCCGACGATGATCAGGTCTACTTGCTCCGGAGTGACGCCGGCCATCGCCATGGCGCCCTGCGCCGCCTTAATGGCATGGACCGATGTGGATTCGCCAGGTTCGCTTATGTGCCGCTCGCGAATACCGGTCCGGGAGAGAATCCACTCGTCGGTGGTATCGACGATTTTCTCGAAGTCGGCGTTAGTCATTACCCGTTCAGGAACAGACATACCAACGCCGGTAATACCGACAGGCCGGATCGACACGTGCGGTTTCCCCCTTCTGGGCTGAGGGCTAGGCCTCAGTTTGCGGTTGAGCAGCCGTTGCCGGCTGGGCAGCGTTATAGGCGGCGATAGCGGAACCGAGCTTCTCGATTACGTTCCCCTGCAGCGCCGCACGCATGACACGAAGGCCGCTGCGAATCGCCTTCGCATTCGACGAGCCGTGGCACTTGACCACCGGAGCCTTCAGCCCCAGCAGCAAGGCACCGCCGTACTCGGTGTAATCAAACTTCTTGGACATCTGCTTCAGCGCCGGCTTGGCCAGCAGGGCGCCGACCTTGGCCGTGGTGGTCGACATCAGGGCGTCTTTGAGCGCCTTGAAAATCGCCATGCCAACGCCTTCGTACGTCTTCAGCAGGATGTTGCCAGGGAAGCCGTCGGCCACCACTACGTCGGCGCCGCCGAAGGGCACTTCCCGGGCTTCGATGTTGCCGGTGAAGTTGATGCCGGACGCCGCCTTGAGCAGCGGGTAGGTCGCCTTGGTCAGGGCGTTGCCCTTCTCCTCCTCGGCGCCGTTGTTGAGCAGCCCCACCCGGGGGGACTTGAGGCTGAGAATTTCACGGGCGTATACGTCGCCCATGAGAGCGAACTGAACGAGCCACTCGGGCCGGCAGTCGGGCGTGGCGCCCACGTCGAGAATGAAGACGGGGTCGCCCACCGTCGGGAAGATGGTGCCGAGCGCCGGGCGCTCGATGCCTTTCATGCGGCCGATGCCCAAGGTTCCCACAACGACCAGGGCGCCCGTGGAGCCGGCGCTGACCAGGGCGTCGGCCTGGCCTTCTTTGACCAGCCGGCCGGCGACGGCGAGCGAGGCATCCTTCTTGGAGCGGAAGGCCTTGGTGGGTTCCTCGTGGGTGGTCATGACCTGACTGGCGTGATGGATGGTCACCGAGGCTGGAAGTCCGCCGTGCTTGGCAGCCTCGGCTTTGATTTTCGCTTCATCGCCCACCAGCACGATTTCAATGCCAAAATCGCGGGCGGCTAAGATTGATCCTTCTACTTCCGGGGCCGGGGCGTTGTCACTGCCCATGGCATCGACTGCGATTCTCACTCGTCTCGCCCTCCCGTGACTTTGGCTGGATCGACTGCGAAGACGGAGAACTTGCCGCGGAAGACCTTTTCGAGGCCGGCCCGCGACTCGACCAGGACTACATAGTGTGTCCCGCGGCGGCGAATCACTTCACCTTTGGCCACCAGCTTTTCGCCCACGGTGACCGGCCGCTTGAACTTCACGTTGGCG
>JARBUG010000100.1 GCA_029239785.1 Symbiobacteriaceae bacterium | reverse complement strand
CTACCCGCCCCGAAGGGCCTACTTGGACTTGCACCGTGGCGGAGATTGCCCGTCTCATCCGGCCCTCACGGGCCGGCCTTCGTTTCTATAGCTCTTTACAGGTACCAGCGTCTCGCCCCTTTCGGGGTTCTTTACAGAACCCCTGTCGGGTGCGGCAGAGGACTGCCGCGGAGATAGCCTTCCCCATCGTCGGCTCACGCCGCCTGGGCTTGCGCCCAGCGCCAACTTCTTGCCTATTGGCAAGCGGTGCCAGGAAGTTCCTCACCACGCCATCCCGGTGCAACCGGCCCAAACGAGCCTCCCAGTTAGCGCAGCGCGATCATCTGCTAAACTCTCACATATTGACCCGGCGCTGTGGTCAAACAGCGCCGTTTTCGTTTTTCGTGGGCCCGCCGTATCAGCGGCGGAGACACATCGTATCACGCGCCCATTCGCCGAGCAACGAACAGATGCTGCCACTGCACCCAGCACGCCGCCGTCTCTCATCCCGAACCGAATTCCCTGTGTTTACTATGATTTCGGCCCGGCGTCGTGGTATAGTTTGATCAGTTTGCGCTTCGGTCATGGCCATCCATCATTCTTCTAGAGGAGCGTGCACACTTGAGCAACCTGTACAGGAACAACGCGGTTTCGTATTCGCTTGTCTGGCTGGGAATCTACCTGGTACTGAACACGATTACTGGCAACGTCGCCGCAGCAATGGAGATCGATTCTGATCTGGTCAGTGCGATTCCCAATCTGGCACTGGCCGTCATTTGCTTCTGCGTCCTGAAGCGCGCCGGCATCGCAGCGGAGATCGGACTGCTGACCAAGCCTGCCGAGCGGGCCTCGGTCATGCTCTACTACCTCCCGATGCTCGCCCTGCCGTTTCTGAATCTGGCCTACGGCATCAACACCTCCTTGTCCGTGGTCGAGGTGGTCTCCCTTTTTGCGATGTATAGTGGGGTCGGGTTTATGGAGGAGATCATCTTCCGCGGCATTATGTTCAAAGGTTTGACCAAGAAATGGAACCGCTATGTCGTGGTTGCGTTTATCAGCCTTACCTTTGCCGTCGGGCATATTGTCAGCATGGTAGCGGTGGGACAGTCCGGCACAGATACCGTGCTGCAGATCCTGAACGCATTTGTCGTAGGGCTGATGTTTATGGCGGTCATGCTGGCGAGCGGAAATCTAACCATTTGCGTGATCGCACATATCCTGTACAACTTCCTCGCAAACATTTCGCTGGTGCGGAGCACGCGTACGGAGGTCGTTGTCATCACCACGGCGATTACCGTTCTGTACTTTGGGTACCTGATCGCCCGTGCAAAGCAGGTGAAGGCCTACTTTGGCGGGCGTGTCGGTGCGGGCGTTGCATTGTAATCCACGCCGGCAATGTCCATGCTAGAATAGTTGCCAGGGGGGACTATTCTTGTCGTTGCGCTTACAGAACCGACTGGCAGCCCTGCTGGCCGCCTATCCACAGATGCTCTGGCTGCTCGCCTTTGGCAGCTTTCTCAACCTGGCCGGGCTCTCCTTCTTTTGGCCCCTGAACAACGTCTACATTCACAACCAACTGGGGCGCCCGCTCACGGTCGCCGGGCTGGTCCTCTTCTTCCACAGCGGCGGCGCCGCCCTGGGGCAGTTGGCTGGCGGGTGGCTCTACGACCGCATCGGCGCCCGACCGGTGATGCTCGCGGGCCTCTTCGGCTCGACCATCCTGACCGGGCTGCTTGGGTTCTATGAGTCCTGGCCCCTCTACGTCACCGTCATGATCGGGTTCGGCTTTACCGCCTCGCTCTCGTTCCCGGCCATCAACGCCCTGGTCGCCCGAGCCTGGCCGGGGCAGGGACGCCGGGCCTTCAACTTCATCTATGTGGCGAACAACCTGGGCGTGGCCGTCGGAACGGCGCTGGGGGGCCTCATTGCGGACCGCTCCTTCGCGCTGGCTTTTTTGTCGGCCAGTGCGATCTTTCTGCTCTTCGCCCTTTTTGTGCTGGTCTTTGTGCGTGAGGAGCGCTTCGCGGCGATGGGCGCCCCGGCCCCCGAGCGGGTGGCCGCCGCGGCCGCAGCGGAGTCGCCGATTGCGTGGGCACCGCTGGGCGCCCTCTTTGTCGCATTCCTGACCTGTTGGCTGATTTACGTGCAGTGGCAGGGCGCCGTCTCGGTCCATATGGTGGCGAACGGGTACGATCTGGGCGCCTACTCGGTGCTGTGGACGCTGAACGGCCTCTTGATTTTCGCCGGGCAGCCGCTGATTTCGCAGGTGGTCCGGCGGATCCGCCACTCGGCCGCGCAGATGGCCCTGGGTGCGACGCTCTATGCGGTCGCCTTTGGGGTGCTGCTGACCAGCAACGATTACGCGATCTACGTGATCTCGATGGTGGTGCTGACGTTCGGGGAGATGCTAGTTTGGCCAGCGATTCCAGCGGCGGTGGCCAAGCTCTCGCCGCCATCGAAACGGGGCACGCTGCAGGGGCTGATTCTGGCCGGTTCGACGGGCGGACGCATGGTGGGGCCGCTGCTGGGCGGCATGCTCTACGACCAGGCCGGCTTTCCCTCGTTGATGGTCGTGGCCGCGGTCAGCCTGGTGGTGCCGCTGCTGGCGATTTGGCGGTACGCCCGGACACAGCCGGCCGGCTTCGAGCAGGCGGGCGACTGAGATAGGGGACATGGCAAGCGGCCATCTCCGGCACAAGTTGTGGCCAGGCGGTCAGGTCGGTGGCACCGTCGGTTCGGAAAGTTTTTGCTGCCGCTCTGCCGGTAAAAATCCAACAGTATCTTTTCGAACCAGCGTGTTATGGCTGATTCGAATCCGTGTGTGCGTTTTCGAAGCCTGCAGAACCACCTTGGTGTAGCTTCGGTTAGGTTTTGTGTACGATTTGTCCCGGTTCGCATGAGACTTGGCACCATGTTTGGCCTCTGAGACCGGTTTTCGGAAAGAGAATGTCGCAGAACTGTCGCCCAGGTAGTTGATATTTTCTTTCCCAACGGGCGAATCCGTGCGGCAGCGCACAAAAACGAGCCGGGCGCCCGCCCGGCTCGCTTCATTTACCACACGCCTACTCGGCTTCCTCGCCCTCTTCTTCTTCCTTCTCCTTCACGGCAACCTTCCGATCCAGCGGCTTGATGGCCCCGGAATAATCGATGGAGAGGCCGGGCCAGAGCTTGCTGCCCTCGGGAATCATGGTGACGGGCCGGAACTCCTTGTAGCCGGACTCCACCGCCACGCCCTGGGCGATCAGCATATTGGAGAGGTTTGCATGGATGGTCCCACTATCATAGCGCTTGATCTCGAATGCGGAGAGGTCGTTCGGATCGGCCGGGAACATCACCATAATGTCGGTGCCGGCCACGAACCAGGCATGGAACCTGGCCACCTTGTTGTTGACCAGCTTGACCCCCATCACCCGGGCGATGTCGGCAAAGCGCCGGTCGACCACGGTGGTGAAGTCGTGGATGCCAGGACCCGTCGTCCAGACGGCGGACGGGAGGGTGTTGCCCTTGAGGATCTCGGCGCCCAGGTCGGGGCGGTGGAGCTGGTCCCGGGTGGCGGCCATCAGTGCGTCGAAGGTCGACTGCTGGGGCCTCTCACCGCGATACTTGGCCAGGGCAGCCGCCGCTGCGGCCATGGGATCGGGCACATGATTGGCCGGGGCCGGATTCGTAGGCTGGATCTGGAGCGCAGAGTCGCTGCTGGGCTTGGCGCCCTTCTCTTTATCCGTGGACATGAGTCTCATCCTCCCTCTCGCTGGTGAACGCGTTGGAATCACTGACATCGCTTACAATATCATACATGGTTATTCTTGTAAAGATGTACGATAAAAAACGTTTTGATTATTTTGCGTTACATCATCATCGCTCGATCAATGCGAAAAGGACGAACCCGTACTTGGCTGCACAGGTTCGTCCTTCTGTCACGGCAAACGCTAGGCGTCGTGCTGCTTCAAGATCTGCGACGGCGACTTCAGGGTTAGCCTGAAGACTGGCAGCAGCCCTGAGACGATGTTGATCGCGTAAATCAGCGCCACGCCCCCCACGATATAGGCCACAGGGAAGTAGAACAGCGTAAACTGCGGCGGCGTCACTTTTGCGATCTCCTTGATCACCCACGTGGTCAGGAAGTAGCCGGCCATGGAGGTGGCTGTCGTCACCACGGCGATCTCCAGCACGAACATCTTGTGAATGTCCCAGCGCGAAGCGCCCAGAGAACGGTAGACCCCAATATCGTAGATGCGGGCCAGCAAGCTTGACCGAATCATGAAGTAGAGCTGCAGCAAGGAGAGCCCGAGCAGGAAGGCAGCGAACACCAGCAAGG
Organism: Symbiobacteriaceae bacterium; assembly: GCA_029239785.1. Lineage (GTDB taxonomy): Bacteria > Bacillota > Sulfobacillia > Symbiobacteriales > Symbiobacteriaceae > JARBUG01. Next base: position 13,189 of record JARBUG010000100.1, on the reverse strand, counting down.
TGTAGTAGCCACGCCGGACGTCGGCCTGGTGCTGCTCAAGGCTTTGCTGATACGTTGGAACGGCCCGCAGACCCTGCGCCTCCAGCGCGCTGACCGTCTGCGCCACATCGCTGGAGTAGACCAGGACCGGGCGGTCCTTGCGCGCCCAGGTGAAGTAGGTCTCCTTTAACCCGGCCGGGGTGGTCATCAGCACCTCTTCGTTAACCGCAGCCATCGCCTCGTCGGCCACGGTGTAGAACCCCACGATCGTATAGACGGCACCCTCAGCGCCATCATGTACGGGAAGGGTGTTGCCAAGCTTCTGGCCCTTGATGGCACGGAACTTCTCCGGGTAGAGCACCTCACCGGCCCGCTCCGGCATGCGTCCGCCCTGCGCCAGGCCGAGGCCGCGCTCCGGTTTCCATGCCGACAGCCTGGGCCGGGTCTGGCCCGGCTCAGTGCCGTTCACGGCGATCTCGTAGATGAGGGGTTCAGGGACCCAGACCGTGGGCGACTGCAGGTTGCTGATGCCCACGATGCGCAGCTCGTCCTTATATCCGAACGCCCCGCTCGTGAGCGTAAGCCCAACCAGGTCCCCCGCCTGAGAGAGCCCTGCATATTTGAAGCTCGAATTGCCCAGGAGGATTTCCGCCAGCAGGCTGTCGATGACCACTTCCTGCTCGTTCTGCGGGTAGCGGCCGATCGTCACATCCTCAGGCCGGAGCAGTTTTACATCGGACGGATGTGCCATCAAGTACAACGGGGTACGGACCTGGTCAAAGGTGTGAAGGCTGATGACAAAGGGCTGCTGCTCGTGGAGCGGATTGACCGCGACGACGGCAGGCTCCCGTTCCAGCGCGGGCAGATCTTTCGCATCGGTCGCGACGTAATGCTGATCCACCCGCTGAAACTCCGCCGGATTGGCATGGTACAGCTTCCCGAGCAGCGCAATTGACACCGCGATGATGCATGCAGCAAATACGAATCCCAGGGAGAGCAGCTTCTGCATTTTGGAGAGGCCGCGCAGCCGCTTTGCGGCGCCTTTCAGCGCCTCACTCATCGGGATGGCGGCGCCGGTGCGGCGTGGCCGCTCCGCAGCCCCGGACATTCGGGCGAAATCGAAGTCGTTCTCCAGGGCGTCGGCCTGCTCCAGCCCTTTGTAGTGCTCATCGCGGACCTCCATCCCCGAGTCCTCGTCCAGGTAGCGAACCTTCAGGTGCTCGTCCCCATCGACCTTGACATAGAGCGTATTGCCCATGGCAATCAGGTTCACGTTGACCGGGGCAGGGGCTGCGGCGCCCTCGGACGAGTAATAGGCCACCTGGACGGGCCCGCTGGCGACGGGCTGCCGCTGTAAATCCTTCAGATAGATCGTGTTCTGATGGCGAAGCTGCAGCGACTGCCGGTCATCGTTGACGTAGTCACGGACGACAACCCCGTCACGGATCTCGATGATGCGATCCCCATAGAAGTCCGCCAGCTCCCGCTCATGGGTGACGAGCACGACCAGCTTCTGCCGGGAGATCTTCTTGATGATGTTCATGATCTCCAGCGTGTTCTTGCTGTCCAGGTTCCCGGTGGGCTCGTCGGCGATGATCATGTCCGGGTTCTTGGCGATCGCCCGGGCGATCCCGATTCGCTGCTGCTGTCCGCCGGAGAGGGTCATCACCTTGCGCTTGCGGAAGGCAAACATGCCCACCGCCTCCAGCACGTAGTGAATCGTCTGCCGGATCGCCTCCGGGTCGGTGATCCCCTGCATCTTCAGGACCAGTTCAATGTTCTCAAACACGGTCAGATGGGGCAGCAGGTTGTACTGCTGAAAGATGTAGCCGATCTTGCGGTTGCGGATGGTGTCGAGCTTGCGGGCATTGCGCCTGGTGATCACCTCGTCGCCGAAGATGATCTCGCCGGAATCGATATACTCCAGCCCGCCTATCACATTGAGCAGCGTCGTCTTGCCGCTGCCGGAGGGGCCGTTCAAAACGACCAGGCCCTTCTCGGGGAAGGTGAGGCTGGTGCCGCTGATCGCCTTGATCTCGTTCTGCTGACCCTTGTTGAAGGTCTTGTTGATGTTACGCAGCTGAATCATCTTACTCACCCTCCTCCCCCTTGAACGTGCTTACCACACTGTCACCGAACATCTTCTTGTGGAATCTGCGGTTGAGCAGCACGGCCAGGGCTGCCAGGAGCGCGTAAATGTAGACAAAGTCGAGGAGCGCATACCTGCGGAACAGTTGAATCAGCAGTTTGCTCACGACTGGCACGGATACGACGTTACTGAGGCCGAATGCCAGCAAAACGGTGGCGTAGGTAAGGGTAATGATCAGGAACAGCTCAGAGAAGAGCACCTGCTTGATAAAGGCGTAGGTGGCCCCGATCGAGCGCATCGTCACGTAATCCTTCTTCTTGCTCCGCATTACGGTGCGCATGATGAAGTACGTGATGAAGAAGAAGATGCCGACGAAGATCACCAGGAGGATGGCGTAGAAGACGTACTGCACCACTCGGAGCACGCCAGGGATCGCACCAACGGTGTCGTAGGGGTAAAAGGTCTTGTAGCCTTGATCCGCCAGGTGGGTTCGGAGCGACCGGGCATCATCCGTGTTCCGCCCCATCACGCTCACCTGGTAGACCGCCTGCCGGGCGGCCCACCGGTCATAGGTGGCCTGGCTCACAGAGATGGGCGGATCTTTGGGTGCCGTTCTCACAGGCAGGGCTCGCTCCGGCTCCGGCGCTTCGGCGGTCACCTGGGCGATGGTGTATTCGGCGGTCTGCTTCTCATAGAGGCTGGAGACGGTCAGCTGGACACGCTTTCCGACGATCTGCTCCAGGCATGAGGTGATCGCGATCTGCTGCGTGGAACAGAATGAGTAAGCCAGCGTTGGCGGGAGGGCGATCTCCCGCTCCCCAAGCGTGCCGTTCCCTTTGTACACCTGCGGGGTGAACTTCATCCCCTGAAACTCGCCGGCGGCATAGGTGAAGGTCTGATACTGGGCCAGGGCCAGGCTGGCGATCTGATCCAGGACGGTCGCAGGGGCAAAGACGACCTCACCCTGGTCTCGGTCCTCGCTGATGCCCACGATGGTCAGCGGAAACTTGGTGCTCTGATACGCGTACTCGAACGTGCGACCCAGCAGGTCCTCCGCGGCAATGCCCTGGCGCAGCATGCGCGTGTTGATCACGATCTCACGGTCCGACTCGGGCAGCCGTCCGAATGTCAGCTTCGCTTTGTCGGCAAGAAGGCCCGGCATCAGCTTGGCGGGAACGGTTTCCTGCCCGCCGCTCAGGGCCGTCGGGAAGGTGACGGTCACCTGCTGATCCAGCGCCAGGTCCCCTCGGACGAGCGCCGCTGCCCGCGGGGTGGCGGCCAGCCTCTCAAGCTCGGCAGGCGTGAAGGCCGCGTTGTCGCTTCGCTTGATGATGACCCGCTGCTCGCTGCTATTGCGGAAGAAGGGGTTTGTGTCGGTAAAAGCCGTCTCATCCTGGAGGTTCTGCATCGAGCCGTACACAAAGGCCGAGCCGAAGGTCAGCATCAGCATCACCAGGAACATCAGCAGCGTCTTGAGCGGCGTGGACGCTAGATTGCGAACGGCGGTGGGAATCGCTTCTCGCCATGAAACGCGGCTCGTTCTCTCACTCGGAAGGGGCCGTGATTGGACCGGCGAGGCCGGCTTGAGTTGGCGGTTCTCCACCACCTCGCCGTCATGAATGGTGATCTTGCGGGTAGCGAGATGGGCAACTTCCGCGAAGTTGTGCGTCACGACGATCACAAGCTTGTCCCGGCTGATCTCCTCCAGCAGTTCGATGATCTGCCGGCTGGAGGCCGAATCCAGGTTGCCTGTCGGTTCATCCGCGGCGATAATCGGGCAGTCCTTGGCCAGGGCGCGGGCGATGACGGTCCGCTGCATCTGACCGCCGCTCAGCTTGCTGGCCTTCACGTGGAGATGCGGAGTCAGGCCGACGCGTTCGATGATCTGTAGGGCCCGTGCCCGCCGCTTGGCCGGGTCGTACCCTGCCAGGGCAAGTGCCAGTTCTACATTCTGAAGCACGGTGTAGCTGTCAATCAGGTTGAAGTTCTGCGAGATAAACCCCACGTGGGTCCGGCGGTAGTTCTCCCAATCCTGGGCGGTGTAGTGGGAGGTCTCCTCCCCCTTGATGTACATCTCACCGTCTTCGTAGGTATCCAGGCCGCACAATACGTGCAGCAGGGTGCTCTTTCCGCTGCCGCTTTCGCCAACGACAGCGACGAATTCGCCGAGCTCCAGCGTCAGGTTGATCTTTCTGAGCCCCAACGCGACCGCGCCGTTCCGTGAATAATACTTGGAGACGTTTTGCAGCTTCAGCAATGTGGTGCCCCCTCGCCGGCCCCCTTGAGGGCCTGGTGTGGATTTAGACGTCCATGCGGCGACGAACCCTTCAGATGATTGTAGGGCTAGAGCCAGACAAACGAAGACGGACGAGCCGCACAATACCTGTGCAGGCTCGTCCGTAACGTTGTGAGAGACCGGCGATGCTAGTTCTCGAGATACCGCCTAAAGACGTGCCCAAAATCCTTCACAACGTACTTCTCCCGCGCGCTGACCAACCAGTTGAACGCATACTCGTTCACCTTGGCAAACTGGTCCGACGGGATATCTTCCCGGGTGGTTACCCGGCCCATCGCAGCCGTGGCCGTCTCCAGGCTCTGCTGTGAAAACCGCAGCGCGTGCTCATTTTCGTGTGTAATCTGTGCGATGGCAAGGAGCGCCTTGTACAGGTCCTTCACCTGCTCCAGATGCTTCTTGTGCACATCAATCGAGTACGCTACCTCGCCCAGCGTAAACTTGATCTCCACGTCCAGGTCCACGGTGCCGGCCGTCTCCAGCGCTACGTGTCCGACCCTGTTGGTGCTGTAGTTGTAACGCCGCAGTGTACGCTTTTTGCTGACGGCACTGGCGCCGTCGACGTGGATCAAGGCCAGGTTGGTAAAGCAATACTCGTCACTTCTGGACTTGATCAGGAAGAAGATCTTCTCCCCGTCCTCATGCATGATGTAATCGTCGGCGTCCACTTTGTTATAGTCGCTCGGGGAGATCACCGCTCCGATATCAGACAACCCGAGCGCATCCGCTGCCAGCTTCCCAAACACGGTACCAACTCCTCTGACCTGATAAGACCCTGGTTGGATATCTACGATTCTCCGAGCCAAACGATGCTTCCTGCAGGCTGCTGGCGAACGCGTCCCGTCGGTCCTCTGCCCCCGCCGGCCATGGCAGGCGTCGGAATGGGACATTTTTTACCGCGGATTATGGGATTATCGGATTGTAGGATTGGAACAGGCTTCCCGAACGATAGGATACTCATTGTTTTCATCTGCGTAATCCGATAATCCGCGCAATCCGCGGTAAAAAATGTCCGGTTCATTTCTTTACCGCGTTTTTATTGACATATCTCAATCTTTGGTATTGAATAAATAGTGCGTCCCCACGATCCATCCGAAGGAGGCATGTGCCATGGCGGTTACCTTGCATCCTGAGAACTTCGTGGTACTCCGAAAGCTCTATCCGCGCATCTCAGCCAAACCCGTGAACACCCGGCTCGAAGTGGCCCCGCCCGCTACCAGTGAAGAACGGGACTACCGCGACCTGCTTACCGAAGCGAACGAGAACTTCTTTAACCGGGAGTACACCGTTGCGCTACAGAACTACCTCGCCCTGCGCCAGAAGATCCTGGTGCAGAGCCATCCCGAAATGCCGAAGGCGCCGGGCAGCGGCTTCCTCCTCGACCTGCCCGTCACGGCGGTCGACTGGAGCCGGCTCGTCGAACTGAGCCGCCGCTACTTTGAGCTGACCGACCCGGGCGCCCCGGTCATGATCAACCTGAAGGAGCAGCCGCTCATCAACCCCGGACAGTTCCCGGTAAACGAGAAGATCGCCCGGTTTTCTTCCGTCGGCATGGACCCGCAGATCACCTCCCAGAAGGGCCTGAACCAGGCCCGGGAGTCGGCCCGCGCCCAGATGCGCAAGGAGAACTTCGCTGCGGCCGACGAGCTGTACGTGCAGGCCCGAGCAGAGGCCTTCGCCCATGGCGACTACGCCCTCGCCGCCGAGCTGACCGCCGAACAGGGCGCCATGAAGGCGACCTACGCGGCGGGCGAACTGCGCCGGGAGGCCCTGCGGGAGGCCGCCACCAGCTTTGAGCAGGCCGCGCACCTCTACGGCTCCGTCGGCAACAGTCAGGCCCAGAGCGCCATGCAGAGCAATTTGGCCAACATTTACAAGGAGCTGGAGGGCCAGGCTACCGTGAACCGCATGCAGGCGTTCGAAAGCGAAAACGCGGCGACGCTGGAGAAGAGCCTGCTGCGCAAGGTGCCGCCGACGGCTGCCAAAATGGCGGAACCGCTGCTGCCTATGCCCCAGACCGCCCTCACCTACGTGGTGCCCCAGAAGGCGCAGTTCCTGCCGGCGGTGGCCGTGGTGGCCGAAGATACCCAGCCCAAGACCGAACGGCAGGTCGGCCTGCTGGCAAACGGGGGCGTTCAGCATCTCTCCATTTCGCCCGATGTGTACGAAAAGAGCCTGCAGCAGCAGCTCTACGAGCCCCGGGTGACAGCAGTCGACCTCGATCAGCTCCGCTTCTTTGAGGAGATCAGCACCAACTTTGTCGCCTATATTCCGCACCTTTTCTTCTTCGTGCTGCCCATCGCCATTGGCGATACCTACCTGGCCCTGGGCCGCTACCAGAAGGCGCTGGAGGAGTACCAGTCGGTGCTGCCCTACCCCTTCCTCAACCAGGGGATTGAGGTGCCGTATCTCTGGCTGCGCATGGCCCGGGTCAACCTGCGCTGGGGCGAGGAGCTCTTCCGGCGTGACCGTCCCGCCGAGGCGAAGCAGAAGTACCAGCAGATCCTCGGCATCGACGCGGGCCTCAAGCCGGTGCTGCCCGCCACCTCCCCGCTCTACCAGCCCGCCGCCTTCACCCCCATGAAGGCGACCGTGGGCGAGCTGATCAAGAAGCTGTCCGGACAGCCCTATGCCCCGGTCAACCCGCAGGTGGCCGAAGTGGCTATCTCTGCCTTCACCAACCTGAAGAAGATCGCCCTGGGCCTCAACTTCCTGGGCCTCGGCGCCGACCACTACCCGGTCTTCCGGTTCAAGTACATGCAGAGCGTGGCCAACTACCTGGCCGACAACGCCGTCCAGGCCTCCCGCACCTTCGTCAACTTCCGGGTCTCCGCCGAAGCGCAGAAGATGGAGCGGCTGCAGATGGAGAGTGCGGTGGACGTGGCGAAGGCCTCCGTCGCCGTCGAAGAGAAGCGGCTGGAAGATGCCGCCCTTGAGGTGGAGGCGGCCCAGAAGAGCCGGGAGTATGCCGAGCTGCGCAAGAGCCACGCCGACGGCGCCTACACCGACTGGACCACCCTGGGCTGGGAACTGGCTACGGTCAACGCTGCCCTTTCCTGGGCCTCTAACGCAGCCAGCGATCAGGAGATCCGCTACAGCGGCGTGCAGTACAACGGCAAGTCCCACGACTTTGAGACCGATGTGGAGGACTTCTACGACACGGTGGGCGAGTGGAAGGAGAACCTGAACTACGAAATCCAGCGCCGGCGGCTGGAGCGGCAGGCCGCCGAGGCGGTCCTTGAGGTCGAAGTCGCCAAGCTCCGGGAGGAGCAGGCGCAGGTCCGCTATGAGGTCCAGCAGCTCTCCATTGAGGTGGCCAAGGTCCGGCTGGCTGGCGCCGAGGAGATGCTGGAGTACGCCTCCGAGAAGATGTTCGACGAGGATCTCTGGTTTGCCATGGCCGCCTCCATGCAGGATATCGCCGCCCATTACCTGGGCATGGCGATCTACGCAGCCTTCCTGATGGAGCGGGCCTACGACCTGGAGTTCGACCGGAACCTGAAGCGGATACGGCTGGATTACGGCCTGGGCATGCTGGGCGACCTGACCGGCGCCGACCAGCTGAAGCAGGATATCGCGGCGTTCACGCTCGACTACCTGCAGCACGCCACCAAGAAGAACCCGGTGCGGCTGGCCATCTCCCTGCGGGACGAGTTCCCCGCCGCCTTCCAGTCCTTTGTGCAGGAGGGCATCCTCCCCTTCCGAACCGACCTGGAGCTCTTTGACCGGCGCTTCCCGGGCACGGCACGCCGGAAGCTGAAGAAGGTCGAGGTCTTTGTCGAAGGCCTGGTGCCGCTGGACGGCGTCCACGGGGTGCTGCTCCACCAGGGCATCTCCACGGAGTGGAAGCAGGGCGCCGGTGGCTGGGCGAAGCAGAACCGGGTGCTGCCGGCAGAGCGAATGGTCCTCTCCAGCTACCAGTACCGGCGGGACTTCACCGTCTTCCAGCCCTCCGACGAGATGCTGGACCTCTTTGAGAACCTGGGACCGCAGGGCAACTGGACACTGGAGCTGCCCCGGTCGGCCAACAACCTCGATTACCAGGCGATTACCGACATCAAGGCCGTCTTCTACTTCGACGCCGACTACAGCCCCGAGCTGGCGGCCCATGTGAAGGCGTTCTACGGCGCCGAAGATGGCCGGTCGCTGCTGCTTTCCGCCCGCTTCCACTTCCCGGACCAGTACTTCACGCTGACCGCCGACCGGGAGGCCGCCTTCACGCTGCATCCCGCGCGGTTCGCCTACAACCATACGAACCTGCGGATGAACGGCATCGGTGTGCGGCTGATTGGCACCGACGGCGCAGCGCTGGCTGGCCAGCCGGTGGTGGTGACCCGGGCTTCGGACGCCATGTCGATCAGCGGCGTAACCGATGCCGAAGGCAAACTGCTCAGTGACCAGGCGACCATGGCCCCCTTCGCCGCCTGGAAGGATGCCACCCCCGCTGACACCTTCACCGTCGCCCTGGGCGCCGGCGTGGACGCGGAGATGGTGGGCGACATCCAGCTCTTTGTCGATTATCTCTTTACCTACCGCCCTGACGGGACGCTGCCCGCGTAAAGGAGGTCCCTGCCCATGGAAAAGAAGAGCGGAGTCGATGCCGTCGGCCGCTCGCTTCCCACCGGCGGCGGCGCCCAGCGGAACACCGGCGAGCAGTTCCAGCCGAACCTCGCCATGGGAGGCGGCTCGTACAAGCTCCCCTTCGACCTGCCGCTGGGGCCGGGCGGTTTCGCACCGAAGCTGGAGCTGCTCTACAACACCGGCTTCGGCAACGGGCCCTTCGGGATGGGCTGGCGGCTAGCGCAGCCGTTCATCGAGCAGAAGCTGCCTTCACGCTTTGACCCCGCACCGGAGTCGGCCTATTCGCTCTCGGGCAGCGAGACGCTGGTGCCCCTGGGCGGCGGGCGGTACGTGCCCTACATCCAGCAGGCCCATCAGCCCTTTGCGTACGATGGCGACCACTGGACCTCCACGGCCCCCGACCTGACGGAGATGCGCTTTGGCGTAAGTAGCGCCAGCCGGATCGCAGGGCCGGCCGGGGTGATTCGCTGGCTGCTGGACCGGGTTACCTTCCCCGGCGGGCGGGAGGTAACGTTTGCGTATGATGCAGATGGTGCGCAGCGCTACCTGAGGCGGGTCAGCTGGAGCGTCTTCCGGCTGGAACTGCTCTACGAGACGAGGCCTGACCCCTTCTCCGATTTCAGCCGGGGCATCGAGCTGCGCACGGCCCGCCGCTGCCATCGGATGGAGCTGCACCAGGACCGGCTGGCGCCGGATACTTTAATGCGCACCTATGACCTGACCTTCTCCCAGGCGGAGCACACGGGCGCCACCTTGCTGGAGCGGTTCCAGGTAACAGGCTGGCAGGCGGGCGCAGCCGCAGCGCTGCCGCCGATTACCTTCGGCTACACGGGCTTCAGCCCCGCCACCCGCCGGATTGAAAAGTTCCGGTCAACCGTGGTGCCGCCGCCCGCCCTGGGCGACGATGTCACCCTGCTGGACTACCAGGGCACCGCCCTGCCGGGCATCATCCGGATGGACGGCCGGGAAGCGACCTACTGGGAGAACCGGGGCGGCCTGCTGTGGGGTCCCCCGCAGCGCCTCCCGCACCTGCCCATGGGCGTCCACCTGAGCCATGACCGGGTCCGGTTCGCCGACCTGACCGGCAACGGCACCGCTGACCTGGTGCTGGCTGAGACCGGGGGCGGCCAGTACTTTCCGAACGACCCGGCGCAGGGCTTTATGGCGGGCAGGCGGCTGCCCCTGGCGCCCGGCTTCGCCCTGGACGAGGAGGGCACCTATCTGGTCGACCTGGACGGCGACAAGGTCTCCGACCTGCTCACCTTCCGGGGCGGCACGCCCATGGCTTTCCTGAACCGGGGCGGCGAAGCCTGGTCGGCGCCGGTGGTCCTCTCCCCGGAGAATCTGCCGCCCCTGAACCAGAGCCTCTCTCGGCTCCGCATGGCCGACATGAACGGCGACGGGCTGCCCGACCTGGTGCTGCTCCAGTCGCGGCAGGTGGTCTACTGGCCCTACCTGGGCGACGGGCGCTGGGGCGAGCGTCGGGTGGTGGCGAACACTCCTGAGTTCGCTGTGCCCGACCCCGATCAGGATGTGCACCTGGCCGATGTGGACGGCGACGGCACGGCGGATCTGGTGCTGGTGGGCAGCGGCGTGGTCCGCATCTACCCGGGGCAGGGCGGCGAGTCCTTCGGCCCGCCCATTGAGCTGAAGCGGACGCCCCGCCTGGGCGCCGGCCGCTTCCTGCTGACCGACCTGACCGGCTCCGGCACCGCCGGCTTCCTCTGGACGACGGAGAGCGGTGCGGCCGGCGCCCACGAGTACTGGTACCTCGACCTGCTGGGGGGTGTGAAGCCCTACCTGCTGTCGAGCATCAGCAACGGGGCGGGGTTGAGCACGCAGATCGAGTACTCGACTTCGGTGCGGGAGCGGACCGCCGACCTGGCGGCAGGCCGCCGGTGGAGCGGCTACCTCCCCTTCGCCGTCCACGTGGTGAAGCGGATGACGGTGCTTGATTCCGTCTCCGGCGAGGCGGGCGTCACCGAGTACACCTACCACGACGGCCACTTTGACGGCGCGGCCCGCGAGTACCTGGGCTTTGCGGAGGTGGCGTCGCGCCAGGCGCCGACGGCCCACGAGGCGGCCATCCGCCAGCGGTACTACTTCCACAACCGGACGGCCACCGCCCGTGACCCCGCCTTCCAGGCGGGCAAGGGGCAGCCGCACCGGACGGAACTGCTCGATGATGCGACCCTCGCAGTGCTCCGGCTGGACGAGTCCACGTGGGAGGCCCATGCGGTGACCACCGCCCACCCGGAGTTCCCGGCCTACCTGGCCCTGGAGAGAGTCCGGTCCAGCCGGCGGCTGCAGGGCGGCGCAGCGTACGAGTCGGAGCAGAGCGAGTTCGCCCACGACGCCATTGGCAACGTGACGGAGGAGCGGCGTACGTCCGCCTGGACCGATACGGGCGGCGTGCCGCAAACCGCCGAAACGGTGATCCGGAACGATTACGCCACTCACCCGGTGCACGGGCTGACCTCCATCCGCTGGCGGCTCCGCCAGCTGGACGGCGCCGGCCGCCTGCTGAAGGAGCAGCGGGAGTACTTCGACGGCCCGGACTATGTCGGGCTGCCCGCGGGGCAGGTCGAGCGGGGCTTCCTCACCCGGCGGACCGAGGTGATCCTGACCCAGGCCGAGATCGATGAGGCTTACGGTGGTTCTGCCCCGGCCCTGCTGGGCACGCTCTACCGGACGGAGGCCGACCCGGCATACGGCACCGTCTACGTGCGTGACACCCTGCGCTGCCGGCACGACGCCTTTGGCAACCAGTTGGCGACCATCGACGCCCTGGGCCGGAAGATCGCGATCACCTACGATGCCGAGGCGATTCACCCCACGGCCATCAGTGAAGGGGGCGGTCCGGCCCGGATCGTGGCCTATGATCCCGTCGCCCAGCAGATGTCGGTGATGGAGGACCTGAACGGGAACCTGCTGCGGGTCGAGTTTGACGGGCTGGGTAATATCACGGCGGTCTACCGGCGGGGCGCCCTCCCCGGGCTGCCCACGGAGACCTACCAGTACTGCTTTGACCAGATCCCGACCCTGGTGATCGAGCAGCAGCGGGTGCAGCCGGATGATGCGGCGCCCGGGTACGTCAAGTACGAGTACCGGGACGGCGCGGGCAAGACCTTCCAGGTCAAACGCATCACCGAGACCGGCGCCTGGGCGGTGGGCAAGCAGGAGGTCCGCTCCGCCGCCGGCCGCCTGATCCGGGAGCGGGACGGCTACTTCGCCGCCACGCCAGGCTTTGACCCAGCGCCGCATGCGGGCGTGGCCGAGCGGGAGCTCTTCTACGATCAGGCCGGCCGCCTGATTCAGGAGCAGCTCTTCAGCGGGGCCGCCACGGTCTATCACTACGACGGTCCCTCCGCCCAGTTCTACGGCCCCGAGGCTGCGGCAGCCCTGGCCGCCGACCCCGCCGCCCCGCCCACCCGCATCAGCCGGACCGACCCGGCCGGGCAGATTATCGCGATCAGCGAGCGGGACGGCGCCGGCACCTACGAGCAGCGCCGGGAGTACGACGGACTGGGCCGCCTCACCCGGATTCGCGATCCCCTGGGCCACATCGCCCTGGAGAGCCTCTTCGATCTGGTGGGCAACCGCATCCGGGTCCGCTCCGCCGAGAGCGGCATCACCACCTTCATCTATGATGCGGCCGGCAACGAGGTCCTCCGGCTTGACGCCGATGGCCGGTCGGTCTACCAGCCCCGGGACGACCGGGGGCGGGTGCAGGAGGTCCGGTACGGCGGGCCTGGGGGCTCGCTGGAGGAGACCTACATCTATGATGCCGGGCCCGGCCAGAACCTGAACGGCCGCCTGACCCGGGTGGAGGGCACCTTCGGCACGGCCGAGTACTCCTACTCGGTGGAAGGCGATCCGGTCGCCATCACGCGGACCTTCGCCGGCAACCCCGCCAGCTACACGGTCAGCTTCGAGTACAACCAGCAGCGGCACGTGACGGCGGTGGCGTATCCCGACGGCGCCCGGGTGGAATATCAGTACCATGCCAACGGCGTGCTGGCGGCGATTCCAGGCTACATCGACGCAATCGAATACGGGCCTACGGGCAAGCGGCAGCGGGTCATCTTTGCCAACGGCCTCCATACCGTATCGGGCCACACGCCCGGCGACCGGCTGCTGCGGGAGCTGCTGACCGAGCCCGTGGCAGGCGGGCCGCGTTACCAGCACCTGGTCCATCACCTGGACGGCATGGGGCAGGTCACACGCATTGATGACCTCTCCAGCGT
>JARBUG010000099.1 GCA_029239785.1 Symbiobacteriaceae bacterium | reverse complement strand
TATGGTGGTGACGCGCCTCTGGCGGGCGGGTCCGGTCAGGGGCTGAGGAGCCTCGGGGCGTTAGTTCAGATCCTGGCGGCAGCCAGGATCATTCCGATGTATAAGCCGCCCCGCCGCGACGACGCCCCTGGCCGGACCCGCCGGCCCCGCACGTAACCACCAAAATCACACAAACTTCCGCATATGGCTCAGCGCCGCCTTCTCCAGCCGGCTCACCTGCGCCTGCGAAATGCCGATCTCCTCGGCCACCTCCATCTGCGTCTTCCCTTCGAAGAAGCGCAGCGTCAAAATCAACCGCTCCCGCTCGTTCAGCCGCCGCAGCGCCTCCCGGATCGAGATGCCCTCCAGCCACTGAATATCCTGTGCCTTATCATCGCTGACCTGATCCATCACATAGATCGGATCACCGCCATCATGATAGAGCGGCTCAAAGAGCGAGACCGGCTCCTGGATCGAATCGAGCGCAAAAACGATCTCCTCGAGGGGCAGGCTCAACTCGTTAGCGATCTCCTGCACGGTTGGTTCCCGGGAGAGCTTGCTTACAAGCGTATCCCTGATCTGCAAAGCCTTATAGGCGACATCCCGCAAGGACCGGCTGACACGAATCGGATTGTTGTCACGCAAGTAACGCCGAATCTCGCCGATGATCATGGGCACCGCGTAGGTACTGAACTTGACGTTCTGGCTCAGATCAAAGTTATCGATGGCCTTCATCAGGCCGATGCAGCCAACCTGGAAAAGATCATCCACATACTCGCCCCGGTTGTTGAAGCGCTGGATGACGCTCAAGACCAGGCGCAGGTTGCCGGTGATCAGTTGATCTCGTGATGAGATCTCGCCGCCCTGCATCCGTGTGAACAACTCCCGCATTTGGGCGTTGGTCAGCACTGGAAGCTTGGACGTATTTACCCCACAGATCTCCACTTTGTTGATCATCATTCGGGTCGCGATGCCTCCCCCGTGCGGACCGGTGAACAAAGCGATACAACCGTGAGTATGTCCACCGGGGGAGGGGGCTATTCCGAAGAGCGGGTGATCTGGCAGATGGTTGCTTATTTGGTGACTGTTTGTCGGGGGGGCGCAAACTGGCGGCGCACCGTACCCAACGAGGGTCCGGTGCGCCGTTTGTCTTTATGGACCTGGAATAAGAAATGGCTGGCGTGTTAACGCCAGCCATCTTGCCGCAATCGGTTTTTGAACAATAGGAAACAGCGCCCTGATGCTGTTCGCCTCATAAGTGTATTGTAGCAATCCGAATAGAAACAGTCTAGTAGTTTCCCGGAGGCACTGCTAGCGTTAGGAGCAGAGCCAGAGACGGAATGGAGTAACCCGAGAGAACAAAGGAGGCCGAGCCTTGTCTGAAACCAATTGGAATTCGCAGGCCGATTACCTGATGCAGACCCGCGGCCTGTACCTGAACGATGACTACTTGGCGTTTCTCGTGCGCCAGGTCTGGAAGATGGATGTCCCGGTGAATGTGATCGATTTCGGTTGCGGGTTCGGCTACATGGGCCTAAAGTTACTCCCGCTCCTTCCGGCGGGCTCCTCATACACTGGATTAGATAATGCCCATGCCCTTCTGGCGAAGGCGCGGGACATTTTCGGTAGAACGCCTTTCTGCACCCGGTTTGTCGAGGCAGATGTGACCAAGCTCGAACCAGAAGAAGAGCAATATGACGTAGCCGTGTGCCATGCGTTGTTGCTACACATGTCGGACCCGGTCAAGGTCTTGAACCGCATGAGTCGGTGCGTAAAACCAGGGGGACTGGTCATCTGCATCGAGCCGCATTGGATCAGTTGTATGGCGAAAACTGACCATCACGGGGACCGGCAATCAAAGTATGTCAAGCTCGGGGTGCTACAGAGCCTGTACGAGGAAGACGCCGGGCGGACGGGGAAAGACGGCAATATTGGGATTAAGATACCGGTGTTCATGGATGATGCAGGACTCACGGATATCGAGTGCAGGCTCAGTGACAAGGTGAATCTTTTACTCCCTCACCAGAGCCCTGACCAGCGAACCCGCATGTTTGAGTCCTTGCGGGCGGAAGGGCACGGCTCCATTCCGCAAAACCAAGACCAGTTCAAGGAGCAACTGAAGTCCCGCGGATTGTCGGCAGAACAGGCTCAGCAACAGTACGAGGCAGAGTCCGCATTGGCAGCCCGTTATGCACGATACGCTGCAGACCAGAAGGTTGTTTACGCACCCGGCATGTTCATTTCGTTCGGTCGCGTACCTCCTGTGGCGGAGTCAGGTACCGGCCGGTAGGTCGCGATGACGACACCCGTACCCGTGGTTACAGAGTCCACCAGCGTGAAATTCGTGAGCGGGCTGCCATCTCGAAACAGGCGGAGCCCAGTGCCGAGTACCAGCGGGTGAATCTGCAGTACGTACTCGTCGATCAGATTACGCCGCATCAACGACTGGACCAATACGCCACTTCCGAAGATCACCAGCTTCTTGGGGTGCTCCTTTTTGAGCCTGGCGACCGCGTCGGGGGCGTCGCCATGCAGCAAAATGGCGTTCTGCCAGGCCAACGGTTCCGTCAGGGTGGTGGACGCCACAAACTTCTCGACGGTATTCATCTTTTCGCTCATCGGATTGGGCGGTTGCTTTGGCCAGTAGTCTGCGAAGATTTCGTAGGTGATGCGCCCCAGCAGCAGCGACCACGGGCCACTCATGTGCGCACCCAGCACCTTCTGCATCACAGCGTCACCACGCCCCATCGCCCAACCGCCGTACTCGAATCCACCACGGCGGTCCTCGTCGGGCCGCCCCATACTTTGCATCACGCCGTCCAGCGTGAGGGCCTCGATGGCTACGACCTTGCTCAAATCGCTCGCTCCTCTGAATGGATATTGTGCCAGGCCTAATATATCAGGGGCAGCCGGTCGAGACTCGTAGGTTGGTCAGACTTTTCGAAAGGGGTAGAGCGGGGGTTCGCTGAATATTACGCCCTACCACCTTTGCGGAGGCCTGCCCATGAACCTGCTCCCGTTCCTGCGTCCCCAGTGGAAACACCTGCTCCTCCTGACCCTCCTCACCCTGGCGGGCGCCGGCAGCGCCAACCTGCCGCCGGCGTTGACCCGCACCATCCTTGACCGCGCCATTCCGGAGCGGAATCCGCAGTTGCTTCTGGCATGCGTCGTCGCCCTGGGCCTGGCAATGCTCACCAAAGAAGGGCTCCGCATGGCCCAGGAATACACGGGCGCCCGCCTGGGCCTGGCCGTGACGGGCCAGATTCGCCGGGGGCTCTGGACCCGCCTGATGGAGAGCCCGCTCCACTTCTTTACCCGCACGCCCCGGGGCGAGGTGCTCCAGCGCCTCCTGGGCGACGCTGAGGCGCTTCAGGGCGCCGCCGTCACCTCGCTGCCGCGCCTGGTCTATGAGTCAGCCGTGGCAGCGGTGGCCGCCATCGCCATGATGCAACTGGACCTGCGGCTCTCTGCCATCGCCATCGGCGTCGTGCTGCTGGCGGCACTGCCCGGCAGATGGGTGGGCAGTAAGCGCCAGCAACTGAGCCAGGCGGAGCGCAAGCAAGAGGCCGCCCTCTACCAGCAGGCACAGGAGCGGCTGGAGGCGATACGCCTGGTGAAGCGGTACACCGCCGAGCAGCGGGAGGCCGGCCGCTTTTACCAGATGCAGATGGCCCTGGCCCGGGTGCGGCTCCACGCCTACCTGATGGCCCAGTCCTACATGAACGTGCCCCGCATTCTGGAGTCGCTGGCGCCCATGCTCATCTACCTGGTGGGCGGCTATCAGGTCTTCGCCGGGCGGCTCACGCTCGGCACCCTGGTGGCGCTGGCCGCCTACCTGCCCCTGGTCAGTGCGCCGGTCCGCTCCTTCGCCACCACCTACCTGGCCTTGAAGGATGCGGCGCCCAAGCTCCAGGCCGCCGCCGAATGGCTCGCCCTGCCCCCGGAACCGGGACGGGACCTGCCGCTCCACGAGGTCCCCTTGACCGGTGAGATCATCTTTGAAGCTGTGCATTTTACATATCCGGGCGCCGCCTTGCCGGTCCTGAAGGGGATCAGCTTCCGCATCCCCGCCGGGGCGCGGGCGGCCATCACCGGCCCCAGCGGCGCCGGCAAGACCACCATTCTCGGCCTGCTGGCCAGGCTGTATGAGCCCGACCGGGGCAGTATCACCATCGGCGGGCGCCCCCTCTCCGAGATCCATCCCACCGCCCTGCGCAGCCGCATGGCCTTTGTCACCCAGGAGTCCTTTCTCTTTGGCGGCACAATTCGGCAGAACCTGACATTCGGCATCAGCCGGCCGATATCGGATGACGACCTGTACGCCGTCCTCGCCATGGCCGCGCTTGACGATGTGGTTGCGGCGCTGCCGCAGGGCCTGGAGACGCCGTTGGGCGAGCGGGGGCTGCGCCTCTCGGGCGGCCAGCGGCAGCGGCTCTCGGTGGCCCGGGCGCTGCTGCGCAGCCCGGAACTGCTGCTGCTCGATGAGGCGACTTCCGCGCTGGATAACGAAAACCAGGCCGCCGTGCAGGCGGCCATCGATGCCATGGCCCGGGGCCGCACCACGGTCACCGTCGCCCACCGGCCCTCCACCATCGCCGATGCCGACCTGATCATTCACCTGGAAGATGGCCTGGCGCGGGAGGTGGCTTTGCGATGAACGACAAGGCGATCCTCAGCAGCGCCCTGCGGGAACTACTCCCTTACCGGGGCCGCATGCTCATCTCCCTGGCATCCGTCGTGGTGCGGAGCGCCCTCTTCATGCTGCCCCCGCTCCTGACCAAACAGATCATCGACGGTGCGCTGGCGCAGGGCAACGCCGGAGCGCTCTGGCTGTACAGCGTGGCGTCGGTGCTGACCACCACCCTGGCTGTTTTCCTGATCCTATTGGACGTCTGGGCCTCCAGCATCGTGCAGCAGGTGACCGCCAACCTCCGCACCCGGCTGTATCAGGGGCTCCAGGCCCGGCCGCTGCCTTTCTTTTCGCAGCACCGCACGGGTGACTTGCTCTCCCGGCTCCTGAAGGACTCACAGTCCTTCTCCGACCTCTTCTTTAACCTGTACGGCGGCGGCATCTTCAGCAACGCCGGCTGGTCCGTGACCATCTTCACCGTCGGACTTGCGGCCATGCTCTGGCTCGACCCGCTGCTCACCCTGCTCTGCCTTGGCGCCTACGCCCTGCAAGCGGTCGCCATCCTCTATCTGGGCCGGGCCGCCGGGCGATTGAGCCGGGCCGCGGCAGAAGCCCGGTCCGATTTGACGGAGACCATCCGGGAGACCGTCAGCGGCGCCATCTACCTGAAGGCTTCTGGTCTGGAAGCGCACGCGGTACGGCTCTGCACCCAGCGGCTGGAGCGGTACGAAGGGCTGCAGGTGCGCAGCATGATCCTGACCCGGCTGCTCCGCATCGCCGAGTGGGGGCCGGGAATCTTCTGCACCGGCGCCATCTACCTGCTGGGAGCCTGGCGCATCTGGCACGGCCTGCTGACACCGGGCGGTTTGGTCGCCTTTGCTGTCTACCTGTTGTGGCTGCAGGATGCCATTTCAGTCTTGAACAGCGTCTATGTGCAGGAACTCAAACGGCTCCTTCCCGGTGTGGAGCGGACCTTTGCCCTGGTGGACGAAGAGTCGGCAGCCTGGCCGAGCGGGGAGCAGCCGGCGGCGTGCGAAGGTAGGATTCGGTTCGAGGATGTGCACTTTGGGTACGAGCCGGGGCGGCCGGTGCTCGACGGGTTCTCTTTGTCCATCGCCCCGGGCGAGGTGGTGGCGGTCGTGGGCCGCAGCGGGCAGGGCAAATCGACCCTGGCCGATCTGCTGCTGAGGCTGCAGGAGCCGCAGGGCGGCCGGATTCTGCTGGACGGGCGTGAGGTGCGGTCGCTGGACCCCGCCTGGCTGCGCCGACAGGTCTGTGCCATCGCCCAGGATGTGGTGGTCCTCAATGATACGATTGATGCGAATGTGCGCTATGGGCGCCCCGATGCCTCTGCGGACGAGGTGCGTGCCGCCTGTGACGACGCCCGGGTCAGCGAGTTTGTCGGGCACCTCCCCGGGGGGCTGGATACGCCCGTGGGCGAACGGGGCATGCAGCTCTCGGGCGGGCAGCGGCAGCGGCTTGAGATCGCCCGGTCCCTGGTCTATGACCCGTCGGTCTTGATTCTGGACGAGGCGACCTCTGCCCTGGATGGCGAGACCGAGGCCCAGGTGATGCAGAACCTGCGGGCGCGCTTCGCCGGCCGGACGATCATCATCATCGCCCACCGGCTCTCCACGGTGGCCGGGGCGGACCGGGTCGTCGTGCTGCAGGATGGGCGGGTGGCTGAGGAAGGGACGCATGGCCGGCTGTTGGCAGACGGGGGTATCTATGCTTCGCTCTATTTGCGGGAAGGCTGAGATCGGAGGGTATTCATATGCGCAACGCTGTGCCGACTACCTTCGCAGAGATGTGGTCAAGCGACCGGGCGCTTCAGAACCAGGCCTATCACGACGTGCTCGGGGCGATCCGGGAGCCCGTGGACTGGGCCTACGAGGTGTGGGATCAGGTCGTGTCCAACCTGCGCCACAAGGACAACCACAACCGCTCCATTGCGGCCCAGGTCCTGTGCGGCCTGGCCAAGAGCGACCCAGAGCAGCGGATTCTCCGGGATTTTGACGCCCTGTTTGCCATCACCCGCGATGAGCGGTTTGTGACGGCCAGGCACGCCCTGCAGGCGCTCTGGCAGGTGGGTGCGGCTGGGGAGCAACAAAAAGAGCGCCTGGTAGAGGCGCTCGCGGGTCGGTTCGCCGACTGTCAGGCGGAGAAGAACTGCACCTTGATTCGGTACGATATCGTCGAGGTGCTGCGGCGGCTCTACGACGCCGCCCCGGATGAGACGGTCAGGGCCAAGGCGCTGGCGCTGATCGAGGCGGAAGACGGCCTGAAGTACCGCAAGAAGTATGCAACGCTATGGAGAAATGCGTAGGCGGTGGCTGAGGCGAGACCGGGCAGGCGGAACCGCCCATTTGGTCGGGGGTCGGCGTGCATTCACCCATGCGGCGGGGTCACTCCCCCGGGGCCGGCCGGCGCCCCACCCAGAGCAAATGGCTCGACGCCCCGTGCAGGCTGGGGTCCTTCCCCGCCCGGTAGCTCAGGTCGACCCAGGCGTCCCAGGCCTCCCCGGTCAGCATGTTCACCTGCTCCTCCAGGTGGTCGACCAGCGATTCCACCCCCATCAGGTCGAGGAAAGCAAAGCCGCCACCTTCCATGAGCGGCCGAACGTCGGTGGGATGCATGAAGTACGCATCGGTGAAACCGCTGGCCGGCCCCGCCACGTGGACGCCGGTGCGGAAGATGCGCTCGGGGCTCTCAGGATTCTCCACAATCCAGTTGGGGTAGCCCTTGGCCGCATCCCGGAACGAGGCGTACCGCCCGATGAACGCCGCCACGCAGATGCCGCCGGGCTTCAGCACCCGGAACGCTTCCTGCACGGCCTGCCTGCGATCAGCCTCCTCCAGCAAATGATAGAGCGGGCCCATCAGCAGGACCGCATCGAAACTGGCGTCAGGGAAGGGAAGGTGCAGGGCGTTGCCGCAGATGATGTCGGTCAGCTCCACCCCTTCTTCAGCGGCCTTGACTCGGGCGAAGGCCAGCAGGTTGGGCGTCAGGTCGAAGAGCGTCGGGCGGTAGCCCTGCTTTGCCAGGGCGATGGCGTACCGCCCCGGTCCGCCGCCAATGTCCAGGACCGTGGCGGGCGCCGGGGGCAGGTATTCCGCCAGGGCCCGCATGGTAACAGCGGCTTCCATCCGGTGACGTTCGAGCCTGTTCCATTCGTACTCGGCGCTCTTGTCGTAGAATTGCTGGACCTTGCTCATCTGTGACAATCACTTCTTCCCCTTCAGATGCTTATCAAAAAAGACGAGCACATGCGCCTCGACCGCCGACGGCACGCCGCCCGGCGTGGCCACGTTGTGACCATACCCCGGCACAATCACCAACTGCGACTCGACTCCCGCCTTCTGAAGCGCCTCATGCAACGATTCCGACTGACTACGCGGCACCGCCGTGTCGTTCTCACCATGAATGGTCAACACCGGGGGATCATCTTTGGTGATGTAGGTGATGGGGTTGGTCAGCCTGACCAGATCAAGTTTCTCCTTGACTGCACCCCCCACCAGACGCCCGGCCGCCGTCGTTGGGTCGTCCTGCGCCCAAGGTTGCTTCAGCAGATCGATCACCCCAGCCAGGTTGACCACGGCCTGCACCCGGCTCGACTGCCCGGACGAACCGCCATCGCCTTCCAGGTCCGCCACCCCGCCTGAGGTGCCGAGCAGGGCAGCCAGGTGACCACCGGCCGAGTGGCCCCAGACACCGATCCGCTTCGGGTCGATGTTGTAGGTCTTGGCATTGGCCCGCAGCCAGCGCACGGCCGCCTTGACGTCCTGGATCTGGGCGGGAAAGATCGCCTCATCGGTCAGCCGGTAGTCGACGTTGACGGTGAAGTAGCCATGTCGGACCAGCTGCGGGTTGGGGCTGGCCTTGGACCGCTCCGTCATCCAGCCGCCGCCGTGGAGGTAGACCACCGCCGGCATGGGCTTCTTGGGCGCCGGGTCGGGCTGCGCAATGTGAAGGAGCAAGGGCCGGCCATTGACGTTGCCATACTCGACATCGAATGTGTGCTTGACTTTCACCTCAACAGGTTCAGGGTCCGGTGCCTGGGTGCCGGAACAGCCTGAACCCAGGATCAGTCCAAGGCTCAGGAGTGCAGCTGCGGCACGTGCCGGGTGCGCCATGCGGGATTCCACCTCCATCCGAATGCGGATCCGTTATAAGACGGTGAAAGGTCGGAAATCGTTCAAACGGGGACGTGCAGCCTCTTGTCAGAGGGCACGTCCCCGTTTCGCCGTCCAATGGGAGTCGATCAGTTGGCCAGGGCCTGCTTGATCAGCTGGATATGGCCAAGGTGCAGGGCCGGGTGGGCCCCGTAGATGCCCAGGAACTGGCGCATAGGCAACTGCATGCCGTTCGCCCGGGAGATGGACCGTTCGAGGTCCGCCTCGGTGAGCCGGAGCAGCGCATCCTTCAGAAGCTCCCGGGCCTTGTCGAACTTGGCCAGCAGGCTCTCCCTGGTTTCGCCCTTGGGCTCGATGAGCAGGCCGTCATCGGTCCGGCCGATGTAGTACTCGGCGCGCACTTCGGGCGCCATTTGCTGCCCGCTCAGGGTGTAGGCAAAGCCCGCTTCGGTGGCCGCGACGTGCATGATCAGGGTCGCGATGTTATTGCGGAAGCCGGCGGGAAGTTCGAAGAGTTGCTCTTCGGTCAGGTCCTTGATGGCGTTGGTAAGGCCCAGCTTGCCATGCTCCAGCACGTGCCAGACGCCGACAACCGTGGGGTTCATGTTCGGAACGGCCTGGAAAGTCATTTGCGTGTCGCCTCCGCTGCGATGATGGATGCCAGTGTTTAGACTGTGCTGACCAGCATTTGGGTACCTCGGCCACGCACCAGCGTGCTGATGGTTCAAGATTCCCGCCGGGCTAATAGTCTCTGCGACCCCACCTACACGCTGAAAATGCCTCACGGATCTGCTCGCCCAGTGCAAGATCAGAGGCATCCCACGGAAGTGACACAGTCTCTTTGAACAACTCCCAATAGGCACCCTTTGCCTCCCTCGAGGTCGGACTCACCCGTATCTGATCATCGAAGTAAATCACAACGGAGTTCCATCGGTTAATGAAGGCTCTCATGGATCTGAGTCCGGTAGTTGACAGCAGGGGGTTGATCACCCTCGGGTCGCCGAATGACTCATCACAAAACACGGCTTGCTCGCGGACGTGTCTGCCAAGGTCTTCACTGCAAATGTTCGGTGGAAGGCACCGAACATTTGCAGTGGCTTTGGTACCGTAACCCACCTTCGACCAGGGCAAGATCAGCATCTGGCCGCCGCGATCCTGGTAGCATGTGATTCGACCGGACACCATGACAGTCACCACCGCCTGGCACATCCTGAATCTTCCCTCAGGAGATTCACCGCCCGTTTCGTTTGCCCTTCTTCCTCACCGGAACTCCCAGCGCAGAAGTTGTCCCATCAGATGAAACAATGTGCTATCATAAGTCGCAAAAGAAATTCTCTCCCGCGTGTCGATTCTGTCGCTTCTCGTTCGTCGCCTTAACAGAGGCCAGGGGAAACCGAGTCTCACCAAAACAGGAGGGTGAATCACAAGATGCGATTCATGATGATCGTGAAGGCCAGCACCGATTCCGAGACGGGTGTCATGCCCAGCCAGGAAATGATCGATGCGATGATGCGTTACAACGAAGAGCTTGTGAAGTCCGGCGTGCTCATCGCCGGCGAAGGGCTCCACCCCAGTTCCAACGCCATCCGCATCTCCTACCCGGTCCCCGGCGGCAAGCCGAAGGTGACCGACGGCCCCTTTGCTGAAACCAAGGAGCTGATCGCCGGCTTCTGGATCATCCAGGTCAAATCCCGCGAAGAGGCGATTGAGTGGGCCATGCGGGCGCCCGATCCCCACGGCGGCGGCCAGGGCCAGATCGAGCTGCGGCAGATCTTTGAAACCGAGGAGCTGACCGACAACCCGGAGTCGATCGCCCAGGAGAACGCCCTGCGGGCGCAACTGGAGAAGCAGCAGCAGAAGCAGTAGCCTCCATGACTTCTGACATTCATCGGGCGGTCGATGCGGTCTGGCGCATCGAATCGGCCCGCATCATCGCCGGGCTCACGCGCATGGTACGCGACGTGGGCCTGGCCGAGGAGCTGGCCCAGGACGCCCTGGTCGAAGCGCTGGAGCGGTGGCCGTCGGCAGGCATTCCGGATAACCCGGGCGCCTGGCTGATGGCCACCGCCAAACGGCGTGCCATCGACAGGTTCCGTCGTTTGAAGGTGCTGGAGCGGAAGTACGATGAACTGGGCCGGGAACTGGAATCGCAGGTGGAACCGGAGTACGACGACCAGATCAGCGATGACCTGCTCCGCCTGATCTTCACGGCCTGCCACCCCGTCCTATCCCCGGAAGCACGGGTTTCCCTGACGCTGCGCCTCCTCGGCGGCCTCACCACCGATGAGATCGCCCGGGCCTTCCTGGTACCGGAGCCCACGGTCGCCCAGCGAATCGTCAGGGCGAAGCGGACGCTGAGCGCTGCGCAGGTCCCGTTCGAAGTGCCCGAGGGCGCCGAACTGACGGGCCGCCTGACCTCTGTGCTGGAGGTCATCTACCTCATCTTTAACGAGGGCTACTCCGCCACCGCCGGCAGCCTCTGGCTCAGGCCGGATCTCTGCCAGGATGCGCTGCGCCTTGGTCGGATTCTGGCCGAACTGGCGCCCGGGGAGCCGGAAGTCCACGGGCTGGTTGCGCTCATGGAACTGCAGGCGTCCCGCCTGCGGGCCAGGGTCGACCCGAAGGGCGCCCCAATTCTGCTGCCAGACCAGAACCGCGCCCTGTGGGACCACCTGCTGATCCGGCGCGGTCTCGCCGCTCTGGCCCGGGCCCGTCGGCTCGGACAGGCCCTCGGCCCCTACTGTCTGCAGGCGGCCATAGCCGCCTGCCACGCCCGGGCGCGCACCGCCGCCGAAACCGACTGGTCCAGCATCGCCGCCCTTTATGATGCGCTCGCCCAACTGACGCAGTCGCCGGTGGTCGAGCTGAACCGGGCCGTCGCCCTGTCCATGGCCTTCGGCCCCGCCGTGGGCCTGGAGCTGATCGACCTGCTGACAAAAGAGCCCGCCCTCAGGGAGTACCACCTCCTGCCCAGCGTGCGGGGCGACTTGCTTGAAAAGCTCGGCCGCCTGGGTGAGGCCCGGGCCGAGTACGAGCGGGCGGCAACCCTGGCACGCAACGAACGGGAGCGCGATCTGCTGCGCCAAAAAGCTGCCAGGTGCTAGAACAAGAGCCCCGACCGCATCCACGTGCAGTCGGGGCTCCTGCTATTGTTGCGCCAGTCGACGGTTCCAGCCTAAGGTCCAGGCTAACAGCGCACCGACGCATAGGCCAATTTCTGCCTTGATGAGCCTAGCCGATGGCGGGCACCGCGTGCTTCAGATCAGGGTCGCTGTGCAAAAAGGTGATTTCCAACGTCCCCGCTACTTCGGCGCCCGCTCCCGGGCGGTCCGCGAACGAGGAAAGTGCCTGCACACTCTGATCAGACAGGCGCAACTCGGTTGTCAGCAGGTTTGCATAGAACTGACCCACATCTTCGGCAGCCATCTCAATCCGGAAACAGATCGAGGTATTGGAGAACATCTGAAAATCAAGGATCGCGCAGCCGCTCCTGGACATGGTTTCCCTCGCACTGAGGATTGCCGCTTGCCTGTCCTGGCCTGTGACTGCGTTAATGCGAATGAAGCGGGAGACCACTCACAACACCTCCGTAACCACGTATGACCAGCCGACGCCCGGAATTCCTGGAGGGATTGTTCATTACCCTTCGTTCTGTCTGGCCACGAGCCCTTCCTGCGCCGGGCGCTCCGACCGAGGATGCACGCCGTCCCCCCGTAAATGCGTGCAAATAGGGTCGGAGGGGTCATTTTGGCGCCCAAAACGGGGTTCTGCGACCGCTCCGACCAGTACTGCAAGCAAAACGCGCATGTCACCCTGCAAATCTGGTCGCAAGGCCCATGGCACTCGACTCAGCCGTCACCAGGTCAGGCCGGGCCGGCGTTTTTCCTGCGTTTCCATGCGCCAAGTCCCAGTAAGGCCAGAAAGATCGCCCCGAGGGTAAGGAGAATGGGTGTGCGGTTACCGTCATAGGTGAACAGCTTCAGGACCAGTGCGGCGATGGAGCCGGACACAAGGGAGAGAAGAAACCGCTTCACGCTGCATCACCTCCGGTGCATCTTTCTCCGCTGCGAGGACCACCTCCTCCCCACCCGCATGGTAGCGCAGGGCGCCCAGGAAACTGACAGCCTCCAGCACCCTCGATGGGTGCTGGAGGCCGCCACGTTCGCACAGAGTTGCGGTGGGTCGTCGGCACAAGCCTGTGGGGGTGGGCAGGGGTGACTGAACGTTGGTGCCGGATGTTTGGGGAAGGCCGAAGGCCCCCAAACGAACAACCCTGAGAAGGAATCCCCTGCCCGCCCCCACAGGCGCCCCCGCAAACCACAGGCGACCCTACCGAACCACAGTCACCGCAGCAGGCCCGGCCACGACACGCCCAGCCCCACCCTGCGTCACAACCCCGCTCAACCCATACGTTCCGGCCGCAACCGATGCCCCGACCCGGACCGTATACGTCACCCGCACAGTCTGCCCGGGCTTGTAGGCCCCCTTCCCCGAATCCCGCCACGTCCAGGTCCCCCCGGCAAACGTGGCATTCGGCGCAGACGACTGCTTGGTGATCGTAAAGCCCGCCGGCAGTGTCTCCGCCAGCGTCATCTGCCCCGCTGCACCCGCATCGAAGACCAGCGTCACATCAAACGTATCATTCGGCATCACCAGCGTCCGGCTCAGCGACCGGGCCGGCAGCATCAGCTTCGCCGTCGCCTGGAGCACGCCCCCGTAAGGCCCCGTATCCGACTGGAGCCGCAGCCCGTACTCCCCGGGCAGCACCCGGGCCATCTCAAAGGAGATCGCCTTGGGCTGCTCCGCCCAGCCAATCGGCCCGGTCTGCTCAATCGCCCCGAACGGGTTCGACAGCGTCAGCACCGGCTTGACCACCTGCTCCGCCGTCGCCGCCACCGTGGCGGGCCAGGCGCTCGCATCGGCCACGGTCCTGCTGTGGGTCGGGCCGAACGCCCCCGCCGTCACCTGGTAGATGCCCGCCAGCGCATGCCCGTTCCCATCCAACACCCGCCACTGCACCGAGGCCTGGGGCGCCTGCTGCCCCTTCACATCCGCCATGCTCAGGCGCAGGTCGCCGCCAAAGGCGAAGGCCTGCCGGCCCGTCGCCAGCGTGATCTCCTCCCACGCCCCGGCATACGCCCACTGGGCGCCGGGCACGTCGTAGGACATCAGCGTGGCGATGCGGTACGCCCCGGGCGTCACCACCAGCGACCCCGCCGGGAACTCGTAGGCCGCCTTGCCCAGCGCCCCGCCCGATACAAAGACCGACCCGTGATGGCTGGCCGACCGCTGCGCCATCGTCACATCAATCTGTGCCGTCCCCGCGGCGGTGGGCGCCACTGTGTAGCTCACATCGCCCTCCACATGGACCGGCATCGTCAGCAGATACCCACGGGCCGTGTTGTACCCATACCCGCTGTGGCGGATGACAATGGTGTAATCATCCTTCGACGCGGTGGAGTCGAAAGTGAGGCGGCCCTGGTCGTCCAGATTGCCCCGGCTGATCAGCTTGCCCGCCCGGATCAGGTCGACCTGGGCGCCCGCCAGCGGAATCGCCGGCTCGCCGGGGTCAGCGTTCCGCCCCTTGCCCGAAGGCGGCATGTAAATCGTGCTGGCGTTCACCGTCACCTGCGGCGGCCGCACCCGGAAGCTGGCCGTCAGGTGGCCGACCTGCACCTGGTAGGCGCCGACATTCTCTCTCTGCACCTGGAACGAGGCGGTCTGGTACTGGCCCGGAGCCAGCGCCACAGCCTGCCCGGGAATCGGCTCACCGTCGATCCACGGCGCCACTTCCGTCTCCGCCGCCGCATCGCCGATGTTCTTGACGCCCACGGTGATGCCCACCGTCTCATTCCACAGAACCGTATTCGGCGAGACGCTCAGGCCGAAGGGAACCAGCTTGGCGCCCCCGGTCTCGGGCCGGGCCGCCCAGCGCACGGCATTCAGGAAGATCGCCCGGGCCTCATCCGACCAGGTGGCCGGCCCCTGCCAGGGCGTCACGCCCAGCGAAGCCAGCAGCACGTGCCGGTTGCCCGCGTTCTGCTTGTAACCCACGCCGCCGCCGATGGGGTCACGCATCTCGTTGAAAAGCGAGACCGCCGTCGTACCGCTGTAGCCGTCGAAGTAGCCGATATCGAAGAACTCGGGCAGCAGGTTGAACGCTTCGCCAACGGTCCGGCCCGGCAACAGGTCGGGGTGCTCGCTTGCCACCCGCCCGCTCAGCGCCGCCTCGTACCAATCAAAGCCAGAGGTGACGGGGTCGCCGTAGTAATCCGTCAGCAGGTCGATGCCCCAGCCGTACCAGTAGCCCTTCGTGAAGATGACGCCCACGCCCGCGGCCTCGGCCGCATCCATGAGGGCGAAGAACTCGTCAGGCTTCACGCCGCCCGGCAGGTTGATGATCACCAGGTTGTAATCGCTGATTCGTGCTGTGATGTCAAACCAGGTCTGTTCGCCCAGGTAACCGTTCTCGGAGAGGAACCGGACGATCATCTCATTCACATCGCCGATGACGGCGACCCGCGGGAGCGTATTCAGTCCGACGTCCTGTGTGGTCACGGCACCTTCCGTCACCACCACATCGGTCGCCTTCTTCCGCTCAAAACCCATCGCACTCACATCAAACGTATACGTGCCGATGGGAAGGGCGAGGGCGTAGTTGCCGTCGGCATCCGTCGTCGCGGCGATGGCGATGGGGATACCCAGCACTTTGACCGTCGCCCCAGGGATGCCGTGGCCCGTCCGGTCATAGATGACCCTGCCCGTCACCTGCCCGGAGGGCAGCGCCTGAAGGGCGGCGTTCGCGGTGGTGTATCGGTCATCAACCACGCTTAAGCCAGGCAGCACCTGCGGAGCGTAACCAAAGCGCTCCACCCGCAGGGTGTAGGTCCCGGCGGGCAGCACCAGCCCGTAGCTGCCATCGGCCTTGGACCGGGCCGACCGGCTCGTCCCTTCTACATAGATCGTCGCCTGGTCCAGCGGAGCGCCCGTGGCAGCGTCGGTGATGGTACCGGTGATGCCGCTGCTGTAGGCGATGCGGGAGACCGCCTCGTACGCATCGATCCGCCCGTGGCCGTAGCGGACGTTGGGCCGGGCCTCACCGTAGCGGTCATCCCAGTACGACGTCTCCTGGAGCGTCTCCAGGATCAGGTCGGGGGTCAGGTTCGGGTTGGCGGCCAACATGAGGGCCGCGGTGCCCGCGGCATGGGGCGTGGCCATGGAGGTGCCGTCCCAGCTTTCGTACCCCCCGCCCGGGGTGGCGCTCAGCACGCCGGCGCCCGGGGCGCTGATGTCAGGCTTGACCCACTCGTCGGGCCACTCGTCGGGCGGGTTCTCCCACCCGCTCTTGGGAATGATGCCGCCGGATGAGAAGTCGGCGATCCCGTCATCATCGGTCGATGCGCCGATGCCGAACGCTTCATAGACGGCCCCCGGGCTGCCCACGCAGCCTTCGCCGCAGTTGCCCATGGCCGCGATGGGCAGCACGCCGGCCTGATACATGTTCCGAATCGCCTCGACGACCTCGGAGCGGAGGCCCTCGGCGCCGAAGGACATGGAGGCGATGTGCGCACGCTGCCCCGCCGGGTTTCCGTTGCCGTCGACGGGCTGAATCGCCCACTGCATGCCCGCCACAACCTGGGCGAAAGAGCCGCCGCCGCCGGGAATGACGACGCCATGCATCAGGGTCGCCCCGGGCGCCACCCCGATGTGGGTGCCGCTGGCATCGCCGCCGACGACGGTGCCCGAGGTATGGGTGCCGTGGGCGTCGGTGTCATGGGGCGTGGAGCCCGGCACCGGAGTGCCGGCATCGTCAAACTCTACCCAGCCGCCCGGGTAGGTCGGGTCGCCGGGGTTGTCGCTGTGCATTTTGCCCGCAATATCCGGGTGGTCAATGTCGACGCCGGTGTCCAGCACCGCGACGCGTATGCCGGTGCCGGTGGTGCCGAACTCCTGCCAGACCCGCTCCGCCTGGATTTTGGCCAGGCCCCAGGTCAGGTCGCCATGGTTGGCCGGCGTCACGCTGGCCCGCCGGGTGGGCGGCGCCTGCACCCGGAAGTTGTCGTAGACGATTTGGACCTGCTCGAGGTTGAGCAGGGAGTTGAGCGTCGCCTTGTTCACCCTGGCGACCACCGCGTTGACCAGCCAGAGCTGGTTCAGGACCTGGGCGCCCCGGGCGCGCAGGTGGCTGACGATCGGCGCCTGGCTGCGGGCCGCGGCCGCCTTCAGCGCCGCTACCGCGTCGTCGGTGCGGAATTGGACGGCGTTCAGTTTGGCCTGGTCCCGGCCCTTGATGACCACGGTAAAGGTGGCATCGTTGGCAGCCTGGTCGACCTGCCGGCGCAGGGTCGGGTGGAGCTTCTCTTTGCGGTAGGTGGTGGACTCGGCCGCGGCCTCGGGGCCGGCGGGGCCGGGGCTGGCCGCAAAGGCCGGGAGTGCGGTCAGGAGCATCAGCAGGGCCAGGAGCCGGGCGATGAGGGAGCGTACGCGCAAGGTTCTCTGCCTCCTCGTCGGGGGGTGTGGGGTTCCACATCCTTGGACGGGGGACCTCGGACTTGGCGGTTTCCTTTGGCGGGGTTTCACCTGGGAGTGAAGCGTGGTCGGCGGTGCGGAACAGAAGGATTTGCACATAGATTCATCTAATTTAGTCATCCGGAATCTCCCATGCCGGATCGCAAGGGGTGTAGTTACGATGACTTTTCATGCGTCACGCGAGATTGCCGCACCGCCATCGAGCGTCTTTGCTGCGTTCCAGGACAGCGCTCGCCTAGGGGTT
>JARBUG010000098.1 GCA_029239785.1 Symbiobacteriaceae bacterium | reverse complement strand
GCAGATCAGCCCGCCCGACTCTTCGTTAATGATCCGGGTGAGGGTCTCCTGGAGCTTGTGCTGGGCATCTTCGGGCATTTTGTAGAGCTTGCTCTGAATCCCTTCCTGAACCAGCTCATGCAGGCTCTTGCCGAAGATATCGAACTCCCACAGCTTCTGCGGATCATCTTCGAACTTGTCGAGTAGATACTGAACCAGCTCTTCGCCCTGCTTGGCGGTGCCGATAATCGGCGTCACTTCGGCGGTGATATCCGCCCGAATGAAGTGGAGCGACGGGGCGTTAGCCCGCAGCTTGACGCCGTACATAATGCCCTGGCGGACCAGTTCCGGCTCTTCGAAGGTCATTTCGGACATATGCGGCTGGACCATGCCGTAGCCGGTGCTGCGCACTTCGGCGAGGGCGTCCTTCACCTTGTCATACTCGGTCTTGGCGTGCGCATACTCCCGCAGCAGGCGGACCATCGTATGCTTGCCTTCCAGCGGCACACCGGTGATCTCTTCGAGCGTCTGGTAATAGAGATCATCGCGGGCTTCCGTATCCACATGGGCGGTACCGGTGCCCATGTCGATGGTCCGCAGGTGGGCGGGTTCCATGAAGTCGTAGCCGCTCAGCTTCTCGACGGCAGC
The DNA here is from genome assembly GCA_029239785.1 of Symbiobacteriaceae bacterium. Classification (GTDB taxonomy): domain Bacteria; phylum Bacillota; class Sulfobacillia; order Symbiobacteriales; family Symbiobacteriaceae; genus JARBUG01. The sequence goes on along the minus strand of JARBUG010000098.1, from coordinate 16,952 downwards.
GTCGACGTCACGGATCTTCTGGATGCCCTGGAGGGCGTCAGAGATCGCCTCTTCGAACTGGGAGCGCAGCGGGTGGGCCCGGTCCAGCTCTTCGACCCAGCGGGGCAGGTTGATGTGCGCCTCGCGAACGGGGAATTCAAAGAGGGCCTGCTCCATGATCAGGTGGACGTCGTCCTGGTTCAGTTCGCTGGCGTCCACGGGAATTACCGGGGCGCCGTACTTCACTTCCAGCTCGCCGGCCAATTCCATGGTCTCCTGGTTGTAGGGCCGGGTGGTGTTGAGCAGCACCACAAAGGGCTTGCCCAGGGCCTGCATTTCGGCGATGACCCGCTCCTCGGCCTCCAGGTACTTGCCCCGGGCCAGGTCGGTGACCGAGCCGTCGGTCGTGACCACCAGGCCGATGGTCGAGTGGTCGGCGATCACCTTGCGGGTGCCCAGTTCGGCGGCTTCGTGGAAGGCGCAGGGCTGTTCGAACCACGGGGTCTGGACCATGCGGGGCTGGCCGGTCTCATCGAGGTAACCCAGGGCGCCTTCAACGGCGTAGCCCACGGAGTCGACGAGGCGGATGCGGACGGTCAGCCCTTCCTTGACGCTCACTTCGATCGCGTCGGCGGGGATGAACTTCGGTTCCACGGTCATGATGGTCTTGCCGCCGCCCGACTGGGGCAGCTCGTCGCGGATGCGGGCCTGCTCATACTCGTCGGCGATGTTGGGCAGGATGACCAGTTCCGCAAAGCGGCGGATGAACGTGGACTTGCCGGAACGCACGGGGCCCACGACGCCGATGTAGATGTCCCCACCGGTCCGCTTGGCTACATCCTCAAAGATGTCAAACTTCTCCACGCAATTCCCTCCCTAGGGTCCATCCTCGCCCGGGCCCCCTCCTCCCGCCCAGGGTGCAGGCGCGTGGGGCTACGTTCGTATGGTGGAAGTCCCTTGTCTCAAGGCCATTTCTATGGGGGACTTGCCTCTTGTATTCCAAAAAAGTTAGGGAGTTTGTCCCGGGGCGGCTAGGTGACCATCCTATATAGTCCGAGGGCGACGAGTACGACCCCGTGGAGCATGGCCCAGGGGCCTTCCAGCTTGAAGGGCAGGAGCCGGGCGGCCCGGGAGCCCAGCAGCATCAGCCCCAGCGAGCCGCCGGCGGCGGCGAGCGGCAGGCCCAGGGGCGAGAAGCCGGCCATGGCGGCGCCCAGGCCCGCGGCGACCGAGTCGAGGGCAAGGGCGATGCCCAGGAAGCAGGCCTCGGTCAGGTTGATGTGGCCCGAGCGGTCGAGGTCGGCGGCGCCGGGTTCACGCAGGATTTCGATGACGACGCCGATGGAACCGAGCCGGAGCCGCCAGACTTTGAGGGGGCCGCCGGGAATTGGCGGCGACGGCTCGGGATCGGCGGGCCGGGGCGCCTTGGCCCCGGGGCGCCCGTGGCTGCGCCAGGTCTGGTAGGTGATCCAGAGCCCGACACCGACCAGGAGCAAGGCGCCAAGCCGCTGGGCGATGCCGGCGGGCAGGGCATCACTCAGCACCCGGCCGCCGCTCATGGCGCCGGAGAGCAGGAGGCCCGACGCCCCGCTGACGACCAGCATGGCCGCCCAGGGCAGCTTGATGCCGCGCACGCCATACAGCAGCCCGACCGTGAGGGAGTCCAGGCTCAGCGCCAGGGCGAGCAAGGCGAGCGACAGCGCGTTCATGCAAAAGCACCCCCTCTTACGCCGTTATCTTACGCGGCGGTCGGGCAGGGGGTGCTTTCGGTTAGGCAGGAGCGGCGGCCACAGTTGTCAGCTTGACCGTGCCGCCAGCGCGGGCGCTGAGGGGCAGCGTAATCGCGGGCGGCACCGGCGATCCTGACTGGACGGCGATACTGGCCTGGTACTCACCCGCGCCGCCGGCCAGGGTGACCGGCTGGCCGCCCAGGGTGAGCGGCGCCTCGCCTTCCTGAGGAGCCAACTCGAGGTCGAAGAGCCAGCGGGCATGGGCGGTGTCGAAGCGCTGCTCCTCCCAGTCGGAGGCCCAGGCCAGGTTGCGGACCAGGGCGGTGCCGGGGCCAGGCGCCCCCGGCAGCCGGCCCGCCGCTGCCACGCTGCGGTGGGCCAGCAGGCTCCCTTCCCGCCCGGAACAGACCACGAAGAGCGGCTCCCCTGCCGCAGTGCCGTTCAACGCCACGGGTCGTGCAAAGGGGACCCGGAACCAGCGCGATACCGGTTCGCCCGGGCCTCCCGGCGCAGCAGCCAGGTAGGCCGTCGTGTCGGCCGGGAGCGTAGCTTCTGCCCGGGCCAGCGGCGCCCCCTCGGCCGGGGTGGCCGGTTCGCCGGTGCACGCACAAAGCTGAAGTTCGACGGTCTGGGGCTGCGCCGGCACGTCTGGCAGCGCCAGCCAGACGGCTGTCACGGCCCGGGCCGGCCCCGTGCCGCCCCCGGCCCGCAGCAGCACCGCCTGAGCGATGGCGAGGTTGTCGCTGACCCGCACCGCAAAGGCACGGCCGCCCGCCGCCTGCTCGGCCAGCCCCCAGCGCAGGCCGGGGCCCACATCGCCCTCCAGCACCACTGTAACCGCTCCAGATGTGGCGTCGGGCAGCCACGGCACCTCGACAGACTGGCCAGCCAGCGGATTGAGCACCAGTTCGCCAAGGTTCTCCACCCGGCTGCGTGCCCACTCGCCGGCCAGCGATGCCTCGACAAGGCCATCGGTCAGGGAGGTGATCTTGATGGGAATCTCCACAAGCCCGTCGCCCGCCGGTAGAGCGCCGGCCCAGGCCCGGTTCAGGTCGCCCGCCAGATCCCGCGAGGCAACGCGCTCGCCCGCCGGCACCGCCGACGGGAAGGACTGCAGCGGCGTATCATCGCCCGCCGCCAGCATGAGCCGCATGGGCGCCGACTCTGAGAGCAGGACGATGGCCACCTGCTCCGTGTTCGTCAGTACCTGCACGGCATCGGTTTCGACGGCCTGATCGACCACCGTGTAGTTGGGCGCCGGCAGGTAGAAGCGCTGGACGGGTGCGATGGTGCGCCACCGGCCGCCTTCGCGCACCCGGAACTGGACTTCGGTGGCGGGGGCTGCGGCGAGCGCAGTGAGCCGCTGCGGGCCGCTGAACAAGTACTCCCGGGCCCTGGAAAAGTCGTCGTTGGCGGGAACGACCTCGGAGACGGCCGTCCCCCAGGTTCCGGCAGCCAGGTTCCGCTGCAGCGGCAGAGCCGTCAGGGTGATGCCGGCCCGCCGGAAGAGCAGGTCGGGCCGGCCCCGGAGCCTGACCACGGCCGGCACCTGCGCCTTGAGCAGCACCTTCACGGTCGCCGGTGCCGACAGATCGATCACAGGCGCAGCAGACGGCAGCGCGGTGGACTGGGGGTAGGGCGGCGCAGGCTCACCCCACCAGGGCCCGAAGGGGCCGTGCACCCCGCCCGGGGCGAACTGACCAAACTCGGCCTTCAGATCCAGGTAGGCCTGCTGGGCTTGCTGGAACTTGGGTTTCAACCGTCTCCCCCCTCTCCGGCCTCCACCACCACGGTCTCTTGCCCGTCACGTTCGATGGCGACCGACAGAATCCGCCCGCCTTCGAGGGGCCGCGGGCTGAGCCGGAACGTGATCAGGGCGGTGGCGGGTATTTCCCAGGCGCGGGAATTCCCCTGTTCGGCAACTGTTGCTTCGCCGACCTGAATATCTTGCCAAGTCAGCTTCGTTCGCCGGGTGCCGGCGACGGCTTCGGCGGAGCCGGCGGGTCCGATGGCCCCACCCTCCGCCCCGTCCGGCCCCGGCACCGGCCGCTGGCGCAGCCGGGCGAGCACGGCGAGCGCCACCAGGTCAACCCGGTGAAATTCGCCTGTCCCCGGCGTCACCACCAGGTCCGGCGGGTCACCCTCCACCGGGTCTCCGCTGCCGGCAAAGCGCAGCCGCAGCCCGGCCCGGGCCCGGAACCAATCATCCGTGGTAACGGGCGCCGGCCCCAGGTCGCGGTTCTCCGCCACCGGTGCGAGCGTCAGCGCGGTCACCTGCACGCCCACCTGCCCGTTGCCCGGCTGGGGGCTGTCTGACCCAGCAGCCACCTTGACCGTCGGGAAGAGCGGGCTGTCGGCCACCAGCAGGTCCAACTCCCCCTTGATCCAATTCGCCAGATGCTGTTCCAGGGTGCGGATCATCCTATCACGTCCCCTGCAAATCGCCGAAGATGGCGATGCTGAAACTGACCTTGCTCGACCCGGTCGTCACGGGCAGAAAGGTGATTTCGCAGTACTCCCGGGTCCGGGTCAGGACGGCGGGTACCCGCAGCGCCTCCAGGTTTCCGCCCGCATCAGGGGTGACCGTTACGGCGTAGTTGGGCTCCTTGTACGGCGTCGCAAAGGTGATGCGGACCCGATGCGGCCCGCCCGTCGTCTTCCGGGTGACCGAACTGACGTTGCGGCTGGACGCCGTCCAGTAACCGATGGGCATCAGCCACGGCCCATTGACAAAGTCAATGAAGGCCGATACGTCCAGCAGCGTCATCAGCATCTTTTCGTCCCGCCGGATATCCAGATCCATATCGAAATGATCGATGATGTTCTGAATGGTCGCCCTGCCTTCGGCGTCGGGCATGATACCCTTGCTGAAGCGCCGCGTCCGGCCGTCAGGCGAAAACGGCGCGTTCGAGCCGATGCCCGGGTTCAGAAGCATCTCGTCGGATACAGACGTTTCCAACCCGCGGGCATCCTCAGGGTTGAACCGGAAGGTAACCCGCTTCCGCTCGGTCAGCTCCCCGGCGATCTCCTTGCCGGCCGTTTCCGGACCCAGTTCCCGGAAGAGCTCCAGCATGGTCGCATCCGCCCGCTCCGACTTGGTCATGCGGCTGAGCGACGCTTCCATGGCGAACATGGTCGGCTGTTTGGCTGTGGGCTTCTTCCGGTCCAGCAGCCGCGGGTTGCGCAGGTAGTCGATGGGCTGGAGCGTGCCGTCGTCCTGGAGGCGGGTCATGTCCCACTTCCAACTCGGCCGCTTGGCGTTCTTGGTGACCAGCCACTGCCACCAGGGGCCCTCCACCTCGATGCCGGTGAAGATAATCGGGGCATCGAGATAGAGCATGTAGGCGTACGATGTGGCCCCCAGCGTCGGCTTGTTGAGCAGCGCCCGAATCTCGGGCGAGAGCTTCTCCAGCGTCACCTGATCGTTCCCTATGGCCGGCGTCACCACCGCGTTGGGCGCCAGGTGCGGCGCTCCCACCGCCGCCGGCCCCAATTCGGCCGCGCCCACGGCGGCCGGACCGAGCCGGTCACGCGTCACGGCATGCATGGCAATCTGGGCGGTGCCAACGGCCCCGTCCTGCAGCGCTTCGCTGCCCAGCTTGACGCCATCAGCGCCGCTATGCGTGTGAAAGAGAATCCGCCAGAGCAGCGTGTGCTGCAAGTGGTTCAGGTCCGCCTCCGTCAGAGGCGCACCGGCAGCAAACGGAATCGGAATCTGTTCGCCAGGGGGCAGAGGTCCGGGCATACCGCCAGCTCCTTTCCCGGGTGCGCGGTGACTACACCAGTTGGCCGTCTAGCATATCAAGGGTCAGCGTCGTCTCCTCCCACGGGAGATAGAGGATGCCCGCCAGCTTCAGGCGCCGGATCTGCTCCTCCAGCCACGGGCGCCGGGCGCCGGGCAGGCGGGCGGGGTCGATTAGCATAGTGAAGGTGCCCAACTGCCGGCCTTCCCAGGTAAAGATCACTTTCGCAGGCCCGGTGGCGGCGGTGGGCAGCACGGCCCGCAACTTGGCCAGCGGCAGCAGTTGGTTCGGCGCCACAGGGCCGCCATCCAGTACGGCGCCCACTAGCAACCGCCAGTGCGATGTGCCGTCGCCGAGCAGGGATGGCCATGACAGTTCGCCCGGGGCCGGAACAACCGCGCCCAGCGGCCCGGGCACCAGGGGCTGGTCGGTGCCAAAGAGCACCTTCCCCGGGAGATACCAGCGCAGCACATGGGCCGGCGGCACAGCCGGATGGCCGCTGACGGCGCTCTCCCCGAGCAGCGCCCCCGTGCCGTAGATCAGGTCCGGCCCCCCGGCCTCGGCCGGCGGCACGATCAGCCCGGTCATCAGCGACGCAGGACCGCTCACGTCGGTCAGCACATGGTTCACCAGGTCGACCCGCACCCGGCAGCCCGGAGGCAGGAACCGGTTGACCAGAACCAGCCGCCGCAGGTTGCGCTGGACCAGGATCGGGAAGGGCACGGGCACGGCCCCGGCCTCGATTTCGATCACCGGGTCGGGCCAGGTGTCGTCCACCCAGCCGTCCGGCGTCCAGCCGCCGACGGAACCGAACAGGTCGTTCTCCACCTGCCACTCAAGCGTACCGTCAGGCGCCGCGTCCACCGTGAGCGTCCTGAGCACCGGCGGCAGGTCGACCACGGCGGCGCCGAACTGGTCGGCCTCCCGCTGCAGAAACGCATAGGTCGTGAACCGGTCGGTGAGGTAGAGCTTCACGGGAGACTCCCCTGCCCACAAATGTTGCTGCGGGTAGAGCAGCCCGGTTACCTCTCCCCCCGCCGCCGCCGCCGCTACCGTCAGCAGACGACCTGCCGTGGCGGCGCCTTTGGTATAGACGCCGATCATCAGCTTCAGCCGGGCCCGGTAGGCCGCCGGGTCCTCTTCCAGCCAGGGGGACATGCGATAGACTGCCCCCAGCTTTTCCAGGTCTACGAGGTCCCGGGCGTCGTCTAGAAAGTGCGCCCGCAGGACCTCCTTGCCCGTGCGCTCCAGGTCGCTTACGGTCCGCACCAGCATGCGGGAGAGCGGCCAGGCTGGGGTCTCGGGGCCTGCCTTGCGCAGCAGAGGCGGCAGGTGCCGGAAGATCGCATCAGCTTGCAGCGGCATGGCAGTTCGTCACCCCCAGTTCAGAACGGGTCCTTCCGGATGGACCTGGGCTACTTCGCCCGCGGCAATCGTCAACGTCTCGCCGGCGGCGGTCAGCGACACTTCGGCACCGCCCGGCACGTAGGTAACGTCAAGCACGAAGGTGGCGCTGCCCGCTACCGGCCCGGGCGCCGCCGCCAGCACGGCCTGGCGGGCCAGGTTGTAAGAGAGCGTCCGCTCCGTCCCAATTCCGCCGCCCAGGGCCGCCAGATGCTCCTGGAACGCCTTGGCCATGGCAAAGGCGGCAGCAGGCCTGCCTGATTCCGCCACGGTCAGCCCACCGACTCGGAACCGGACGACCACCGCCTTCTCCTCAGTGAAGAGGACGGTCACCCCTGGCCCCTGGTCGGGCAGCGCGATGCGCTCCAGAGCGCCCGCCATCACATCGGGGTCGGGCTGCTGTGCCCCGGCGACAATCACCGGTTTCGACACGCCGTCCACGGTAAACGTCACGTCAGAGAGATCAAGCACCCCGTCCACCGTCAGAATCCGGGCCATCAGGGGCCGCCAGAGCAGGCTGTCGCCGGCTTTCAGTTCAAGCACTGCCTGCCTGACCGCATCATGCACCGCCTTGCGCAAGGTGGTCCGCCGGTCGGCCGACAGGTCCTTCGCCGCGGGCAGCACCCGCAGCCGCACCACCAGCGACTTGGAGGCCATGGGCTGCAGCCGAATCAGAATCCCCGGTCCCTTCTCCCGGGCCACGGCCTCCCGGACTTTCTCCAGGACGCCGGGCTGGGTCAGGTCGCCATCGACGATCACTTCCAGCTCACCGGGCTTCAGAGGCGGGCCGGTGGTATCAAGCGCATCCCGCAGGACGAGCCCCTTCACGAGGCCCGTCGACAGCACCGCCTGCTCGATCGCCTTGGCTGTGCCGCCGCCGGCGGCCTCCAGCAGCCCCTGCACCCGGCCGCGCAGTTCCACGTCGCTCTCCTGATAGCCCCGGGCTGCCGTGGGCCAGGGCATGCCTACCTCGGCCACGCCGGCGATGGGCTGGAGCAGTTCGATGCGGGCTGCGGCAATCTCCGTCTGGTTAAAGGTGAATGCTGCCGGGTCCGCTCCGCTATCCACCGGCGCCGCCACAGGCACGGTCACCTGGGCCTGTCCGGCCTGCAGTTCTCCCGCCTCTGTCGTCGCGTAAATCACCTGCCGGGAGAGGTCCGGCACATGAACCAGCACCCGGGTGCCCGCAGGAATCGAGACCTGTCCGGCCACCCGGGGATTCCGCTTGAAGACCGCCCGCCCTTCGGCCCGCAGGCCGTTCAGCCGCTGCTGCCCGACGATGGCCACCAGCCGATCGAGGCTGGCGCCTTCGGCCGTCTCCAAAAAGCCCATGTCGTAGATCAGCTTGAGCTGTGCGTACGCCGCGGCCATCTCGCGGGCAAACGCCTCCACCAGCGTCCGCACCACGGAGCCGGGGTTCACATCTGTCAGCGTCCCCTCTTGCTGCAAGCGCTGCAGCATATCGGTCACAATCTCTTCATAGGGTCTCAGTCCGCCCGGAGGTTGCATCGTTTAGGCCTCCACCAGCGGCTCCAGCGCAAAGCTGAGCGCGAGATTAAGGGGCTCGACCGCCCTGGCCGGCCGCACCGTCAGCTCGATTCGGAGCGTGCCGGGCTGGCCGGGGTCAGGCAATACTGCCAGCGCATCGATCGCCCCGATGCGTCTCTCCCGCCGGAGCGCCTCCCGCACGTAGGCCCGGGCCAGCGCCAGCGTTTCCGGGGCGATCCTCCGTCCGATCAGCCGGTAGAGCCGGCTGCCATAGTCAGGATGGCCCAGGTGCGTCAGGTCCCCCTGGTTTGTGGCCAGCCGGAACCAGATCGCCTGGGCGAGGTTATCGAGTCCTTCCACCGTGGTCAGATTGCCGCCCACCGCCTGCAGGGTGACGGCACTTCGGGCCTCCTTGCGGTGGCGCACGGCCAGGTCCCGTCCGAAATCAGGCACGTGCACTCACCCCCCGATAAAAACGGTGCCTGCGGCGATGACGGTGCCCACAGGCAGGTCAGCCGGGTCGTTGCAGGTCATGGCGGTGTCGCCCTGCCGGGCCGCCGGCTTCCCGCCGATAAAGACCGTGGTGCTGCCCATCAGCACGCTCCCCCGGTTCGACGGGGGCTTTTGAAACGGCCCGCCCTGGGGGATGTGCGGCGGCAGGTTCTCTGCTGTGGAGCCCGCCACCGCCGCAGGCATGCCGCCGATCATCACCGTCGATACGGTATCGCCCGAAATCATACCGGTGAACGGGTGGGGCAGGGGCGTCGGGACGGGCGGTGTGCCCGGAATCAGGGTGATGTGCGTATCGGTGGCCAGAATCTGGTCGCCTTGTTTGGCGGCCGGCATGCCCATGGCGCCCACCTCCCCGTCAGTTGATGTTGACCACAGAGCCCTTCAGCTCGGCGACGCCGTTCGCCTTCAGCGTCAAATTACCGCCGGCGTTCAGTTCGATGTTGGCATTGGCCGATAGCTTCAGGTTCCCGTTGGCCTGGACTTCCACGTCACCGCCATCTTTGATGATGATCTTCGCACCGCCCGTCTCGATCGCGATCTGCTTGCCGTCACCGTCAATCTGCAGCTTCAGGCCGCCTACTTCGGCGGCGATCGACTTGTCGGCGACGGTCAGGCTGGTCTGATCGGGCATCGTCACCGCCCAGGAGCGGCCGCCCTCCGTTTTGGCTTTGATCTCGATGCGATTCTGTGGCGACGCGTCCGGCGGCAAAATGGTGACCATCTCGCCGGCCGCGTAGGGCGGAGCGGGCAGGTGGTCGGAGTAGAGGCGCCCGGCGATCACCGGCCGCCCGTCGGCGTAGATCAGCAGCACCACGTCGCCGGCGGCGGGCGGCGCAGCGGTGCCCAGGTGCGGCGTTGCCAGGGGCACGCCCGTCAGGACCAGGTCACGCCCCCGCAGGCGCACGTCGCAGGCGTAGTTCTCGGTGTCGCCTTCGGCATGGGATCGGATGGCATCGACCACGCCGATCTGCGCGGCCGGCGCCTGGGCGAGCTCATGCTGCACGATCTGGCGGATCATCGCCACGAGGTCGCTCACGGTTCGCCCCTCCTAGTTACGCCACGGCGGATAACGACAGGTGGCAGGTGAAGCCGTTTGGCACGCCCCAGCGCACGCGAATCGCCGTGATGCGCCAGGCGCCGTCCAGCGCCCCGTACCCGGCGATGGCGATCACTTCGCCCAGGTCGGCGGGGGGCAGGTCGGCCAGGGTCAGTTTGGCGGTCTTGGCCGCTTCCTGCAGGCGCATCTGGGCGATCTGCTGGGCCTTGGCCACGTCGGCCGCGGCCTTCAGCTCCGGCAGATGGAGCGCTGCGCCGCCGCTGCCTGCTCGCATGCTGGAAAGGTCCTGCACCACCCAGTTTTCGGCCCCGGGGCCCTTGCGGCCCATGGCGCCATCGCCACTGACGGTTACCTTGGCAGGCTCGACGTCGGGCGCCTGGGCCACCGACCAGTCAATGATCGCAGCAGGCGCCGTGATGATGACGGTCGGGACCGGCAGGGGCGTGGCGGCGTGGAGCTTCCCGGCGGTATCCGTCCGGGCCAGCAGGCCTGAGGCGGTGCAGAGCCGGAGAATCTGGTCCAGGGCGGTCCGGTCCTGCGTCACGGCGTAAGCGGGTAGGGTGGCGCCGGGCTCGACTGTGCCTGGCGTAACGCCCGCCTCGTTGGCCAGCCCCTGAATCACCTTGCCGGCGGTGGCCGACCGGTGCACCTGATCAATGCGGAGCCGGGCCAGCGCCCCGGTTGGCTCTTCGATCAGCAGGCGGATGGACCGGGGACCCGGCTCGCTCAGGCGGACCGCGCCGGTGAGGAGCTTTGTCACCGGTCCCGTCGTGGCGGCCTCCACCGTAACCGCCGCCCCGGGCGCCGGGGGCGAGGCCAGGGCGGAAAGCTCCGCCTCAGCCACGCCCACGGGCCAGGTGAGCGACCGGTCCAGCCTGAGCGCTGCGATGGGCAGGCTCCCGCCGCCCGCCGGGCTGATGGTCAGTCGGGGTTGCATGGGGTTACGCCGGGTTCAGCGCCTTCTGGAGCAGCGCCAGCGTGCCGTCGGCGAAGTTGGCGAAGGCGGACATGGCCTGTACGATGTTTGCGGCCTCGCCGATCTCATCGAGCGCACCGGTCAGGGCGTTGGCGTCGCCGCCCGCCGCCGTAATGATGCCGGCGATGCCCGGAATCAGGCCGAAGGGCGCCTGCCCATACTGGTTCTCGTCGTGGGCCTGGGTCAGCTGCTGGAACGCCGCCATGACGCCCGGGTCCGCCACGGCGTTGGCCGTGGAGACGATCTGGCTGATGACCGAAGAGAGGCCCCCGATGACGGTGTTGATGCCGTTCATGACGGCAGAGCCGGCGGAGTTCCCCTTGATGGTGGTGACCGCCGACGTGATGTCCGGGTTGATCGACAGGTCGACGACGTAGGCCCGGATGTCGTTCTCGGCGTTCTCGCCCCAGACCTTGGCCACGTCAAAGACCTTGGCGCCGGGGGCGTTGGAGGTGGTCAGGACCTTGCAGACCTCGACGAGCGCATCGTTGACAGCCTTGACCTGCGCCGGGAGTTCAGCCAGCATCTCTTCACGATTGACAGGCATGAGAGAAACCCTCCTTTGTGGGTATCGCAGCGTTAGCCGTTCCAGGCGGAGATCGCCTTGCCGGCCTTCTCCATCACTTGGGTCAGGATCGCGGCGCCTTCTACGGCGCCCAGGACCTCTTCGACCATGCTCGTAACCTCTTCCACGGCGTTCAGGGCTTCCTGGGCGGTGCCCAGGGCCTCCGTGAACGTGCCCATCGCCTCGGCTGCCAGGCCCTGTACGTCACCGGCGATCTCCCCCAGGGCGCCGGTGTCAAAGCCCGCGGCCGGCGGCGGGGGCGGCGGTACGTAGCGGATCAGTTCCATGCGGTACTCGTAGTAGTTCGCCCGGCCCGGGGGCTGCTGGACGTAGAGGGCGGCGACCAGGACTTGCTCAATCTCGGAGCCGACGGCGGCGCTGGCCGAGAAGTCCAGGGGCTGGCCTTCTTGCATCGCCTTGCGGAGCTGCTCGAGCCGGTCGCCCGCCGAGTCGCCGACGGCGACGCCGTCGACCCAGAGGCGGGCGGGGCCGGCGCCCAGGTCCTGGACCAGGTCGCCTTCGCCGCCTGGCCAGGGGTGAACGGCCAGGTGGCGGAGCTCTTGTACGGTCAGGGCGGTGACCCGGTCAAGTTCCAGGTCACCGAGGACCATCGCTTCTGCCATGAGTTACCGCTCCTTGAAATCCAGGCCGTGACGCAGGGCGTCGGCCCGGAGTATTCGTGCCAGGTCTTCCCGGAGGCGCTCCTCGGCGAGGAGTGCCGACTCGGGGAAGGCAGGCGGGGGAACTGTTCGGATTGGCACCGGGTGGGGTTCCGAGGGCGCCGGGTGCCGACCGGAGGCCGCCGGTGCGGGTCCGAACGGCGCGCTCGGCTGCGAGGGAAACGGTGCGGTCGCGGGCGCGTGGGTGAGCACAGGCTCGGTGGCCGGAGTGACCTCCGAATGGGGCGGGGAGAGTGCCAACCACTCGCGTTGCAGGGCGCCGGCTTTTGCCGAACGGTGCGCCGCAGCCGCCAGGAGCTGGGTCAGGGGCTCGGCTGCCGGGGCATCTGCGCTGTTCCAGGGAACTGTTGCGGCCACCCCGGTGGCGGGTGAGACCCGGGCCGGGGCATCTGCGCTGTTCCAAGGAACTGTTGCGGCCGCCCCGGTGGCGGGTGGGATCCAGGCCTCGGCCGGGGCATCTGCTCTGTTCCCTGGAACTGTTGCGGCTGCGCCGGGAGTGGGTGGGATCCAGGCCTCGCCCGGGGCCTCCGCTCTGTTCCCGGGAACTGTTGCAGCCTCCCCGGGAGTGGGTGAGACCCGGACCGGGGCCTCTGCTCTGTTCCGGGGAACTGTTGCAACCGGGTGGGCCGGGTGGGCCGGGTGGGCTTGGCCCATCGCAGCCGCCTCCGGACTGTTCCAAGGAACTGTTGCACCCGCCCGGGAAGGCAGTCCCAGGCCGGCGCCCAGCGCCTCCACATCCGCGGCACCAGCCCCGAGCAAGGCCAGTCGCCTCAGCTCCCGCTCCCGGGCGCCCCGGGCGGCCTGCGCCACCAGCGCCGCCGCCTCGGCCGTCAGATGGCGCCGGACCGGCGGTTCACCGATCGGTGACGACAATCCGGGTCACCTCCCCAAGTCCGGCGCCCGGGGCGGACACCATGCCCGCCTGCCCCGCAGCCCCGTGGCCCGGGGCGCCGGGCTCCGCGGCCCAGCGGCCCAAACCGGCGGCCCGGTGGCTCAACCCGCTCAACCCGCTCAACCCGCCGCCCAACGCCCGACCCGCCCCCAGCAGCCGCTCCGCCTGCTGCGCCGTCAACCCCTCCACCTGCGCGGGCGTCCAGCCGAAGGCGAGGCAAAGCTCCACCAAATCCAAATCCGGATGCCTGACCCCCTGCCGGGCACAAGCGGCCACCACCTGCTCCCGCCCCGGCGCAACGCCGTTCAGCTCATCGAGCGCCGCGACCACCGCCTCGCCCAGGGCGACAGGCCATCCAGCCACATCCGAGGGGCTCAAAGAACCAGAAGCCGAAGCAACACACCCCAAAACCATCGCCATCTCAAACGCCGGCAGATCGAGCCGCACCCCGTCGGCATCAACAACCAGGGCCTGGTCCAGCGCCCGGTTCCGAGCCCCGAACGACCAGGGGCGCAGCGTCAAATCGACCCCTCGCCCCGTCACCAGCGCCCCGGCGCCATCTAGCAGCGGCCCAATCGCCAGGTCCAGCTCCGCCCGCTCCGTCTCCATCAAATCGAAGATGGCGGAAAGCAAGGCGTCCCCCTCGGCGGCGGGCAGCCGATCCAGATCACCAGCACTGACCCCATCGACACAGTCACGCAGCAACCCCGCCAGCAGAGAAGCCGGCCCGGCTCCCACGGCGGCGACCGCCCGCTGCCACTCCGCCCAGCGCGGCGCCCGCACCCGACGCCCGCCTACCATCAAACCACCGACAATACCGGCCGCCACAGCCTACCGCTCCCGGGTGGCGGTAAACTGGTAGATCGTCTCCACCACGCCCCCCGCCGCCAGGCCGAAGGACTTGCCGTGCAAGTAGACCTCGTCCAGGCTGATCTCCATCACGCTCTCCGCCTCCGCCTGCCCATGCTTAAGCGAGGCGAAGATCTGGAACGGCGTCTGGTTCTTCAGCAAATCCTCCAGCACGGTACTGCCCGACCGAATCCGCAGCGTGCCCACCACATGCGTGGGGCCAAAGACCACCCCGACCCGCTCCGGACTGCCGATCGCCGCGATATTCTCGTGGCTCCGCACCGTCTGATACGTAATCTCCTGCAGCCCTTCCAGCGCCTGGCCGTTCACCAGGACGTTGCTCCGGTTGGCTGAAAGAATCGTGGCTGCCACAAAGCTACCTCCTTCTCACGATCAGAACGCCTGCACCCGAATCGTCGCATAGATGTAATCAATCGCCCGCACGGGCCGCACCGCCACATGGACCCGCACGATGCCCTGGGCGAAATCGGCCTGGCTGGAGGCCACGTCCACCACGAAGGCCGGCGACTTCCCATCGGTCGACGGCACGATGGCGTTCTCCGCCTCCATGCGGGTAAACGCCTCCGAAATCCGCTGCTTCAGCGCCAGCCGCTGCTCCTCGGTGTTCAGCAGGCCGATGAAATCCTGGGCGATGTTCTGGACATGCCGCACCGCCCGGTCGGCCACCCGCGTCACGTTAATCTGCTCCCGGCTGGTGGTAATGCCATGGACGATGGCGATCCCCTTGCGCGCCACCCGGTCGACGGGCAGCACGCCGGCCTTCAGCAGCGACTCCAGTTGGGTATCCGTAAAGTCAAAGTCCAGGCTGGCCACGCCAGCCAGGGGCTTGAAGGTCGGGCTCTGGTAGTAATCCAGGTCGGCGATCGTGCCGATGACGGCGCCCATGTAGCCATGGGGGGCGCTCATCACAAACCGCTCGCTCACCACCGTGCTCGCCATGCGCAGGGCGGCGGCAAAGTCCGGCTTGCCCTTGGCGGGCAGAATCTCGCCAAAGCCAACCCGGTTCCGGGCGACCCGGCTCATCCGGTCGCAGTGGCTCCGCACCGCCGCCCAGACTGCCGTCACATCCGCCTCCAGCGTCATGGCGTGCGACGCCGTCACCATGTCTACCTCACCGAAGGCCTCCAGCCGGGTCAGCGCCTCGGCGTACTCATCCGGGGTCGGGTCCGCACCGCCCGTCAGGGGCAGCGGCGCCGCTTCGGGGTTGTGCTGCATGGGCTCCACCTTGGCCACCGGGGGCAGCCCCAGCACCTGCTTCATCCTGATCAGGCCCGATTCAAGGTTGATCGCATTGATGAAGTAGAGCGCATCGTTCGTGGAGACCGCCAGGTTCCGGTGGGCTTCCACCGGCCGGTTCTTCTCATCGCCCAAAAAGACGAGCACGTCCACCGCCGGGTCGGCGCCCGTCACGTTCCGGGCCAGCACCCGCACCGAGATGGCGTTGCCCCAGGCGCCGTTGGCCCGGGCCTCGACAGTCAGATCGTACTGGCTGCCGCCAGACTCGACCTTGACCGTAGCCTTGGCAGGGGCGCCGGCATTCGCCGGGGTGTTGGCGACCACCACCTGCCGCAGGCCGTTGGCGAAGGCCTGCTTCACCTCAGGCAGGCTGGCTACCGTCGCGGGGCCGAAGGTCTCACCGAACTCTTGCAAGGACCCAAGCGCAACCAGGGGCTGGGCGGACAGGTCATGCTCAGCCGGACCTACGATACCCAGGATGCCGGTGGCACCCAGAGGCCGGGGCACCAACTCTCGGATCACACTGATCGACACGCCGGGAATGATCAGGCTCACGATTTCCTCCCCTTTCGCGATCATCCGCCCCATCGAATCGTTGCTAGTCGAAAGGTGGATGAGACGCAGTGTCAAGCATCATCATCTTACATGATATTGACTGTTCAGTAAAGTACAAATTATCTGTACGATGATCGAAAGGTCGGCACTACGGATGGTTCGTCCACTGGACAGCCCCATGTGTTATATTATTCCTTACATAATGGGACGGACTGACAAGGGGGTGAGCTCCGGGCGCTGCGCCTCCGCCAGTGGGAGCGCGGCCGGGCCCAGATTTATGATCCCAACGTTGCCCCCGGCGACCGCTTCGAGACCCCGGAAGGGCCCAGGCACATGCTCCACCACGATACCTGGGCTGGGCTCCCCTGGGCGGAGCAGCGCCGGATGCTGCTAGCCTTCGCCACCGCCCTCGCCGCCGCCACCCCGTCGGTCGAAACCGCGGCCTCCATCGCGGCGCTCTGGCTCCACCCCGAGCCCTTCCTGCGGGGCCTGGCCGAGCGGGGTTTCATTTGGCATGACTGGTCAGGCGGCCACGCAGCCGGGAGCGTGCTGGTCTGGGTCGATGGCACCGGGCGCCCCCAGCACGCCTGCTATCTGCTCGAAGGCGGGCTCGCCCTGAACAAGGACGCCCAGGCCTGGTTCAGGCCACGGCAGGTCCTGCCTCTGACCCAGGTGCTGAAGAACTGGGCAGACGAAGGCTTCACTTTGCAGCAATACATTCGCACCTGACGACGACAAAGGAGGTTCGCACACATGCATTTCGTCATCATCTTCGGCCCGCCCGCGGTCGGCAAAATGACCGTTGGCCTGGAACTGCAGAAGCTTACCGGCATGCCCCTCTTCCACAACCACATGACGATCGAACCGCTCCTGCGCATCTTCCCCTACGGCAGCCCGCCCTTTGCCCGCCTAAACGAAGAGTTCCGCACCCGCATCTTCGAAGAGGCGGCCGCCAGCGATCTGCCCGGGTTGATCTTCACCTATGTCTGGGCGTTCGACGTAGCGGAGGACAAGGAATTCCTGGATAAGGTCACGGCGATTTTCACCGCCCAGGGCGCCGAGGTCTGCTACGTTGAGCTCTCCAGCCCGCTGGGTGAGCGCCTGCGCCGCAACGAGACCGAACTGCGCCTCTCCGAGAAGCCCTCCAAGCGCAACTTGGACTGGTCCCGGCGCAATGTGGAGCGGACGGATCAGCGCTACCGGATGAACTCAAACGGCGACTTCCCCTACCCTGACCGGCATCTCTTCATCGACAACAGCAACC
>JARBUG010000267.1 GCA_029239785.1 Symbiobacteriaceae bacterium | reverse complement strand
TGGTAGCCCCGTTGGGCAGCTTTACGACGACGGCGTGGGTATCCTTCCCCTTCACCTCGTCGCCCTCCACCACCAGCGCCTTGACGCTCACTAGCCCTTCACCGCCTCAATCGCCTCGCCGGTCAGAATGATCTTCCCCGGCTGAATCTCGATCTTGTTGGACTCATCCACCTGCAGGGTGATGCCCTGGTCGGTGATCGACAGGAAGAAGCCCTGGGTGGTCTTGAAGAGCCGGTCCTGGGGCTCCTTGGCCTCGTCGGGCCACTTGCCCGGCCCCAGCCAGGTGCCGCTCCAGATGGGGCGCTCCAGGTCGCCGGCCTCGAACTCGACCCAGACCTGCGCGCCCTCCGGCGGAATGAAGTAGCAGCCGTAGGGCAGGCAGGGCCGGGCCCAGACCGGTTCGGAAAAGAGCGCCGCTACCCGCACCTCCACCCGGCCCAGCTTGTCCGGGTCGCGGGCGCCGGTCACGGTGGCGGCATACTTGCCGTAGTAGCGCCCCCGATGACGGGCCAGATCCTGATCGACCAGCATGCGGCTGTCACCTCCTGCAGGCAAAGCGAATGGTGTAGTCGCGCTCCCGCACATCCATTTGATGAATGACACGGGTCATGTACCACGGGCCGCTGAAGCGGCCGCCGACGCCCTCCACGATGATGTTGAACCGGGGGCGCATCAGGTGGCAGCCCGGCCCTTCGGCCCAGGCGAGCATCCCCTGCCAGCGGCTCTGGTCGACGTAGACGGGCGGCGCATCGCCACTGAGGCGGGAGGCGGCGCCTTTGACATCCCTAGGCTCCGGCCAGCGCTGCATCGGGTTCAGCATGTGAGCAGCGCCCTTGGCCAGCAACTGGCTGACGATGGGCCGGTCCTCTTCGCCCACGTGGTCCAGCGTGTCAGGATGCGGCAGCCACTGGGCGGCCGGATCGTTGCGGGGCTTGCCCTCCAGGGCATCGAGCGCCTCGCCGGTGGAGCGGTCGGCCGTAATCAGCCGGCGCCCTTTCTCCGTATGGGTGGCGTCGAAGGAGGGCGCAAACCGGTTGATGGTGCTGGGGAAGGTGATATCCAGGTTGAGCGGCTGGCGGGCGACCAGGTCGGCGACAGGCAGAAAGTGGAGCTTATCCACCGGCCCGGCGTGTTCGACAAAGGCCCGGCAGCCGTAGCGTTCCGCCATACGGAAGAGAAAGGCCTGATCGGTCTCGCCGCTCTGCTGCACCGGCAGGTCCAGGGGCGCCGCCGTGTCGCCGGGCACCCGAATCTCGCCGGGAAGGGCGCCGCAGGCCGCCGCCAGCTTTGCCACCACCACTGCGATGGGCAGCCCCCAGTGGCGCTGGGTTTTCGGGGCGCTGCCCAGGCGAGAGATCGCATCCATGGCGTGGAAAGTAACCACCGGCCCCCGCCCCCGGCGGAACTCGGCCTCAATCCGCCAGATCAGGCCCCGGAAGACGATCGGATGATCGTCCGGGTGGCCCATCTCCACTTCGACGCTCATCCCTTCATGAATAGCGTCGATGTAGATCGGGTCGGTGTCGTGGAGGCTGAAGGCGAAGGCGTCGGCCCGCCACTCATCCTCGTCTAGTTCCACAGCGAGCAGGCGGTTGGTGATGTCGATCCCTTCCACCGTCAGTTTGATGTAGGGCGTGCCGCTCATCGGAACCGCTGCTCCCGGCTGACCTGGCTGGCCGCCCGCGGCGGCCGCAGTTCCAGCACGTCACCGGCCTTCAGATCGAGCGGGAAGCGGAGCGAGTTGCCGTCCATCACCTGCCACCAGAGCTCCTCCCGGCCGTAGTAGTGCCGGGCGATGGCATCGACCGGTTCGCTGCCCAACACCCGGTGCTGGGTGGCGCCCGGCCCCTCCGGCGGCAGGGGGCGCCGCAGGGCAAGCACCGTGGTGGTGCGGCCGGAGGCATCGGTCACCTGCAGCGTGGGGAGGCCGGCGTACCGTGAGAACGGAGATACGGGCATTTAGAACACGTCCTCTTCGATGTCCAGGGTCGCGTACTGCGTGTGCAGGCCCCTGGCGACCCGTACGTGCCGCTTGATGTGGCCGATCAGGGTGCCGAGGGCGTCGGGCTTTTCGACCAGCGACAGCTCCACCTGGGCCCGGGTGGGCTCCAGGCTCGGGCTCCACTGGGTAATGGTGGTGCTCATTTCAGTGACCCAGCCGTCAAAGCTGATATCGCCCAGACCGACGCTGGCGACAGGGGGCTGGGCGTACCAGATGGCCGCCCAGTCCTGCGACTGAAACTCCCGCTTGGCCTTCCAGTTATCCAGGGCCGCCTTGCCCGCGACCCCAATGTCAACCACGTTGCCGGGGGCGGGGACCAGGAAGGACTCCAGCAGGGCCAGGTCGTCCACAATCGACATGCGCTCGGATGACCGCATGCCGGACTGCTCCCGCGGCCCCGGCTCGGTGCCATCGATAAAGAGCTTGAACTTGAGAATCCGGTCGCCTTCCTTGCTGAACCGCTTGGCATCCGCCGTGCTGACGAAACCGGCGGCCTGGCTGAGCCGGCTGCCCTGGTTCATCGCCTGCAGGTAGGAGCCGCGGCCGGCGGCCGTCAGCAGACTGGCGCCCTTGCTTTTGGAGAGCCCTTCGCTGTCGTAAACGGCGGTCTTGGTAATCGAGACCTCCGCCGGGTTGAACTGAAAGTGGTAGAGCAGGGGCGGAATGTTGGTGGGACAGGAGATATGCCCCCGTCTGATCGGTCCTGTGGCCATGGTGGCGCTCCCCCCTTACTGTGGGGCCAGCAGCGGCCGCCCCTGCCTGGAGAGGCGCATGTTGCCCACCCGCTCCAGCTCCTCCATCATCCGCTCGGCCAGTTCCCGGGCCAGCATGTCCAGGTTGTCGGCATTGACCGCCGCGGCCTGGACCGTAATATGGATGCCGCCCTGCACCGTCACGCTGCCGCCGGAGCCATCGCCCTGGCCGGGCTGTGCGGCGCCGGGAAGCGAGAGGCCCGGCAGTGCGAGCTTGGGCAGTCTGCCCATGGCGGGCGGGGTCTGCAGGCCCTGCGACGGCAGCCAGGGCTGCAGGGCCGTCTGCTTAACGGTCTGGCTGTTCAGGTTCCAGGGGAAGACCGACCGGGCCTCATTCAGCCCCTGTGTGTGCCCCCGGGTCATCGCATCGATGAAGTCGAGGCTGGCCACCTGGGGCACGGCCTTCGTTGCCATCGGCGACATGGGGACGTAGGGGGTGTCACTGATCCAGGCCTTCGCCCGGAGCATTGCGTTGATCGGCCCTGCCATGGCGTTGACGCCGCTGGCGATGGCGTTGTGGATGTTCGCCATGATGTTGGCAAAGAGGCTGCCGGTCCAACTGCCAAAGGCCGACATGCCGGCCTGAATGCCCCGTATGGCGCCCCAGAGCTCACCCCACGCCCGGCGGATGAAGTTGAGCAACCGGGAGATCACCGTGTTGATGATGGTGTCCACCACGGTGTTAAAGAGGTTCTCCACCATGACGGAGATGGTGGAAAAGAGCCATTGGTTGACCGATTGCAGTGTTCGGGAGGCCCAGTCCAGCAGGGCGGTCACCCGGCTGGTGGCCCACAGTAGCGCGGCATCGAAGAAGCCCAGGACCGATTTGGTAATCCAGCCGCTGTCGCCAAAGCCAGTAATGAGCCAGCTCAGATAGCCCATGGCGGAGTCCAGGAAGTTCTGTACGTACTGGGCGCCCGTCAGCAGCTTGTCAAACATGGTGTTCAGCGGCCCGTCAATGAAGCTGAAGAACTGGGGCATCAACCGTTCCAGGCTTTTGAGCAACTCCGTGCCCGCCTCGAACATCTTGATGTAGGCCAGCGGGTTGACGAAGGCGCCCGCCACGCCGCCGATCAGGTTGCCGATAAAGGCGCCACCGGCGGCGGCGAAGCCGACGGGCTTCAGGCTGTCGATCCAGCTCTTGGTCTGATCCTCCACGATCACCACCTTGAGCGGGCCGCCCGAGAAGATCACCGGGACGGCACCGCCTTGCGACAGCGTAGAACCACCAGCCTGGGCACTATTCACCCGGGCCTGCAGGGCGGCCGCCATGGCGTAGGCGCCGCCGATCTGCCCGGAGGCGCCGTGCTGCATGGCGACCTTGGTCGCCACCGCCCCGGGGCTGGTGGGGTTCAGGGCGCTCTGCAGGGCGGTGGCCAGCGTGCCGGCCATCACCTTCACGTCGTCCACCTTCTGCGTGGCATCGGTAATCGACTGCATGAAGCCGCTGTACTTCTGGTAGATGGACTGCTTGGCGGCAGGCACGTTCAGCATAT
>JARBUG010000266.1 GCA_029239785.1 Symbiobacteriaceae bacterium | reverse complement strand
GCTGGGAGCGGCCGCAGCGGCCGCGTTCTCGCTCCAGGTGCTTCGCTCGTGGATCGAGCGGCGCCGCGTGCCCAATTTCTATCCGGCGCTGGCCCGCTTCACCGGCGCCACGCTGGTGATGGGGCTGGTGCTCCTTGTTGCCAGCCTGATCGAAGGATACGTGACGCCCGAACTGGCCAAATGGGCTGTCTCACTCTTGCACTTATCCTAGTGCGGCGCCGTTCAGCGGCGATGCCGCACGGAAACCGTAAATGGCGCCAGCGCCGAGAAGGTCTAGTGCGGCGCCGTTCAGCGGCGATGCCGCACGGAAACCGTAAATGGCGCCAGCGCCGAGAAGGTCTAGCGAAGGAGAGGCGGCGCACCCTGAAGGAGGGGAGAGCCCCGGCACTTTGGTGCCGGGGTATTGCCTTTCTATCCATCTATCTGCCATAATCCAGATGGTATCTGCCTCCAGATCCGACTGTCGCGTAAGAGCTGGTCGATGCACACACCCTACATCAGAGACCACCCGGGACCTGTGCCTTGCACGGCGCCCGGGCTAGGTGCGGAAGGAGAGAGACGCACGTGCTGGTTGGCGTACCGAAGGAGATCAAGGCATACGAGAACCGGGTGGGCCTGACCCCCGCTGGCGTGTCCGCCATGGCAAAGGCCGGACACAAGGTCGTGGTGGAGAAGGGGGCCGGCAAGGGGAGCGGCTTTGAAGACCAGGAGTATACCGGCGCCGGTGCCACCCTGCTCGCCACAGCCAAGGAAATCTACGATGCGGCGGACATGATCATCAAGGTGAAGGAGCCGCTGCCGGCGGAGTATGACCTGTTCCACGACGGTCAGATCCTGTTTACCTACCTGCACCTGGCGCCGGAGCCGGAGCTGACCCGGAAGCTGGTGGAGCGGAAGGTCGTGGCCGTTGCCTACGAAACCGTACAGCTGGCCGATCGCTCCCTGCCCCTGCTGACGCCCATGAGCGAAGTGGCCGGCCGCATGTCGGTGCAGATCGGCGCCCACTTCCTTGAAAAGGCGCACGGCGGGCGTGGCGTGCTGCTGGGCGGCGTGCCCGGCGTGGCGCCCGGCACGGTTGTCATCGTCGGTGGCGGCGTGGTGGGTACCAACGCCGCGAAAATCGCCATGGGCCTCGGCGCCGATGTGGTGATGATCGACATCAACCCCGACCGGCTCCGTTATCTGGACGACGTCTTCTTTGGCCGGATTCGGACCCGGGTATCCAACGAGTACGTCATCGCGGCCGAAGTGGCCAAGGCCGACCTGCTGATCGGCGCAGTGCTGATTCCGGGCGCCCGGGCGCCCCACCTGGTCACCACCGAGATGGTCAAAGCCATGCGGCCCGGCTCCGTCATCGTCGACGTGGCCATCGACCAAGGCGGCTCCGTGGAGACGATCGACCGGGTCACCACCCATATGGACCCCGTCTACGAAAAGTTCGGCGTGATCCATTATTCGGTGGCCAATATGCCCGGCGCCGTGCCCCGCACATCTACCTATGCGCTGACCAACGTCACCCTGCCCTATGCCCTGCAGTTGGCCAACAAGGGCTGGCGCAAGGCGATGCTCGATAATCCGGCCCTCGCCAAGGGCGCCAACGTGGTGGGCGGTCACGTGGTCTATGAAGCGGTCGCCCTGGCGCACAATCTCCAGTATGTGCCGCTTACAACGGTGCTGGACCACAGCATCTAGTTGCAGCGCAGCAGACAGGCCCTGTATTGCTTCGCACGAAGCAGTACAGGGCCTGTTGTCTGCATCTGGCTCAGGCATCGGCGTCGTCTCTGTCCGCCCGCACGCCCCCGGCTTGCGGTTTGCTCAGGTTTTCCGCCAGATAGGTCGCCCAGAGTTCAAGCCCCCGCTGATACGCCTCGGGATTATGGACGGACCGATGCGTTACGTGAACGATGTACTCCTTCGGCCGCCGGGCCATGCAGATCACCTCTTTGTTTACTCGCTTACCGGACAGTTCGCCCCAGCGCCGTGAAGGCCCTTGCCGCCTGGGGCGAAATCGGGGCAGGCCCTGTCATACGCATCGTGAGGTCGTCATAAGGTTACACCGGTAACGCGATTTGTCACCTCGGGGGCGCGACTTCTTTGGGAGCAGGAATGCTCCGCGTTATGTAGAATTGACAAAAACGGCCAAGCCCCACGCATAATTCGCCCCAATATGCGAGAGAATGATTACCACAACAGGCGCGAAGGGGATGCTGGATGAAAAAGCTGATCCATGAGTTTATCAACTACCTCAGCGTGGAACGGGGCTTGGCAGTAAACACGCTGGAGTCCTACGGGCGGGATCTCCGCCAGTATTCCGAATTTCTGGATACCGACGAGGAGTCCGCTCTTGATTCGGTCTCCAGGACAACCATCGTAAACTATTTACTGTACTTGCAGTCCCAGGGGAAGGCAACCGCGACCATTGCCCGGCGGCTGGCGGCGCTGAAGGCGTTCTATCAGTTCCTGGTGCGTGAGAAGCGGATTCACGACGATCCCACGGCCAACCTGGAATCACCCAAGCTCGAAAAGCGGCTGCCCAAGGTGCTCTCGGTTGGCGAGGTGGAGCGGCTGCTGGCGCAGCCCGATGCCGGCCAGGCCGCGGGCGTGCGTGACCGGGCCATGCTGGAACTGCTCTATGCGACGGGCATTCGGGTCTCCGAACTGGTCTCCCTCGACGTGACCGACGTCAATCTCGAAATGGGTTACATCAAGTGCTCGGGGAAGGGCTCCAAGGAGCGGATTGTGCCGCTGGGGTCGCTGGCGATTCAGTCGTGCCGCGACTACCTGGGCGTGGCCCGGCCCCGGCTGGTCCGTGAACGGGAGGAGCAGGCGCTCTTCGTCAACCACCACGGCCACCGGCTGACTCGCCAGGGCTTCTGGAAGATCGTCAAGAAGTACGCCGATGATGCGAAGATCGAAAAGGAGATCACGCCGCACACGCTGCGCCACTCCTTTGCGACGCACCTGCTGGAGAACGGGGCCGACCTGCGCTCCGTTCAGGAGATGCTCGGTCACGCCGACATTTCCACCACGCAGATTTACACCCAGGTAACCAGGGGCCGCCTGAAGGAGGTTTACGCCAAAGCGCATCCGCGGGCGTAGGCGCTGGACTGATTTTATCTGCATGATGACCGGGCGGCCAGAAGTGGCCGCCCTTGCCGCTTCTGTGCTATAGTAGTGCCTGCCGGAGATTATCGCTTGAAAATAGGGGATGTTTTGCTATGGTGAAGACAGGCCGTGTGCTGCTAATCGTCCTGGACAGCGTGGGGGCCGGGGCGCTACCCGATGCGCCCGAATGGGGCGATGCCGGCAGCAACACGCTCTCCAATATGGCGGCCGCCCGTGGGGGGCTCTCCCTGCCCAACCTGGGCCGGCTGGGGCTTGGGAACATTGTGAAGATGGAAGGCACGCCCGCCGCGGCGGCGCCCACCGGCGCCTTTGGCCGGATGGCGCTTGCGTCACACGGCAAGGACACAATGACGGGCCACTTTGAAATGGTCGGCGTTCCGCCGACGGCGCCTTTTCGTACATATCCCGAGGGTTTTCCGCAGGACCTGATCGATGAGTTCTGCCGCCGGACCGGGCTGCCGGGTGTGCTGGGCAACTGCGTGGCCTCGGGCACGGAGATCATCAAAGAACTGGGCGAAGAGCACCTGCGCACGGGTCTGCCCATCGTTTACACCAGCGCCGACTCGGTCTTCCAGGTGGCGGCGAGTGAAGAGAGCTTTGGCCTGGAGCGGCTGTATGAGGTGAGCCGCATTGCCCGGGAGATGCTGGTGCCGCCCCACCGGGTCGGCCGTGTGATCGCCCGGCCGTTCGTTGGCACCAGCGCCGCCACGTTTAAGCGGACTTCCAATCGGAAGGACTACGCCATCGAGCCGCCGCACATGCTGCTGGACGATATCAAGCATGCCGGGATGTCGGTGCAGGCCGTCGGCAAAATCGAGGACATCTTCTCCGGACACGGCATTACGTTTGCCGAGCACACCAAGGATAACGCCGACGGCATTCGGGTGATTCACGAGTGCCTGGATAAGCGTGAGCCCGGGCTCATCTTCGCCAATCTGGTCGATTTCGACATGCTCTTTGGCCACCGGCGCGATGTGGAGGGGTATGCAAAGGCGCTGATGGAGTTTGATGAAGCGCTGCCGGCCATCTTGGCCAAACTGGGGCCTGATGATGTGGTCGCCATTACGGCCGACCATGGCAACGACCCGACCCACCCGGGAACGGATCACACCCGCGAGTACGTGCCGGTGCTGGTTGCGGGTAAGTCGGTCCGGGCCGGGGCGGAGGTT
>JARBUG010000265.1 GCA_029239785.1 Symbiobacteriaceae bacterium | reverse complement strand
TCGGCAGCCCAATGACTTCCAGGAGCGTGGGGGCGGCGTTCGCAAGAACACCTTCGTTGAGCTTCACACCGAGCCGGGTCTCATCCACAAGGATGCACGGCACGGGGTTCAGGGTATGGTTGGTATGGGGAGCGCCGGTCTCGTAGTCGACCATCTGGTCGGAGTTGCCGTGGTCGGCCAGCACCATGGCTGCACCGCCCTTCTCCAGGAGGGCGTCCAGCACCCGGCCCAGGCACTCGTCAACCGTTTCAATGGCCTTCACTGCGGCGTTAAAGTCACCGGTGTGGCCGACCATATCAGGGTTGGCAAAGTTCAGCACCATGAAGTCCAGTTTGTCGTGCTTGATCCACTTGACCGCTTCCTCGGTAATGCCGTGCGCGCTCATTTCCGGCTGCAGGTCATAGGTTGCCACCTTGGGCGACTGGACCATCACCCGCTCTTCGCCCGGGAAAACCGTCTCCTCACCACCGTTAAAGAAGTACGTTACGTGCGGGTACTTCTCCGTTTCGGCGATGCGCAGCTGCCGGAGGCCGGCTTCGGAGACCACCTGGCCCATGGGCGTATCCACAAATTCCGGGCCGAAGGCCGAAGGAATCGTGGTAAAGGTCTGATCGTACTGGGTCATCGCCACAATCTGCACGGGCTGATAGCCCTCGGGCCGCTTGAAGCCGTCAAAGGCGGTTTCGTGCAGAGCACGGCTGATTTCCCGGGCCCGGTCGGGGCGGAAATTGAAGAAAATCACGCCGTCTTCAGCCATCATCCGGCCGTCAACGCCTTCAATCACCGTCGGCAGGACAAACTCGTCGTTTTCGCCGCGCTCGTAGGCATTCGTAACAGCCGCCTCAGCAGAAGCAGCGGTCTGGCCCTGTCCCTGGGTCAGTGTCAGAAAGGCCTTCTCCACCCGCTCCCACCGCTTGTCACGGTCCATGGCGTAGTAGCGGCCCGAAACGGTCGCAATCTTGCCAAGGCCGACTTCGGCCAGCTTCCGCTCCAGCGGCGGAAGGTATGTCAGGGCTGACTGGGGCGGAACGTCGCGGCCGTCAAGGAAAGCATGTATGTAAACTTCCTTAATGCCCGCTGCCTTCGCCATGTCGATCAGCGCAAACAGGTGGTCGATGTGGCTGTGCACGCCACCGTCCGAAACGAGCCCCATCATGTGCAGGCGGCCGCTCGCCTTGGCCCGGTCCAGCGCGACCTGCCAGGCGGGCAGCTTGAAGAACGAGCCATCCCGAATGGCGCGATAAATGCGGACGAGCGTCTGGTAGACGATGCGCCCGGCGCCCAAATTGAGGTGGCCAACATTTGAGTCGCCCATCTGACCGGGCAGAAGGCCAACGGCCTCCCCGGAAGCGGTGAGCGTCGTATTCGGGTACTTCGCCAGAATGCGATCGAAATTCGGGTGCTTCGCCGTGG
The DNA here is from genome assembly GCA_029239785.1 of Symbiobacteriaceae bacterium. Taxonomy (GTDB): domain Bacteria; phylum Bacillota; class Sulfobacillia; order Symbiobacteriales; family Symbiobacteriaceae; genus JARBUG01. The sequence continues at coordinate 2,882 of JARBUG010000265.1, read as the reverse complement.
CGATGGCGTTTGCGGTCGGGTTGGGGTTAACGCCCCAGCCGTCCAGCACGATCAAAGCTACAGGCCGGCGATATGAGGTCACGTCCGGGTCACCTCCTGAAATACGATGCTAGTGTGCCACCAGAGCGGCATGCCCAGCACAGCGACTTTTGCTAAACCGTTTACCAAAGTTGCCTTCGCTATTGTAACACATTCCCTTGCCATGGCGCGGCAAAAGTTCTGCGAGTTTGTACCAGTACTTTTGTACATCGGCCCTCAGGTGCGTCCGTATCTGTGCAGCAGCAGGCAGCGTCTCAAAATGTGAAAGGATACGGTACCGGGTATATGTACGAAGGAGGAGTTCCACATGGCGCAGTTTACCGTGCCCATTACCGATGATACCTTTGAGGCCGAAGTGCTCAAAGCAAATGTTCCCGTGCTCGTCGACTTCTGGGCCCCCTGGTGCGGCCCCTGCAAAATGATCGCCCCCGTGCTTGAGGAGATCGCGCAAACCAGCGGCGGCCGCCTCAAAATCGTCAAGCTGAACGTCGACGAAAACCAGCGCTATGCCGGTCAGTTTGGCGTCGCCTCCATCCCCACCATGATTCTGTTCAACAACGGGTCGGCCGTGGGCCAACTGGTTGGTTTCCGCCCCAAGGCCGAACTGCAGCGAATTCTTGACCAGGCGCTGGCGACCCTCACCGCCCAGTAGTGCAAAACGCAAGCAAGAACGGTCGACTGCACCAGCAGCCGACCGTTTTTCTGTTCTACCCGAGTTTAATGAACTGCTCGATGACCTGGTCCACAGCATCATCCGTGTCTTCGCCGTTCTTAATGGCGTCGACGACCTTATGCCCGAGGCTGCAGGCAACCGCCTTCATGCCCACGCGATTGATAGCCGCCTTCATGGCGCCCAGCTGGATGATGACCTGCTCGCAGTCTTCACCCTCATCCAACATGCGCTGGATGCCGCGGGCCTGTCCTTCAATGCGCTTCAGCCGCTTCATAAGGTCCTCGAAGAGTGCTGGATTGGTCTCCTTGATCCGCAACAGCGACACCCCCTGGGCAAAGGTTACCCCACGGGGTACGCCTTGTCAATTACCGCTTCATCTTGGGGTCAAGGGCGTCGCGCAGGCCATCGCCAACGAAGTTAAACGACAGCACCGTCAGGGTGATGAAAATGCCCGGAATGGTTGTAATCCACGGCGCCACACGCATGAAGTTGCGGCCGGAGGACATCATTTCGCCCCAGGTCGGGAAGGGCGGCGGCGCGCCAAAGCCCAGGAAGTTCAGCGCCGTTTCGGCCAGAATGGCACCGCCAATGCGCAGCGTCGCGTTCACGATAATGATCGTGACGACATTGGGCAGCACGTGCCGGAAGATGATGCGCCGGTCCAGGGCGCCCAGGGCCGCTGCCGCCTGCACATAGTCGCGCTCTCGCAGCGACAGGAACTGCGCTCGTACCAGGAACGCAAGCCCCGACCATGAAGTCAGGCCAATGACCAGCATGACCGTAAAAACGCTCCGGCTGATGACGGATGAAACCACGATCAGCAGCGTCAGCGTAGGGACGTTGTCGATCGCTTCGGCAATGCGCATCATGGTGACGTCCAGCCAACTGCCGGCGTAATAGCCGGCAATGGCGCCCCAGGCGGCACCGATCAGCACCGCTACGCTGGCGGCCACAAAGCCTACCGACAAGGAGATGCGGGCGCCCCAAATGATCCGGCTCAAAACGTCGCGACCGAACTGATCGGTGCCGAACCAGTGCTCCGGCGAGGGGGGCTTGTTTTTCAGGGCCAGGTCAAAGAAGTCCCACTTCTGCGGCGCCAGCTGCGGAGCAAAAATGGCCACGGTGATCAAGATTACCAGGACTGTCAATCCAAATAGGGCTGACTTGCTGCGCCGGAAACGGCGCCAGACTGCCACGTAGTATTTTTCCGCTTTGCCTAAGCCATGCTCGTTGAAACCATCGTTCAAATTCGGTCGGGCGGGTACCGCCGCCATGGGTGTTCCCCCCTACGAGTAGCGAATGCGCGGGTCGACCAGCGTGTAAACAATGTCGGTGCCGAAACTGGCCAGGGTCCCGAGCAAGAAACCAAAGAGCAGCAGCGCCATCACGACGGGATGGTCCTGCGAAGTAACGGCACCCAGGCCGTACTGTCCAACACCCGGCCAGGAGAAGATGATTTCGGTGATGGCAGCGCCGTCAAACATGGTGCCGATGAAGGCACCCATAATCGTGATGATGGGTAGCAGGGCGTTCCTCATGGCGTGCTTGTAAACGACAACCCGCTCGGAGAGCCCTTTGGCCCGGGCGGATCGAATGTAGTCTTCCTTGAGGACTTCCAACATGGAGTTGCGCATATAGCGCGTAATAACCGCCATGCCAGATATGGTCAGGGTGGCAAGTGGCAAGATCATGTACCTTGCCCTGTCCAGGAAAATGCCGAGCCACGTATGGGTTTCAGGCGTCACGTCGTACGACTGATACCCGTTGGTGGGAATCGCTCCGCCAGATGGCAGTGCAATGAACAGAATGAGCATAAGCCCAATCCAGAACGTCGGCATAGAGAAACCCAGGAACGAAAATGTCTGTGATAGATAGTCGACCCAGGAATATTGTCGTACCGCACAGATGATCCCCAGGGGAATGGAGAGGGTAAAGACCAGAATCAGCTGAGCGACATTCAACTTGAGGGTGGCCGGGAGCCGCGCCATCCAAGACTTTACCACAGGTTGCTGCGAAGTGAATGAATTGCCCAAGTCGCCGTGGATAATGAGGCGTTTCAGCCAGGTGCCATACTGCACAATGAAGGGCTTATCCAGCCCCCACTTTTCGCGGATCTTCTGGATTTGGGCCGGGTCGCGGGCGTTGTTTTCACCCCGCAGAAAGATCTGCT
>JARBUG010000003.1 GCA_029239785.1 Symbiobacteriaceae bacterium | reverse complement strand
CTTTCGCCGATCAGGTGTCGCCTGACGGAGGCGTCCATGATGTGGAGCGGATCAGGTACTTGCAGGCGCACATACGTGCCGTGGGGCAGGCCATGGCAGCGGGCGTGGACGTGCAGGGCTATTATGTTTGGTCGTTTCTGGACAATCTGGAATGGCACCACGGTGTCAGCAAACGCTTCGGCCTGGTCCACGTCGACTTCGATACGCTCAGACGCACGCCGAAGGACAGCGCTTACTGGTTTCGTGACTTCATCCGTGGTGGTGCCTCTCTGCCGTGAAATTTGCGAAAGGACCTCGCCCAACGTCGGGCGAGGTCCTTTCGCATGCAGGTGAAGGTCTAGAACGCTCCGGTTACCGGGGCAGCAGCGAAGGGACTGAGGCGCTCCTGGCCCACCGCATCCCTCAGCGGAACGGTAGTGACCAGATCGGCAGTCGTAGCCGGAGCCGTCAGCGTCGGATCGGTGCCGGCTGTACGGGCGCCCAGACGAATGGTCAGTGTGGTTCCCGTTGCGTTAAGGGAGATGGTGGCAATCGTGAAATCTGCCAGTGCGGAGAAGGTGGTTCCGTTGAGTGTGACCTTGTCCAATCCGGCAAGGCCGTTGAAGTCGATATCCGAACCGATGATGTTGATGGATGTGCCGGCCGGGCTTAGTGAACCGCCCCGGGTCAACCCGGCTACCAGGTCGCCCGCATTCACCGGCTCGCTGAAGGTCAGCACAATCTCATCTTCGGTATTGAGGGTCCCTGCCCCGGCTGCAATGGGCCCCTGCCGGAACGAGACGCCGCTCAGGCTCGGCGCCAGGTCATCTACAATCACGGTGATATTTCCCGCGAGCACCGTATCGGTCGATGCCCGCCGGACAGTCGATTCAACGTAGAAGTTGGCAGCGATCTCCTGGCCGGATACGCTCCGGTTGGAGGCAAACGTCGCCGAAGCCACTCCGCCAATGATCGGAACCGTGACCGACAGTGGTGCTGTGATCGGCGACCCTGGCAGTGCCACAAAGGTTACTGTACCGGCGGCGGCAGTCACGGTTTGCCCGTTCTGATCCAGAATCCGGGCGGATAGCATGACACTGCCGTCCCGCCGAATCCGCTCAGCCGAGGCGGTGACCTCCATGTTCTCTGCCCCTTTAGGCAGGAACATGCCGTTGGCCTGCACTTTTCTCTCCGTGTTATCGGTATGCCGGTACGTAACGTCATACAGCTTCATGCCCGACGTATTGGCCCGCACGATTACCTTGGCCTGACCGCGGTCAGCGTTCACGGTGAAGGTGCTGGGATAGGCCGGTCCCCTGGTCTGGTAGCCCTGCAGGTTGCCGTCCCAGGTCAGCACAATGCGGGTGTCGGCATCCTTCATGGTCACCGTCACCGGGCCAGATGCATCGCTCATACGCACGCCGTTGCTGTCGCGTATGGTGATGATCAGTTCCTGGCCGGTCAGAGCCATCGGCACGCCCGTCCAGGGTTCGAGCGGCACAGGATGGGTCGTCACCAGAACGTCATTCGGCGCCGTCGCAGCCACCGTGGCGATGCTGAACGAACCCGTGGTGCCGTCCTGAGCCGACCAGTTGACCGTCTTCGAGCCGGCGGCGGCGCCGCTGAAGAAGCGGACCCCGTCGCTCTCCGAGGCACCCGGTGCGATCTCCACACTCTTCTTCAGGGTGGAGGTGCTGCCCGCCAGGTTATCGACCGTAAAGGTGCCGTAGGCGAAGGCGCCGTTCGATTCGGGCGCCAGCTCAAGCACGACGGGAATCGGACGTCCGGTCTGATTATTGACCGGGTTGCCGGCGGCATCAAGCAGTGTCGCCTTAATGAAGGCGTAGTTGCTGCCACCGCCGACCCGGAGGGTGGACAGATCGGGGGTTACCGCCAGTCGCAGACCCGAAGCCGGCTGGAAGATGGCGTCGGCCACCGGGCCGCCGTAGCCTGCCGTCGTAGCCGGCGAAAGGCCGGCCGACTGGGCCTTCAGGGCATACCGATCCGCCGTGGAACGGGTGACGTGGAAGACCGCCCGCCCGTTGCTCATGGTGGTGGGCTGCGGAATGGTCTGCTCCTCGCCGGTGCGCATGTTCTTGACCGTCACGGTAATCGCCCGACCGTGGTCGTACGTGGCAACGGCGCCGTTCCGGTCCATCACGTCGACAAAGACGGTGAGCGGCTGGCCGGCCCGCCCAAGGTTATCAGCCGCCTCGCCGGGTGCGTTGTTGCCGTTGTTGTCGCCATAACTGAGCGCCAGCCGGTCGGGAACACCCCGCACGGTGAGCGTGAAGTTCGCCGTCATCGCGGGGTTAGCCACCGTGATCACGAAATCTTCGTTGGCGGCGACGGTTCCGGCCCGGAGCGTCACTTCGGCCACACCGGTCGCCGAGTTGACCGTCTGCGCTGTGAAGGTCTGCACGGCGCCACGGTTTGTCACCTTGGTGAAGGTCACAGGGTAAGAAGGCTGCGTGACCCGATTGCCGTAAACGTCAACCAGTTCCGCCCGGAGCTTGGTCTGGCTGGCGTTGTCGGCCTGAAGAGACGCCGGTTCGGCGGTTACCCGCAAGCTGGCGACGGGAGCGGGAAGGACTCTGGCCGACAGGCTCGCCTCAGCCGGTGTAGGCTGTAAGCTGGCCGTGTAGGTATAGGTACCCGCCACCGTCTGCGTCACGGGGAACTGCCAGCGCCCCGCACTGACGGATGTGCCCGTCAACGTAACGCCGTTCTGATCACGGAGCCGCACTATCACACCGACGAGGGCATCGGGGCGGGTGACACGGAAGCCGTTGGCGTCCAGCACGACGACCACGATGTTCGCGGTCTGCCCGGCGCCGGTGTCGGCCAGGGGCTCAATCATGACCCGGGCCGGCAGGCCGACCTGGTCCGCCACCAGGGCACCGGGCTGAATCTGCACCCACGACATGGTCGACAGCGCAGTTCCTTCGATCAGGACCGTGCCGATGCCGCTGTCATATTGCAGATGTGTCCTGGTCCGCACGTCGCCCGTGGTCGGGTCGACGCTGCTGAGGGCGATCATCGCCTCGGGCAGGCCGTTGGACATGAACCGGGCTGCGCCGGAGCCGGCCATGTTCAGCCGCAGGCGGAGGGCGACCGTTTCAGCCAGGGGCGACCGCATGGGGTTGCCGTCTTCATCGAGGGCGATGGCCTCGACATAGCCGGTGGCTGCGTTGTTAACGTGATTGGAGAGCGCCGTTCCGACGAGACGGATCGACTGCAGGCGCTGCGGCGCCACGGTAACCGGCGCCGTTCCGCTGACCGTCAGGTTGGTGGACGCCTTGATCTGGGCGGTACCGGGGATGGTGCCCGCCCGCACCGTGAACTGGGCGGCGCCGCCCGTTACCGGCACGCTCTGGACGGTGGGGCTGGCTGTGCCCGGCGCCGACGACGTGAGGGTGAGGTTCCCCTTGTAGTCCGTCAAGGTGTTACCCTTATCGTCCAGCACGGTGGCCGTCATGGTGATTTCGCCCAGGCCGTTGGCCTTCAGGTTCGCGTTGGTCGGCACCGTGACCCGGACCGACGCAGCCTGGAAATTCAGCGGCTGCACGGTGGCAGTGGCGCTTTTGCCGCTGGCTGTGGCAGTAACCGTGAAAACGCCGGGCGTGTCGGGCACCGTAAAGACGCCCGTGGTCGCCCCAATGGTGCCGCCGCTGGCCGACCAATGGACCGCCCCGATGGCAACCGAGTTCTCATACTGGTCGTAGCCCTTGACCGTGAAGGTGACGGTTTCTTTGGCCGCAGCGCCCGCCACGGGCGGATCGATGCGGAGATGGTCCAGCGAGCCCGGTATGGTGGTAACCGCCACGCTGGACTGCGCCGAGCCGGCCTTCACCACAATCGAGCCGGCGCCCGGCACCGTGCCTGCGGTAAAGACCCCAGTGACCGCGTCGAAGGAGCCGAGGGCGGCCGGCAGCACTTCCGCCGTAATCCCCTTCCGGTCGGCGATGGCCTCGCCGTTCTGATCCTTCAGGGTGACGCTGTAGCTCGCCGTCTGGCCGACCTTGACCTGAGCAGGCCCGGTCACGGCCAGGGCGCCAATGGGGCTCTGCTTGCGCTCAATCTGAACGACCTCTTCGCGAACGTTGCCGGCGATATCCACCGCCTGCACGCGAATGGTGTTGGGCCCGAGGCGCAGGCTGACATCGTGCCGGAAGGAGCCGAAGGTAACCGTCGCGGACTGCCCGTTTACCAGCACCTGATCCGCATCCTTGACAGTACCCGATACGGTGAGCGTCAGGTCAGCGGTCTCCTTGGGCTGCGGGTCAACGGCCAGCGTAGGCGCCGTGGTGTCCAGGTAACGCCGGAGCAGGTTCTGGCCCTGTGCGTTTTTGACGACGGACAGGGTCCGCCAGAGCAGGACGAACACATCGCCCCGAGCAGCCGGGTCGCCCAGCATGAGGTGCACGTTCATTTGCTCGGGAATGATACCGGCGTCCTGCGCCGGGGTCAGGTAGGTGCGCGGCCAGGGCTCACCGCTGGCCTCCAGGCCGACCAGGCGTGAGAGCGCGGTGACCACCTCGGCGTAGGTGAGCGGCGCCTGGGGCCGGAAGTCGCCTTCTGGGTAGCCACGCATCACGCCCGTGGTTTTGGCCACGGCAATAATGCCCTCCGCCCAGTGCCCGGTGGTGTCGGCGAACACGCCACGCCCCAGGTACCTGGGCGCATCATTTTGCAGGCCCAGGGAGTAGACCAGCAGTTTGGCCATTTCGGCCCGGGTAAGCTGCGAGTAGAACCGATAGCCCTGGTCATCGCCCTGCACCAGGCCATACCGGTTCAATTGGCGGGCGGCTTCGAGGTAGTCCTCTTCGTGCATGGCCGCGAGTGCCGGCGGGGCGGTCGTCGCAAGCGTGCACATGATCAGAAGGAGCGACAGCAGACCTGCCCAGACACGTCTGAACAACTTGGCAACCCTCTTTCCATACGGGTCTTACACTTATAGATATCGGAGAATGGTTGGCAGATATAAACCGCGTGACCCTAAGTGTTAAGCGCAGCCAGCGCCGCTTCCAGCACCTCGTCGCGCCCGGCGGCCAGGCCGGCGATGGTCGGCGCCACCGGCACGTCAGGCGCCAGGCCCCGGCCCTGGAAGGCCGCGCGCCCCCGGTAAGCGCACCGGGTAGACGAGACCGCCCCCACGCCGCCCCCCGGCAGCGGGAAGATGGCCGGGGTTCCGGTGCTGCCCGCCGTCAGCTCCCCGACCAGGGGGCCCCGGTCAGCCAGCCGGAACGCTGCGGCAAAGTCTTCGCCGGCGCTGACCGTTTGCATGCCGGTCAGCACGGCCACGGGGCCGGCGAACCGGGGGCGGGCCAGGTCCGGGGCCACGGGCTTCCAGTGCTCGGTCAGCACCGGGGCGCCCTGCCCCAGGCCCTGCATGGAGCCCCAGTGCAGCGGATGATAGGATACGCCCCGCCCCTCCACAGGCTCGTCGATGAGCCGGGCGAGCACCGCATCGCCGAAGGCGCTGTTCCCGCCCCCGTTGCGGCGCAGGTCGATGATCAGACCGCGGACGCCTTCAAAGTGTGGGAAGGCCTCGTTGAAAAGGTCCACCACTGTCTCGGGATGCCAGGCGCCTATGCGCACGACAGTCGCGCCGCCGGGCAGATCTTCCCGCTCACAGAGCGCTACCGGGGCCAGGGCGCCGTCCCGGGTCACAGTAACGGTGCTCTCGGTGCCGTCAGGCCGGCGGGCGCCGACCCGGACCTGCGTGCCCCGGGGACCTTCCAGGAGGGCGCCCATGGCCTGGGTCAGGCGGCTGTGCTCGGGTGCAGCGCATGCAAGCTTCAGCAGTCCAGGCAACATCGCTTCAACCGGCGTATCGTCGACACTTGTAATGACGGTGCCAATGGGAAGCGCGTTTCCCCGGATCACAACGGGCTGCCCCTCAACCGGGTAAATGGCGAGGGCAGGCCGGACCCGATTATCGATCCAGGGCGGCTGCATGATGTAGCTGTGGCCCTCCCGCAGCAGGGCGATAAAGCACCGGAGCAGCCGGTAGTAGTCGGCAGGGTCGGCGGCTGCCGCAACCAGGGGCAGGAAGCGCCGGAACTCAGCGTCCCAGTCCAGTTCAGCGGGCAGTTCGGCCCAAAACGCGAAACTGGCCCGGGCCTGCGCCCAAATGGTCGCCAGACCCTGCATTCGCTCTGCCTCGCTGATCGGGCAGGGTTCCTTTGGCAAGTTCAGATACCAGTCGGGAATGGACGGGCTGCCGGCAACCGCCTCGAACGCCTGGAGAAATTGCTGGGAGATTTCAGGGGGAAGAATGGCTTCACGCGGCATGGGGTGGGGCACCTCCGCGGCGGATCGTGTGATGTGACCTAAAAATTCAGTGCAGGGGACAAAATCCCCTCCCCATTGGAAAAACCGCACCCTTTCGGATGCGGTCTTGCTAGTGATGCCTGTGACCCTTCGGCGCCCAGTTGGCGGTGACACCGACGCGAGGCGGCTCTCCCCCTACCCTCGCAGCAGCGCGCCCACCGTCGCCTGGACCGTGGCGAGAATCTCGCTCTCCCCGAGCCGGGCCAGTTCGCCCAGCGTCCGCCCCTGCCGGAGCAAATGCCCCACCACATGCCAGCCCACGTAGTAAACCTCGCGCCCCTCGCCCGTGGTGCCCGTGCCCATGGTGAAGCGCCACATGGCCGCCTCGCTCGCCTCGCTAAGGAAGGGCTGAATCCCCTCCAGAATCGCCCGGTGCTTCGCCTGGCAGCGCTCCATCCAGGCTGGCTCCAGGTGACTAATGTACATCACATCCGGCTCCCCGGGCGCCACCGCCTTTGCGGTGTGCATAGCGATCCCTTCCTTCATCGCCAGCACCGCGATTGGGGTCACGTATCCCTCCGCCCCGCACAGCCGCTCATGCACCACGTGGGCGAACTCATGCGCCATGGTAATATCCCGTTGCTCATGCGTTTCCACCGGGAAATGGACCCGCGCCACGCCGTTCATCGTATAGGCGAACGCGTTGCCCTCGAAGTTGCCGACGTACAGCACGCACTCCACCGTCATATCGCCGTCGAAATTCAGCGCCCGGCAGACCGCCTCCAGCGAAGCCTGCGGCTGCGGGCGGAAGCCCGGCGCCCCGGCCGCGATCGCATCCAGTGCGGTCGGATACCGGTCGAACGACCCATCCAGCATTTCACGGGCCCGCTCCAGACCCGCCGGGGTCGGCGGAATCGCGGCGAACCGATAATGCTCATGCCACAGCTGCCACCGCCGTTCCGGGTCCGGCTCATCCTTCGCGAGTTCGTAGAAACGCAGCCACTTCGGGGACAAGTCGAGAAGCTTGACGGTAGAGGGCATGGTTGCGGTTACCTCCCGGTGGTCGGTCGTTCGACGCTGAAGCGATCCGTGCAGCGGACATAGTCGTTTCCGGCCATCCGGCCGATGGGCTGAAGCAGGTCCAGCTTGATGCGCCCCTGGTCGAGCACCTCGTCGGCCACGTACAGGCGCTGGACGGTGCCCAGCACCAGGGCGCCCGCCCCGGGCTTCGCCTCGCCCACATGCACCACCTGAAGCAGCCGGCATTCGTAGGCGACCAGGCACTCGCCGACCCGGGGCGCCCGCACCGTGGCCGAAGCCACCGGCGTCAGCCCCGCCACCTGGAACTCATCCACCTCAGGCGGCAGGTCGGCAGCGGTCCGGTTCATCGCCTCTGCAAGTGCTTCGGAAACGATATTCACCACGAACTCGCCGGTTTCCTCGATATTCGCAAGCGTATCTTTTTTGCCGCCATCGCTGCCCCGCCGCATGGGGCTGAAGCAAATGGTCATGGGCTCCGCAGCCACCGCCGTGAAAAAGCTGAAGGGCGCCAGATTGTGGACGCCCTCCTTGCTCGTAGTAGAGACCCATGCGATGGGGCGCGGCAAAATCGAGCCGATCATCAACCTGTAAGCATGGAGCCAGGGCATGGTAGACGGATCGATTATCATCTGCCACCGACCTTCCATGAGTTCATATAACCCGGGTCCTCCAGGGCCAGCATCCCCTTCCCAATCCGCAAGGGATGGAAGGTGTCGATCATCACCGCCAGCTCCTCGGTCTTCTCCTTGCCCAGGCTGCCCTCAACGGCGCCGGGGTGCGGCCCGTGGGGAATCCCCCGGGGGTGAAGCGTCACCGAAGCCGGCTCAATGCCCCGCCGGCTCATGAAGTTCCCATCTACATAATAGATGACCTCATCGGAGTCGACATTACTGTGATTGTAGGGCACCGGAATCGCCTGCGGATGATAGTCAAACAGGCGCGGCACAAACGAGCAGAGCACAAAGCCCGGCCCTTCGAACGTCTGATGAACGGGCGGGGGCTGGTGAATCCGCCCCGTAATTGGCTCGAAGTCGTGAATGGAGAGGGCGTACGGGTGCAGATACCCGTCCCAGCCCACCACGTCGAGCGGGTGGAAGCCGAAGAAGCAGGCGGTCAGGCGGCCGTTCGCCTTGACCCGCACTTCAAACTCGCCCTGCTCATCGAAGGTCTCCAGTTCGTCGGGCACCCGCATGTCGCGCTCGCAGTACGGGCTGTGCTCCAGCAGTTGTCCCCACTCGTTGAAATAGCGCTTGGGCGGCACCACCGGCCCGAACGACTCCACCGCCAGCACCCGGTGCGGCTCGCCGCCCTCCGGCAGCATGCGCCAGGTGGTGCCGATGGGAATCACGAGGTAATCGCCGGGGCCGTAGGGCAGCGAGCCGTAGTTGGTCTGGAGCCGGCCGCGCCCCGCATGAATGAAGAGCACCTCGTCGGCCTCACCGTTGCGGTAGAAATATTCCATGGGTTCCGTGGGCCGCACCAGCGAGACGACCACGTCGCTGTTGCCCATAAGCAGCCGCCGCCCGGTGACGATGTCGCCGCCAGGTTCGATGGGCGCCGTGCGGAAGTGGCGGTGGCGCAGGGCGCCCTCCGGCTCGTACTCGTGGACGACCGGTCCCAGGTCATCCACCCGCTGCACCGCTGTGGGCGGGTTGATGTGGTACAGGATCGATTGAATGCCCGAGAAGCCCCGGGTGCCCATGACCTGCTCCCGGTAAAGGCCGCCGTCGGGCTTGCGGAACTGGACATGCCGCTTGTGGGGCACCTGGCCCCGGCTGACGTAGAAAGGCATGGTTTGTCACCTCACCAAGTTTCTCAGCACGCCGAGCCGCTCCACTTCCAGCTCGACTTCATCGCCGGGTTCCAACCAGGGGGCGGCCCCGGTCTCAAGCAGGCAGCCCGTGCCCACCGTGCCCGACCCGATGATCTCGCCGGGTTGGAGCATGCAATCCTGGCTGGCCCGGGCCAGCAACTCGCCCCAGTGGAAGTGCATATCAGCCAGGTTGCCCCGGCTCACTTCCTTCCCGTTTATGCGGGCGACCATCTCCAGGTTGTAGCGCAGGCCGGGCCCGACGCGGCGATCGGCCAGTTCGTCAGTGGTCAGAATCCAGGGGCCGAAGGAGGTGGCAAAGTCCTTGCCCTTGGCGGGGCCGAGGCCCACCTTCATCTCCTCCCGCTGCACGTCGCGGGCGCTCCAGTCGTTCATGATCATAAACCCGGCGATATACTGCTCCGCATCATCAGGATCGATGTTGTACCCGATTTTCCCGATGACGGCGGCCACCTCCAGCTCAAAGTCGAGCATTTTGGTGTAGCTGGGCCGCCGGATCTCCTCGTCAGGTCCGAACACGTTGGTCGTGTTACTGAAATAGAAGACCGGGGCGTTATACCACTCGGGAATCATGCCCAGGCCCCTGCGGGCCCGGGCATTCTTCACGTGTGCTTCAAAGGCATAGAAATCGCGAATGGTCTGCGGATGCGGCACCGGGGGCCGCAGCCTCACCTCCGGGGCGGGCACCCACCCCATCTCCCGGCGGTAACCCGGCTCCCCCACTACCTCTTGCATCCGCGTTGCGGCATATACCATGACGCCATCGTCATGCAGACGCCCGGGGCGCAGCACCTTGTCGACCGAAACGGTGACGAGTCTCATAGATTCCCCCGGAGCTCCTGCTCCCGTTCAATGGCCTCAAACAGTGCCCGGAAATTGCCCTTGCCAAAGCCACGGGCGCCCTTCCGCTGAATGATCTCAAAGAAGAAGGTGGGCCGGTCCTGCACGGGCTTGCTGAAAATCTGGAGCAGGTAGCCCTCATCGTCCCGGTCCACCAGTATCTTCAGGCGACGCAGTTCGTCCATGGGCTCGGGAATCTGACCGACCCGGCCCTCAAGCTCGTCGTAATAGGAATCCGGCGTATTCAGGAACTCCACGCCGCGGGCCTGCAGTTCGCCCACCGTCTTGACAATATCGCCCGTAATCAGGGCGACATGCTGGGCGCCCGGGCCGCCGTAGAAATCCAGGAACTCCTGAATCTGCGACTTCTTGCGCCCGTTCGCCGGCTCGTTAATCGGGAACTTGACCTTCCCCTTGCCGCCGGCCATCACCTTGGACATGAGGGCCGAGTACTCGGTGGAAATGTCCTTATCATCGAAGGTTTGGAACTGGGCAAAGCCCATCACATCTTCATAGAACTTGACCCATTCCATCATCTCTTCGACATTACCAACGATATGGTCAACCGCGGCAATGCCCGTGGATTCGCCGGTGGTGTTCGGGCCGGGGGCGACGGCCCGGAAGCCCGGCGCCCAGACGCCGTTGTAGTTCTTCCGCTCAACAAAGGTGTGAATGGTGTCGCCGTAAGCAGCAATAGACGCCTTCTTCAGTTCGCCGTGCTCGTCCGAAAAGAGGGTGGGCTCCATAACGGCCTTCGCACCCCGGGAGACGGTCGCCTGAAACGCAGCTTCGCAGTCATCGACCCGCAGGGCGATGTCCCGAATGCCGTCGCCATGGCGCCGGATTTGCTCCGCCACAGGCCCGTCCGGCCCGAGCGCGCCGGTCAGCACCAGCCTGACTTCGCCTTGCTCCAGGAAATACGAAGTCCGGTCACGCACACCCGTTTCCAACCCGGCATAGGCTTTGACGGTGAAGCCAAAGGCCGACCGATAAAACTGGGCGGCCTGCTTGGCATTTCCCACGTAGTACTCCACATAATCGATCGCCTGAATCGGGAGGAAATCCGTCGTCATTTCGCCACACGCTCCTTTAGGTCTGGGAGTTACATTCTACCGACACCAACGTGCCACTAGACCAGCACAAACGGATAGTTACCTTTATGGTATCATAATTATGTTTGGTTGCATCTATCTGACTTCAGTGTTCAGGAGGGAATTCCGTGACTGGTTATCCAGTACGTCCCGAGGTTCTGAAGCTCAAACCCTACGTGCCCGGCAAGCCCATCGTGGAAGTACAGCAGGAATACGGGCTGCAGGAAGTCATCAAACTCGCATCCAACGAAAACCCCCTGGGTCCGTCTCCGCTTGCGGTCGACGCAATGCGGCAGGCCGCGGCCGAGGTCCATATTTACCCCGAGGCGACGGCCCGGGCCCTGCGCCAGGCGCTGGCGGCCCAGGTGAACCTGCCGGAAGACTGGCTTATGGTCGGCAACGGCTCCGACGAACTGCTCCGGCTGCTGGCAGGCAGCTACATCCGCCCCGGCGACCGGGTGGTGCTGCCGGGCTGCTCCTTCCCCAACTACCGGACCGTCTCAGAGATTTTCGGGGCGGATGTGACCGAGGTGCCCCTGGTGGGCGAAACCATGGACCTGCAAGCCATGGCGGCGCAGGCGCCGGGCGCCCGGGTAATCTTCCTCTGCCGGCCCAACAACCCGACCGGCGGTGTCTTCCCCGAAACGGCGTTCCGCCACTTCATGGCGGCCGTTCCCGCCGAGACGCTGGTCCTCATCGACGAGGCCTATCACGAGTTCGATGCGACCGGGTTCGACTCGGTTGATCTCCTGCGGTCGTTCCCGAATCTGATTGTCACCCGCACCTTCTCCAAGGCCTATGGTCTGGCGGGAATCCGGGTTGGTTATGGCATGGCCCGCCCGGAGATTTGGCAGCCCTGCTACCGCGTGCGCGAGCCGTTCTCGGTCAACGTGCCCGCCCAGGCTGCGGCCCTGGCCGCCCTGCAGGATACGGCGCACCTGACCGCAACCGTAGAGAACAACCGCCTGGGCCTGCAGTTCCTCACCGAACTTTGCGGGGAGATGGGCCTCCCCTACACCCCGTCCCAGGCGAATTTCCTGCTGATTGACGTGGGGCGCCCGGCCACCGAGGTTTTCGAGGCCCTGCTGCGCCGGGGCGTCATCGTCCGGCCCATGGGCGGTTCGGGGCGGCCCACAGCGATCCGTGTCACCGTAGGAACGCCCGCCGAGTTGGAGCAGTTTGCCGCAGCGCTCAGAGAGGCGCTGGCCAAGTAGCTCCCATCTCCTTGGCATACTGGCTTAAAACTCCTGTTAAAAAAACATCATGTAGTTACGACAATATGCGTAGAGGATACTTCCTGTCCCAAAATAAGGAGGTTCTACGCATGCGCCGCTCCCTGCGCCGGATTGGCAACCGTGAGGTGTCGGCCTACACCGAGGCGGATCAACTCTTTACCACCGAGTCTTTGGAAGAGGCCAAGGAACGCCTGGCGACCGCCGGCCGGGAACCCTCGGAACACTGCTTCCACTCATGGGTCCGGGAAGGGGTTCGCTACTTCCGGGTCTGGGAGGATAAGCGGCTCAAGGAAAGCATCGCCCGGGCCGTCGGCTTCGGCCAGGTCGCCTGCACGCTGAAGCGGGCGGAGGCCGAGAAACTCTACATTAAGGCCAAGCGGTACAAGGGCGATACGATTCAGTTTGAGACCGAGGACGGCGGCTTGCGGGTGGTAGCGCCGGAAACCGGCGAAGTCAAGGCGGAAATCAGCCTGCCGGCTACGGGGGGCGCCCTGGTCTTTGAGCCCGCCGGCTGGACAAACCGCCAGGCCTCCCACTTCGTCAACGTACTGCTGGTGCGTGACCGTTCGGTGGAAGACGCCTACGCCGAGGCCGAACAACTGCAGGCCTGACATGCCAACGAGGAGCAACCCGGTTTTTCGGGCGCTCCTCGTTTCTTCTTGCCCCTTCTCATCGACTAAAGGGGAGGAAAAGTTTGCATACTGAGGCAGAGGTGAACCCCTTTGAAGTTAGGCTGTCATATCAGCATCTCCAAGGGCTACGGCGCCGCCGTGGAGAGCGCCCACAGGCTGGGCTGCGAGTCCTTTCAGTTTTTTACCAAGAACCCCCGGGCCTTTAAGGGCAAGGCTGCTGACCCGGACCAGGCCGCCAAGGGCCGGGCGCTCCTGGCCGAATACGGCCTGACCGCGGTCGCCCATGCGCCGTACATAACCAACCTTTCCACCCCTGACCCTGAGCTCCGCGAAATCTCCATCGCCTCCCTGGTGCAGGACCTGGAGAACGCCGAGGCCTACGGCGCCATCGGCACCGTCTGCCACATGGGCAAGCATGTAGGCGAGGGCGAGGAAAAGGGCATGGAGCGCATGATCGATACCCTAAACGAACTGCTGGAGCGCTACACCGGCACCTGCCCCCTGCTGCTGGAGAACACCGCCGGGCAGGGCACCGAGCTGGGTACCACGCTGGAGCAGTGCGTGGAAGTGCGCAGTCGGGTCGCGCAGCCCCACCGCATTGGCTTCTGCTTTGACACCTGCCACGGGTTCGCTGCCGCCGCCTACCGGCCGGAAAACTGGGAAGCCTTTGTCGAACACGCCCGGTCCATCGGCTACTGGCAGCACCTGAAAGCCATCCACCTGAACGACAGCAAGTTCGACCATGGCAGCCGGAAGGACCGGCACGCCAACCTGGGCAAGGGCTTCATCGGCGAGGCCGGCATGGCGACCATCCTGAGCTCGCCCGCCCTTACCGGCATGCCTGTCGTTTTGGAGACCCCGGTCGAGACCGAGGACGATTACGTCCCGGAAATGATCTACGCCCGGCACTGCCGCCAGGCGGTCGATGCATAAGTATGCACAGATAACCTGAACAAATCGTGAAATCCCGAACAAATCAGCCTCCCGAAGGAGAAAGTTCCTTCGGGAGGCGTATTTTTATACAGAAACCGTTGACACAAGAACTGGCAAGAACTATAACTTTTATTATGATAAACGGCTGAAGAGGTGTGCCATATGGGTGCGGAGGATTCCAGGGCACTGCCGGCCACCATGCTCGACGGCCTCCGGGCCGCCGCGCCGGTCATGCTGGGCTACATCCCCATAGGCTTTGCGTTCGGAGTGCTGGCCCGATCGGCCGGCCTTTCTGTTGCGGAGACCGGCCTTATGTCCCTGCTGGTCTACGCCGGGTCGTCGCAGTTTATCGGCGCCAACCTGCTGGCGACCGGCGTTGCCGCCCCCTCCATCATCGTCACGACGTTTCTCGTGAATTTGCGGCACCTGCTCATGAGCACCGCCCTGGTGCCCTCCCTCCGGCAAAACGCCGCCTGGCAGAACGCCCTCCTGGCTTACGGCATCACCGACGAAACCTTTGCAGTCAACACGGCGGTGCTTCAGGGGCGCCCGGCCTCGCCCCGCTTTGTGGCCGGGCTGCACATCTCGTCGCAGGCTTCCTGGGTTGTCGCTTCGGTGGCGGGCGCCCTGGCCGGCCATCTGGTCGGTGACCAGGCGGCCTGGCACTTTGGCCTCGACTTCGCTCTGCCCGCCATGTTTGTCGGGCTGCTCATGCCCAACCTGCACGGCGAAAACCGCAAGGCCCGTTACGGGGCCGCTCTGGCTGCTGCGGCCGTGGCCGTAATCGCAACGGTCACCTTTCCCGACCCCAACTGGAGCATTATCGTGGCAACGCTGGCGGCCGCCACACTGGGGGTGCTGCTGGCATGATGACCATTCGCCCGGCCATTCTGCTCCTCTTCCTGGGCATGGCTCTGGTGACCTACCTGCCCCGCGTGGCACCGCTGGCGGTTCTCAGCCGGCTTGACCTTCCGCCCTGGCTGTTGCGCTGGCTCTCCTTCGTGCCGGTCTCCGTGCTCTCAGCCCTGCTGGCCAAGGAACTGTTGATCAATGGCACGCACGTCGATTTGTCGTTTAGCCACCCGCACCTGTGGGTCGCCATTCCGGCCTTCGTCGTGGCGGCCCGCACTCGCAGCCTGATGGGAACGGTTCTCGTCGAAATCGCCAGTATGGCGCTGGTAAGACTGCTGCTATGATCCAGAAATGCTCCACGTTTACACGGGATTTGGCCTTGGGTTTACATTTTTTTGTTCACATTGCCGATTCTCTGTTGAACTGCTGTTCAAAATCGGTAGTCTTATAAATACAGACCCGAAATTTCGCACAGAGGAGAGAAAAGGATGAAGCGGCACCTGAAGCTGGCTCTGGTCTTCTGTCTCACCGCCGGTCTGTTGCTATCCGCTTGCTCCAAGAAGCCCACGAACAACCCGACCACACCCACCGACAGCACCACTCCTCCGGCAACCCAGCAGGGCCAGCCCGTGAAGGGCGGCACCTACACCGTCGCCTCCACCGGCGACGCCAGCAACCTGAACCCGATTCTGTACCAGGACACCGGGTCTGCGGCGATCATCGACAAGGTTTTCGACAGCATGCTCGTTCGTAACGAGAAGCTGGAATTCGTGCCCCGCCTGGCCACCGAACTGCCGAAGGTCGAGAACAACGGCCTGAAGTGGACCTTCAAGCTCCGCAACGACGTCACCTGGCAGGACGGCGTCAAGTTCACCTCCAAGGACGTCAAGTTCACCTTCACCGCCATCCTGCACCCGACCTACACCGGCGTTCGCGCCAGCGGCCTGACCTCCCTGAAGGGCGCCCAGGCGCTCCGCAGCGGCTACAGCGCTGTCAAGGCTGACATCGCCGACAAGAAGGTCACCCAGGAAGAGGGCGAAAAGAAGATGATGGACGCCTGGAACGCCTGGGTCGCCAGCGACGCCATCCAGACGCCCGACGAATACACCGTCATCTTCAACCTCGACAAGGTCTTCGCCCCCGCCATGTCCAACCTCGGCACCCGCTGGATCATTCCGGAGCACAAGCTCAAGGACCAGCTCGGCGCCAAGATGAAGGACTCGGAGTTCAACCGGGCGCCTCTGGGCACCGGCCGGTTCTCCTTCGTCGAGTGGAAGCCCGGCGAGCGCATCGTCCTGAAGGCCAACGACAAGTGGTTCGGCGGCCGCCCGAACATCAACGAGTACGTTCTGAAGATCGTCCCGGACGCCAACACCGCCATGGCCGCTCTCGAAAAGGGTGAGGTCGACGAGGCCGCCATCGAGTTCGAGAACTTCGACCACTTCAAGGGCAACGTCCAGAACGTCAACGTGATCGAGTGGCAGGGCCTCTCCTACCAGCAGCTGACCCTGGACCTCCAGAACGACTTCTTCAAGGACGTCAACGTCCGTCACGCCCTGGCCTACGCCATCAACAAGGATAACCTGGTCAAGAACCTGCTCATGGGCCACGGCGCCGCCGCCTGGAGCCATGGCACCCCGCAGCGCTGGGACTACAACCCCGACGTCTTCAAGCCCGCCTACAACAAGGCTAAGGCCGAGGAACTGCTCGACGCCGCCGGCTGGAAGAAGGGCGCCGACGGCATCCGTGCCAAGGACGGCAAGAAGTTCGCCTTCGACCTGATCTTCGTCAACAGCAGCAAGCTGTACACCGAAGCCGCTCAGGTCGTCCAGTCCGAGTGGAAGGCCATCGGTATCGACGTCAACCTGAAGGGCGTTGACGATGCCACCCTGCTCGACCTGTCCGACGCCGGCAACCCCGACCGCAAGCAGCCCGCCGTTTACATTTACGGCTGGAGCCTCGGCGGCGAGCCCGACTCCACCTCCATCTGGACCTGCGAAGGCTCCTTCAACGACATCGGCTACTGCAACCCGAAGATTGAAGAGCTCATGACCAAGGGCAAGGAGACCGTTGACCAGGCCGAGCGCACCAAGATCTACAAGGAGATCCAGGGCATCCTGGCCCAGGATCAGCCCTACATCTGGCTGTGGTTCGCCAACGATATCGTCGGTCTGAACAAGCGGGTCAAGGGCCCGATCGCCGGCGGTCCTCAGGGTCTCGACTGGAACATCGAGAAGTGGTGGATCGAGCCTGCGAAGTAAGCAGCAGGGGGGCCGACCGGCACACCCGGTCGGCCCCTTTTCTCTCTCTAGATCCCGAAAGGGGGACACAACTTGGGACGCTACATTCTGCGCCGTATCCTCCAGTCGATCCCGGTCCTGTTTGGCATTTCGCTGATCACTTTCCTGATCGTAAACACGGCGCCGGGTGACCCCGCGCTTCTGTATATGGACCGCAGCAGCAACCCCACCCCGGAAGATATTCAGGAGGTCCGCCGTGAGCTGGGCCTCGACAAGCCGCTCCCCGTTCGTTATGTGGAGTGGGTCGGCCGGGCAATGGTGGGCGATTTTGGTACTTCGTTTAAAGATAAGCGCCCGGTCATCGACCGGATCTCTGAGACCCTGCCTTATTCGATCAAGCTGTCCGTGATCTCGATTCTCTTTGGGTACGTGACGGCCATATTACTCGGCATTCTCGCCGCCGTTAAAGCAAACTCGTGGATAGACTATATAATTAGCTTCTTTTCAGCCCTATTCGTTTCAGCACCAGTCTTCTGGGTCGCGCTCATGGCGATTCTCGTCTTTTCGGTGAAGCTGGACCTGCTTCCGACCAGCGGGTGGAGCGACTATGGCAACGAGTCGATCTGGAATGTGGCGCGGCACCTGATTCTGCCGGTCACTATTCTGGCGCTGCGCGACATCGCCGGCATGAGCCGGTACGTCCGGTCCGGCCTGCTGGAGGTTCTGCGGCAGGACTACGTGCGGACGGCACGCTCCAAGGGTTTGCAGGAGCGGGTTGTCATTTTCAAGCACGCCCTTCGCAACAGCCTGATTCCGGTCGTAACGGTTATGGGCCTCTCGCTGCCCGCCCTGGTCGGCGGCGCCGTCCTGACAGAAACCGTGTTCGGCCTGCCCGGTATGGGCCGCCTGGCCGTCGGCTCGATTGCGAATCGCGACTACCCGATGCTGATTGCCATCAACCTGCTTTCGGCAGTGATGGTCGTGTTGGGCAATATCCTGGCCGATGCGGCTTACGGTTGGGTTGACCCCCGCATTCGCTATAACTAGGAGGTGGGCACGTGGCTGAGCCTGCAAAGAAGATCGAGCAGCAGAAAGTAGACTACTCGGTAACCAAGTCGGTGGAGAGCCCCCTGCGCATCTTCTGGAAGCGCCTGCGGACCCACAAGCCGTCCATGTTTTCGCTGGTGATCCTGTTTGTGATTCTGCTGCTGGCCGTTTTGGCCCCGTACGTGACGGTCTTTGACCCCGAAAAAGTCGACCTTTCGCTGAAGTTCGCCCCGCCCTTTACACGCTCGGCTGATGGGCACATCATGCTGTTCGGTGGCGATAACCTGGGGCGCGATGTGTTTACCCGGGCCTGGTACGGCGCCCGTGTGTCGCTGATGGTCGGCTTCCTGGCTGAAGGCCTGGGTATTGTGCTGGGCGCCATACTGGGTGCCATTTCGGGCTACTACGGCGGCTGGATCGATACGCTGCTGATGCGGATCGTCGATATTTTCCTGTCGATTCCGACCCTGATTCTGCTGATCACCGTGATGGCGGTGTACGGCCCGCTGGTCCCCAAGGGCGGCGAGAAGTACCTGATTGTTGTGGTGCTGGGTATTCTGGGTTGGCAGGGCACGGCCCGCCTGGTGCGCGGCGAAATTCTGAGCCTGAAGGAGCGGGATTTCGTGGAGGCGGCCAAGGGCCTGGGCGCCCGGGACCGCCGGATCATCTTCCGGCATATCCTGCCGAACGTGATGGCGCCGATTATCGTGTCGGTCACCCTGGGTGTGTCGGGTGCGATTTTGTCGGAGGCTTCGCTGAGCTACCTGGGCGTCGGTATTCAGCCCCCGGTGCCGAGCTGGGGCAACATGATTCAGAGCGGACAGAACTACCTCCGCAACGCCTGGTGGATCACGGCGTTCCCCGGGGCCGTGCTGTGCCTGACCACGCTGGCGCTCTACATGTTGGGCGACGGCCTGCGTGAGGCGCTGGATCCCCGGTTGAAGAAGTAGGTTGGGTTTACGGCGGCGTCGGCCTTTGGGTCGGCGCCGCCTTTGCGTTTCGCTAAAACGTCAGGTAAGGCCGCATCTTGTCGAGTGTGGCGGGCCCTATGCCGGAGACCTTGTCCAGGTCGTCCAGCTTCTTGAACGGCCCATACTTGGTGCGGTAGTCGACGATGTTCTTCGCCGCGGTAGGCGTCACGCCAGGAAGGGCGTCGAACTGCGACACGGTCCCCGTGTTCACATTCACTTTCCCTGGCGCCGCCGGCTTCGCCGATGTCCCCCCAGACCCCGAGCCGCCCGCAGACGGCCCCGAAGCCGTGAAGGCCACGGGCGGCGCCGCCTCCAACTCCTTCTTGGTCGGCACCAGGACCTTCTGCCCGTCCGCCAGGCCCTCGGCCAGGTTCAATGCATCCGGAACACCATCGCCGGCTGCACCGCCCGCGGCCGCAATCGCATCCGCCACCCGGGCGCCCTTGGGCAACTGGTACACGCCTGACTTGACCACCGCCCCGGCCACATGCACCAAAATCTCCTCCGGAGGGGCGGCCGGCGGGGCAGCGTCCGAAGCAGCAACAGGAAGAGCCGTCGCTGCCTCCCCGGCAGGTGCGACGGCTACTTCTGCGTCAGTCGAATTCTCAACCTGAAGGGCACGCGCCTCAGCCTGGTACCGCACAAACCCCAACCAGACCAGTCCCACCACCAGGGCCACTACCACGCCCAACACACCGGCGCGAACCGCTCGATTCTCCGCCAAACCCCTCACCCCCATACAGGGGTTTGGGTATTCGACAATCTTCCATTTATTTCCTGCTAGTGAATCTCGCCGCCAACCTGATCATCGGTCACGAGCAGCGCCTCCACCTTATCCACGCCACGAATCTTGTGCATGGCGATCTTGATGCGGCTCCGGTCTTCACGGGTCGGCACGAACCCCTTCACAAAAAGAGTCCCAGCGTCCGTGTAGATCGTCATCTGGTCGGCGTCATAGCCCATGCTCTTGATCATGGTCGCCGCCGTCCGCGACACATCGGCGTCATCCTCTTTCTGGCCTTCGCCGACCTTCACTTTACCGGTCTTCACTTCAAGCACGCCGGCCATGTCGGACACCAGCGCGGCGGCCTCACGCACATCTTCATAGCTGCCGGCATGGCCCACCAAATGGACCTTGCCGTGCTCCACCGACACGCCCATGCCCCGGAACTCGGGCCGGTGGGCCAGGCGGGTGGTAATCTCGCCCCGCAGCGTCTTGTCGGTGTGGGTCTCCTCATTGGCGATGGTAATGTCGTTCTCAATCCGGGTGACCCCGGGAATCTGCCTGGCGATATCGTCAGCCACCGTCTTGTGCGACAGCGCATCTACCACGCCATAGAGCCGGACGACGCCGTCTTCCACCATCACCTGAATATCAATGCCAGCCGACTCGGTCTGCGACATGAGGGCCGACTTCACCTGGCTCCGCAGGTCCTCGTCGTTGTTGAACGGCTTCTGCACCCCTGGCGGGTTGAACGGCTTCTGGCGGTCGGGATTCTTAGTTTGATGTTCAGCCATCGGGCAGTGCTCCTCTCGCTGGGCAGTCTTCTTGCGGTAGTCTGCCCGCGATTGCATGGCCGCTATCTAGATCTCAAAGATTTCCGCCCGCAGGCCGTCCGACTCGACGAAAATTATGCCATACGACCCGCGGCGCGCCCGAATGCCACCGACCGTCGCTCCGGGGTTGAATGCCACCGTAGCCCCGTGCATCTGGCGATATGGGATGTGGCTGTGACCAAACACAACGCAATTGACGTCCTGGAAGTGGCTCAACGCCCGTTCAACCGTCGATTTCCCCTTTCCAATGTGGCCGTGCGCCAGGCCGATGCGATAGCCCGCCAACTCCACGACCCGGGCAAAACCGAGCTGCTCAACTAGTTCTGGCGGGTCGTTATTGCCCGCCACAGCTACCACCGGCGCGATCCGCTGTAGCTCCGCCAAAACGTCGGGCACCACAAGGTCGCCGGCATGCAGAATCAGGTCGGCGCCCCGGAACGCCTCCAGCGCCGAGGTGGGCAAGGCCGGTGCCTTCTTCGGAATATGGGTATCCGATATGACGCCGATCTTCGTGGGAATCGCCTCCACTCACATCATGGGCCGTACATCCGATACAGATACCTTGCCGCTCATAGGAAACCCTTGTATACAAACCACCCACGTCTTGCCAACTGTCAACTATAGATGTAAAATCAAGGTACCTCTATCGGCATCTACGGGCAAAGGAGGCGCATACCGGCATGAGCGATTCTGTTGAGAAGTTGCGACTCGCCGACCGTGCGGAAGCCATCCTGCGCAAAGACCGATCAGCCCTGAAGCAGGGCGCCCAGCGGCCGCCCGCCCGCACCGACAACACAACCACCTCTCCCAAACCGGCATAACGAAAAGCCCGCCTCATGCGAAGAGGCGGGCTTTTCCTATCAGGGGCTTACCCCTTGATCACAATGTTGACCAGCTTACCGGGCACCGGAATCACCTTGACCACCTGCTTGCCCTCAATCAGGGCCTGCACCTTGTCGGTAGCCATGGCGAACTGCTCCATCTCGGCGGCGGAGATGCCCGCCGGCACATCCAGCCGGTCCCGCACCTTGCCGTTGATCTGCACCACAATCTCGACCGTCTCGGCCCGGGCCGCCGACTCGTCGTAGGACGGCCAGGGCTCCTGGTGAATCGAGGACTGGTAGCCCATGCGGTGCCAGAGCTCTTCCGCCAGATGCGGGCAGAACGGGGCGATAATCAGCACAGCCTTCTGCAGGGCCTCGGCCAGCACCAGGGCGCTCTGCTTCTCGTCGCTGATCTTGTCACGGAAGGCGTAAATCGCGTTAGTCATCTCCATCAGGCCCGAAATCGCCGTGTTGAAGGCGAACCGGTCATGCACGTCGGCGGTGATCCGCTTGACGGTGCTGTGGATGACCCGCCGCAGTTCCTTATCTTCGGCCGACATGTCGGTAACCTTTGCGATGCCTTCGGCCAGCTCGTCCGACGTCAGGGCGCCCATCATGCCGGCGGTGTTACCCGGCTTGACCGGCAGCAGCGTGCGCGCCCACTGCCAGGTCGGCAGCAGCGAAGAGCACATCCGATAGAACCGGTTGACAAAGCGGTAGGCACCTTCAATGCCGGCTTCGGACCAATCCAGGTCACGCTCCACGGGAGCGGCAAACATGATGAACAGGCGGCACGCATCGGCGCCGTAGCGGGCGATCATCTCCTCAGGCGAGACGATGTTCCCCTTCGACTTCGACATCTTGCTGCCGTCCTTGATCACCATGCCCTGGGTCAGCAGGGCGCCGAACGGCTCATCAATGCTGATGTGGCCGCAGTCGCGCAGCGCCTTGGTGAAGAACCGGGAGTAGAGCAGGTGCAGTACCGCATGCTCGATGCCGCCGACGTACTGATCGACGGGCAGCCAGTGGCTGATCTTGGCCGGGTCCCACGCCGCCTCGCTGTTGCGGGCGTCGGCATAGCGCAGGAAGTACCAGGACGAGTCGACAAAGGTGTCCATGGTATCGGTCTCACGCCGGGCGGCGCCGCCGCACTGCGGGCAGGCGCAGTTCTTGAAGCCCTCATGCCGGGCCAGCGGGCTGCTGCCCTGGCCGGTGAAGTCCAGGTCGTCCGGAATGCGCACGGGCAGCTGGTCATCGGGCACCGGCACGGTGCCGCACTTGTCGCAGTAGATGACGGGAATGGGGGCGCCCCACGCCCGCTGCCGGCTGATCAGCCAGTCGCGCAGGCGGTAGTTGACCGTCTTCTTGCCAAAGCCCTTCTCCTCGGCGTAGGCCGCCACCTTGGCGATGCCGTCCAGGTTCGGGGTGCCGTCAAACGGCCCGGAGTTGACCATGGTGCCGGGCTCCACGAAGGCCTGCAGCATTTCGCTGGCAACCAGGCTGCTGTCGTGGTTCTGGATGACGACCCGGATATCCATGCCGTACTTCTTGGCGAACTCAAAGTCGCGCTGGTCGTGGGCCGGCACGCCCATCACGGCGCCGGTGCCGTACTCCATCAGCACGTAGTTGGCGATCCAAAGCTGCGCCTTTTCACCGTTGAACGGGTTGGTGACGTTGACGCCCAGGTAGACGCCTTCCTTCTCCATCTCCGTCGACGTGCGGGCGATTTCATTCAGGCCCTTCATCTTCTCCTGGAAGGCCCGGACCTTCATCACGGTATCGGCATCGACGACGCCCGACGTGCAGAGCTTCTCCACCAGCGGATGCTCCGGCGCCAGCACCATGAACGACACACCGTAAATGGTGTCAGGCCGCGTCGTGAAGACCGGTACCTTATCGCCCGTGACATCCAGCGTGAAATCGACGATGGCGCCCTCGGAGCGGCCAATCCAGTTCTCCTGCATGATGCGGACCCGCTCGGGCCAGCCCTTCTCCAGGAGCTTCAGGTCGGCCAGCAGCTCGTCAGCATACTGGGTGATCTTGAAGAACCACTGCGACAGGTTGTTCTTGGTGACGGTGCTGTCGCAGCGCCAGCACTGGCCGTCCACGACCTGCTCGTTGGCCAGCACGGTCTGGCAGGTGGGGCACCAGTTGACCGGGGCGGTCTTCTTGTAGGCCAGCCCCTTCTTGTAGAACTGGAGGAAAATCCACTGGGTCCACCGGTAGTAGTCCTCCCGGTAGGTGTACACCGCCCGGTCCCAGTCGTAGCTGTAGCCGAGTTGCTTGAGCTGCTCGGTCATCTCTTCGATGTTGGACTTGGTCCAGACCGCAGGGCTGATGCCGTTCTTGATCGCGGCATTCTCGGCCGGCATGCCGAAAGAGTCGTAGCCCATGGGATGAAGCACGTTGAAGCCCTTCATCCGGCGGTACCGGGCGATCACGTCCACGATGGTGTAGTTGCGGACATGACCCATGTGCAGCTTGCCGGACGGGTACGGGAACATGGCCAGCGCATAGTACTTGGGCTTGTTCGGGTCCTCGGTTACCTTGTGCAGACCCTGCTGGTCCCAGGCCTTCTGCCACCTGGGCTCCGCCTCACGATAATCAAAGCGTTCTTCCGCCATGATGTATGATTGCCCCCTTGCTCTCCATATGAAAAAAAACTCCCGTCCCCAAAGGGACGAGAGCGTTGACTCCCGCGGTACCACCCTGCTTGGCCACTGGGGCCCTGCTTTTTCCGGTTGATAACGGCCCGGTGGCCGGCGCCGACTACAGGCGCCCCGGGGGGGCGCGTTCGCCGTTGCAGTTCAGGGGTGAGTTCCAGACGCCACGCCTCCGCCTTGCACCATCCGGCGGCTCTCTGTAAGGGGTGTGCGTTTCCGGTCAGTCCCCGTCGTGACTGTTCATCGGTATGCAATACTGACAAACATTTTACGGGAGCCACACCGGGAAGTCAAGGCAAGAGCGCCCATGCGCCTCAAACGACCCGGCTCTCGACTTTTTTCGACAACCTGAATTGTTATCACTGCGTTAAGGAGGGATTAACACCGGTAAATAGAATACCGTAAAACGGCTGGTATATACCATTTTTGAGGGGGAAGCAAAGCATGCGCCGGCATCGTACCCTGGCAGCGGTTATTCTGGCTCTCAGCCTGCTTGTAACCGCTTGCGGCGGCAGCAAGTCCACTCCTACACCCACCACCCCATCCACCACCGAACCATCCGCCCAGAAACCCGTAGAAAAGACTCCGGCCACGGTCACCGTTTGGTCCTGGCGTACCCAGGACGAGGCGCTCTGGAAAAAGCTCCAGGAAAAAATGGATGCCAACAACGAGAAGATCACCATCGAGTTCCGTGGCATCAAATCCACCGAATTTGACTCTGTCCTGAAGACCGCCATGTCCGGCGGCGACGGCCCCGACCTCTTCACCGCCCGCGGCGGCGCCGGCACCAAGACCTACGCCGAAGCCAAGCAGATCGTGCCGCTCGACTCCCTGGACCTGAAGGGCTTTGACAAGGGCATTCTCGAACAGGCCTCCTTTGAGGGCAAGGTCTACGCCGTACCGTTCGCTGTCCAGACCGAGACCTTCTTCTATAACAAGAAGATCTTCGACGCCAACGGCCTCAAGGAGCCCCAGACCTGGGACGAACTCATGAAGACCATGGAAACCCTGAAGTCCAAGGGCATCACCCCGCTGGCAGTCGGCGGCAAGGACGGCTACGCCCTCTGCCTCATGGTCGACACCATCGGCGCCACCTTCCTGGGCGACCAGTGGGCCTCTGACGCCATCGCCGGCAAGACCAACTACGCCGACGCCAAGTTCGTCGACGTGCTGACGAAGATCAATAACCTTCAGAAGTACGCCCAGAAGGACTTCATCGGCACCGCCCAGCGCGACGCCCGCACCCTGTTTGCCACCGGCCAGACCGCGATGATCATCGACGGCATCTGGGCCGTGAACACGTACTACCTGAAGACTGACCCCAACATTCAGCTTGGCTCCTTCCTCGCGCCGCCTGCCAAGGCCGGCGACCCCGTCCGCCTCTACCCGTACGTTGACGGCGGTTACGCGGTGAACGCTGCCTCCAAGGTGAAGGAAGCTGCCATGCGCGTGGCCGGTTACACTGCCACCGACGAGTTCGCCCAGCTCTACGCCGACCTCTTTGCCGAAATCCCCGGCAACAAGAACGTCAAGTTCGACGCCGCCAAGCAGCCCATGCTGGCCAAGGCTGTCGAGCAGAAGAACGCCGTAGGCCTGAAGACCCTGTTCCGCATCCGTT
The DNA here is from genome assembly GCA_029239785.1 of Symbiobacteriaceae bacterium. Classification (GTDB taxonomy): domain Bacteria; phylum Bacillota; class Sulfobacillia; order Symbiobacteriales; family Symbiobacteriaceae; genus JARBUG01. Next base: position 97,008 of record JARBUG010000003.1, on the reverse strand, counting down.
CGCCGTTCGACAGCGGTACCCCCGACATTTCCACCAGCCTGGGCGCCAACCTGCAGGGCATGCTGAGCAACAAGCAGACGCCGGAGCAGACTGCGCAGGCGCTGCAGAAGGACCTGGCCTCCTGGTATCCCGCTTTTAAGAAGTAGCTGGGAGGAGCGTATTTCTATGTACGCAGGAAAAAAGGGCTTGGGTCGGTACAGCTTCTGGCTGATGCTGGCCCCGGCCCTCCTTCCTTATTTGGTGTTCAAGATTTACCCGTTCTTCAATTCGATCTTGCTTAGCTTCTACAACTGGAACGGGGTACCCGGTTCGCCCAAAATCTGGGTCGGACTGAGCAACTATGCGAAGTTCCTGTACCAGCCGCCGTTTTCGACCATGTTCTGGCGGGCGCTCAGCCACAACGTCATCGTCTTCGGGCTTCTTCTGATTTGGAGCACGGGGCTGGGGACGTTGCTTGCCTGGTTCTTGACGCAGGTCCGCAAAGGCGGCGGTTTTTACAAGGGTATTATCTTCATGCCGAACACCATTTCAATTGCGGTGACAGGCTTCCTGTGGAGCTTGCTGCTCAACCCGCAGTTCGGCGCCGTGAACGCCCTGCTCCGCAAGGTCGGGCTGGACGCCCTGGCCATGCCCTGGCTGGGTGACAGCAAACTTGCTCTGCCGACGGTGATCGCAGTCAACGTGTGGCACGGCCTGGGCTTCCCGGTTCTCATCGCCCTGGCGGCCATGCTCTCCGTGCCGAAGGATGTGCTGGAGGCGGCGGAAGTGGATGGCGCCAACCGCTTCACGCAGTTCTGGAAGATCACCTTCCCGATCATTCTGCCGAACCTGATCAACTTGATGGCGCTCAACTTCTCCGGCGCCTTCGGCCTGTTCGAAATCGTCTTCGTCATGCAGGGCGCCGAGGCCGGGCCATTCTACAGCACCGACCTGATCGGCACCTTGTTCTACCGCACCGCGTTCGGCGGCATGGGCGCCACGGCCAGCGGCATGGGCCTGGGCGCCGCCCTGGCGGTCGTCACGTTCCTGATCGTTATTCCGGTGTCGCTGATCGCAACCCGCATTCAGCGCCGCTATTCGGTGGAGGTGTAGGCCATGGTATGGCGCAATCCACGCCTGAAGTGGGCAGCGATCGGGTTTCACGCGGTGCTCATCATTTATGCGCTGATCGTCATGTTCCCGCTACTCACCATGTTGCTGGGCTCCGTGAAGAGCACCCGCGACCTCTTCGTCAACCCGTTCGGCTGGCCGGAACAGTTCGTGTGGGCCAACTACGTGCGGGCCTGGACCGAGGCAAACTTCGCCATTTACTTCAAGAACAGCCTGTACGTGACGGTCGTGTCGACGACGTCGATCATCTTCGCATCGTCGATGGCCGCCTTCGTGCTGGCCCGTATCAAGTTCAAGGCCAACGCCTGGGTTCACGGCCTCTTTATCGCCGGCCTCGTGGTGCCCAGCCGCCTGGCGATCATTCCCCTGTTCCTGCTGGTGCGCGACCTGGGGCTCATGAACAAGCACCTGGCGCTGATCCTCATTTACACCGGTGGCGCCATGCCGTTTGCTATCTTCCTGCTGACCACCTTCTTCCGGCAGGTGCCCAACGAGCTGGCGGAAGCGGCCACGGTGGAAGGGGCCGGCACCTGGACGATTTACTGGCGCATCATGTTGCCGCTGGTCCGCCCGGCGTTGGCGACGGTGGCGATTTTCGAGGCGCTGCATGCCTGGAACGACTTCTTCTTCCCCCTGGTCTTCCTGCGCTCCAACAAGCTCATGACAGTGCCGGTGGGCCTGAGCGTCTTCTTCGGCGAGTACGCCACCGACTGGTCCACGCTCTTCGCAGCGCTGACGATCTCCATTCTGCCGGTGATTGTGCTCTTCATTTTCATGAGCCGCCAGTTCATCGCGGGTCTGACCCAGGGCGCCGTCAAGTAATCGCATGAGGTGAAGCGGTTGGCACTCGTTTCTTTTGACCTTGACGGGGTGCTGCAGCGCAACCCGTTCCACGCCGGGCGCCCGGATGGCGTGTTCGGCCACATTCAGCGTGAACTGACGCCTTACCTGGACGGCGAGCCTGAGATCGCTTTCAAGGAGGCGCTCCGCCTGATTCTGGCGGAGCACCGGGCCCGGATGCAGGCCGGCCGCTATGTGGATGCCTATGACTGGGACGACATGACCCGGTTGGTGGCGGAGCGATTTGGCTATCCAGGCCGGCTGGACGTACCAGCGCTGGTGCGCCACTATGTGAAAGAACCGGGTATGGTCTGGCTGTACCCGGGCGCCGCCGAATGCTTGCAGGCCCTGCAGGACCAGGGTCACACGCTGGTCACCATCACCAACGGCTACCAGGTCTACCAGGAGCCGATTCTCGTTCAACTGGGCATCCGGAAGTTCTTCACGGCGATGGTGACCCCGGAAATGGTGGGCACCATGAAGCCGATGCCGGCCATGTTCCAGGCGGCCGAGTCCCTGGGGAATCCTCGCATTCACGTGGGAGACACGCTCCCGCACGACATCGCCGGGCCGCACCGGGCGGGCTGGATGTCCATTTACGTGGTCCAGCCCGGGGCGGGCGGTTATGCGGAACTGCCGCCTCAGGCCCGGGACCTGGCGCCCTGGGAGCGTCCGGCGGTCTGCACGGACTGGCTCCGTGAGCGGCTGGAGCACGACCGGGTGCTGAACGACAACCCGCCGGTCACATTCGAGGAGTGCATCCCGAATGCGATCGTGACAGGCTTGGGCGAGGTTCCGCCCACGGTGGCGTATTTGGTCCGGTAGACGACGAAAAGGGCGCCTGCACGATGTTGGTCGTGCGGGCGCCCTTTCTAATTCATTGATACATTTACTTACCACAGATGACACTGATGACACTGATACCGGGAAAGCATTCCGGGTCACCATTTTAGAGCGTGGACCGGGGGCGTCTCGCTTGGTATCTGTGATATCTGTGTCATCTGTGGTTGAAATAATGAGGACTGCAGGGACTCGCTTAGCGCGTAGGCGCCGGGGTCGTGGGGGTCGGAGGCGTAGTCGTCGTCGGCGGCGTGGTCGGCTGCTGCTCCCAGGGCATCTGGGGCAGGCCCTCCAGCAACTTGTCGATCCACGACCCGGGCTGGCACACCTTCATCGGCACCTCATCCTTCACGTCTGCCGGCACATACTTCGGGTTGTTCGGCTCCGTCGGATGGAGCACCCGGGGCGCCGGCCGCTTGATGAAGCCCCGCTCCACGGGCGTGCCCACGCAGCCCTGCTGCCACAGCTGCCACTCTGTCGTGGTCGTCTTCTTGTCGGCGGACGTCACCTTGACCTGCACCGCCTTCGCCTTCACCAGCAGCGTGCCGGGGGCCTTCGGCTCAGTGCCCGCCGCAAACAGTTCCTGCACCACCTGATCCTTCGCACACGCATCGCTCGGCAGCATGCCGGTCTGCTTGCAGACCGCCACCGTCGTGATCCCCGCCGGGCGGACCCAGTCGGCCGGCTTCTGCGTAACCGCCTGGGTCATAAATTGGTTCCAGATCTTCACCGGCACAAAGGCGCCCGTCCAGGGCAGGCGGTTGTCCGGGTTATCGTAGCCGTTCCAAACCGCCGTCACCAGGTCCGGCGTAAAGCCGACAAACCAGGCGTCGCGGTTGTACTCGGTGGTGCCGGTCTTGCCCGCCGCCGGCCAGCCCTTGAAGCCGCCCGTATAGCCGTACGCCGTACCCCGCTTGATGACATCCTTCATCATATCGAGCATCAGATACGCAGTCGTCGGCTTTACAACCTGGGTCTTCTTCGGCTTCGCCTCGTAGATCGTCTTGCCGTCGCGATCGACGATCTTCGAAATCAGGACCGGGTCCACCTTGGTCCCCAGGTTGGCCAGCGCGCTGTAGGCCCCGGTGATATCCATGAGCGTCGTGCCCTCGGTAACGCCACCCAGCGCCAGCGCCAGGTGCTCATCGCCCTGGCCGATCGTGGTCAGGCCGAACTTACGGGCAAACTCCACGCCCTTGGTCGGACCGCCCGCCGCCTGCATGGCCCGCACGGCCATCGGGTTCAGCGACTGCTCAATACCGTAGCGCATGGGCTTCAGGCCCAGGTACTTGAAATCGTAGTTCTGCGGCCAGACGGTCGTCTTGTCCTGCGTCAGCATGACCGGCGCATCATCCAGGATCGTGGCGGGGCCCAGGCCCGCCTCCAACGCCGGCACGTAAGCCACCAGCGGCTTGATGACCGAGCCGGGCTGCCGCAGGGCGTCGGTCGCACGGTTGAACTCCAGCATCGCCTTATGCTGGCGCCCGCCGACCATGGCCAGCACTTCGCCGGTCTTCGGGTTCATGGTGACCATGGCGGCCTCGGGCCGGACCTGCTTGCCAGCAAGGCCGTACTCCTTGTCGGCCTGGTTCATCTGATCGGCAATCGCCTTTTCCGCCTTCTGCTGCAGAACCGGGTCCAGCGTGGTAGTGACGCGCAGGCCCGCCTTGGCGATGGTGCCCGGGTCACCCAGCTTGAGGCCGTACTTTTCGGCCAGCCCCGGTTTCGCCTGCTGCAGAATGTTGATGATGTAGTCCACGTAGTGGCCGGCCGTGCCCGTGGTCTCATCGTCGGTCTCCATGCTGCCCAGCTTGGGCTGCTCGGCCTTCGCCTGGTCGTACTCATCCTGTGTAATGAACTCTTCCTTCAGCATCGCATTCAGCACCAGGTTGCGGCGCTGCATGGAGTCTTCCGGATACTCGTACGGATCGAAGTAGGACGGGCCATTCACCATGCCAGCCAACTGGGCGGCCTCGGCCAGGGTCAGCTTCGTCACATCCTTCGCAAAGAAGGTGCGGGCAGCCGCCTCAATGCCGTAAGCACCGCGGCCGTAATAGATCTGGTTGATGTACATCTCCAGAATCTCGTCCTTGGTGTAGGTCCGCTCGAGCTGCATGGCCACCCAGGCCTCCTGCAGCTTGCGCTTAATCGTAATATCCTGGGTCAGCCAGGCGTCGCGGGCGAGCTGCTGGGTAATCGTGCTGCCGCCTTCAAGGCGCCCCCCGGGCAGCTTGAGCTTATAAAGCGTCGTCCGCCAGACCGCCCGGGCGATGCCGCGCGGGTTGACGCCGAAGTGATCGTAAAAGCTGGGATCTTCGATGGCGATAAACGCCTTCTCCGCATAGTCCGGAATCTGTTCCAGCTTGACCGGGGTCCGGTTTTCGCCGGCGTGGAGCCGGTAGACTTCCTTACCCGCCCGGTCATAAATGATGGTGCTCGTATCCCAGTCCAGCTTGGTTACGTCCGGGGCGGATGCAACCGCGCTGCAGCCCGCCAGAACACCCCCGGCGACGATCGCCAGGAGGACAGTGACGAGGCCTCCGATCCAGAGCTTTGCCTTCCGGGCCGAACTTTTCCGCTGCTTTGCGGCCAACGAACTCACCCCTCAAGTAGTATTTGCTTTTGCATGAGAAAAGAAGAACCGGGGTCGTGCCCCGGTTCCTTGTAGTTCTCGCCATTTGTGCACATGAAGATGATACGACAAACAAAACTTTAACGTCAACCGGTAGACCCTGGATAGGGTTCTAGCCACCACTCGCTATTCGAATAGGACAAAAGACCCAGAGGATTCACGCTACATCCACCGAATCAACAGATTGGTCTATACCACTTCACCCGCAGAAGGAGTTGCAGACTGATGAAGCAATCGCCCCGTTTCCGGACACTTGGCATCCTGCTCACCATGCTGCTCGTGTTCGCCGCCCTAATTCCCGCTACCGCAGGTGCCGCAGGCACTGAGCCCATCGTTCGCATCGGCGTCAACCCGCAGATCACCGAGGGCACCGTGGGCGCCACCGGTGCCTTCATCCTGACCAACAAGGCGACCGGTCAAGTGCTCTATACCGGTGCCGCCGGCCAGTCCATTCCCGTCAAGCTGGGCTCCACTGCGATTGTCAGGACCAACTACCGGCTCCAGGTCTCGTTCTCCGCCGACCGGTCCAAGGTTGACGCCCTGGTTGCCAAGGCCACGGCCCTGGGCTATGTCGTCTACCTGGAACCGTACAACAACGGCTGGCGCGTCTACCTCGGCGAGTTCCCGTCCAACGCCTCCTTCGGCGTGCGCAACACCTTCCGCAACAAGGCCATCGCCGACGGCGTCGCCATGAGCGACTCCTTCTGGAAGCTGATCACCATCACCGACGGCCAGGCCAGCATCGAACTGACCCTGCCCACCGGGGCCGTTACGGTAAATGCCCCCGTCACCGTGGCAGCCCAGGACGGCCTGATCACCCTCAACGGCCGCATGTACCGCGGCACCGGCGAAGTCCGGTTCAACTCCCAGGGCACCCTGGCCCTGATCAACGAGCTGCCCATGGAACAGTATCTGTACGGCGTCGTGCCCCGTGAGCTTCCGCCCAACCCCTACGGCGAGCTGGAAGCCCAGAAGTCGCAGGCTGTTGCTGCCCGCACCTACGCCATGGCCAACCTAGGCAAGCGCAAGGCCGACGGCTACGACCTGCTGCCCACCACCAGCGACCAGGTCTACGGCGGCTACCAGGATGAGCACCCCGTCAGCAACGCTGCCGTCGACGGCACCCGCGGCATGGTCCTGAAGTACGACGGCAAGTACGTTGACGCCGTCTTCTTCTCCACCTCCGGCGGCTTTACCGCCAACAACGAAGAAGTCTGGAACTCGGCGCCCGTCGCTTACCTGCGTGGCATTCCCGACGCTCAGCGTGGCAACGCCCTGGAGCATGTGCCCAGTCTGGAAGTCTTCAAGCGGCATGCCAATCCCACCAGCCTGCGCAACGCGGCGGAGGGCGACTTCGAGTCTGACTGGTCCAAGTACCATCGCTGGACCGTTGAGTGGACCCAGGCCGAACTCCAGGCCATCCTGGGCGCCTGGTTCAACACCGAACTGGGCACCATTCATGCCCTGAACATTCCCGACCGCGGCCCCTCGGGCCGGGCCCTTACCCTGGAAGTCGTCGCCGATGCCGGCACCTTCTACGTGTACAAGGACACCATCCGCAGCGCCCTGAAGTACGTCCTCGCTGACGGCAGCTACACCTCGCTCCGCTCCACGCTCGTCTACCTGGAACCCGTGGTCGATCCCAAGACCAAGGAGATCACCGGGTTTGTGGGCTACGGCGGCGGCTGGGGCCACGGCGTTGGCTTGTCGCAGACCGGTGCCGTTGGCATGGCCGAAAAGAAGGCCACCTACCAGGAGATCCTGGCCCACTTCTACCAGGGCTCCATCCTGGAGCAGGCCTATTAGCAGCCACCACGAAAACGAAGCCGGGCGCCCCACGGGGTGCCCGGCTTCCTCATTGCAACGCTTACACTGCCTGCGAGAACTTCAATTCGGGCGCATCGCCCCAGAGGCGCTCCAGGTTGTAGAACTCCCGCTCGGCGGGCTGCATCACATGCACAACGATATCGTTGAAGTCCAGCAGAATCCAGCGGCCGTTCTGGTACCCCTCCATGTGATGCAACGAGAGCCCGAGACCGGACAACTGCTCTTCGATGTTGTCAACAATCGCTCGGACATGCGTGGTGCTGGTTCCGGTGCAGATCACAAAGTAATCGGCCACCGAACTAATGGAGCGGATATCCAGAATCCTGACGTCCTTGGCCTTCTTGTCATCTGCGGTCAAGGCCGCCACACGGGCCAGCTGGGCGGATTCTACCAATCCTTCATTCCCCTTTCGTCGTGCGATTTCGACTTCTTCTACTTTACCGTATTCCATCTGCATGTGCAGGTTCCTCCTGAAATAACGAATCTCCAGGCGAAAAAACCCTCAGTTCCCAGACCGGGCCTTACCCAGAATCACGCGCACGTCGGCCGTCGGATTCGGCTCTTCGAGCGACATCACTTCAACCGTGTGCCCCAGCGATGCGAGGGACCGGGCAACCAGCTGGGCCTTGGCCGCATCACCGGTCAGGGCGACCACCCGGGTCTTCTCGGCGCCGGCCTCCGCCGCAGTGGCGAGGCTCGCCGCAAAGCCCTGCCCCACAAAGCGCTCAACCAGAGCTTGCGCAGCCGCCGCCGGCGAAGCACCGGCTGCAACCTGCACCTTCACGTTGGCCGCTGCCTTCGGATCGATGCCCCGAATGGCCCGGTTCACAAGTTTCTCGGTCGCCACCGGATCCATAAAGTAGTAGCTGATTCGTTGGGCGTAAGCCGGCTCGAACAGGTAGCCATCCGTCCCGGGCAGCGTGGTGAACTCGAGGTCCTGCCGCCGCAGCGATGTGCCCAGGGCCGTGAGTGAAAGAACCCGGCCCGACTCCATGGTGGTGCTGATATAGTGCGAGATCTCTGCCAGCTGTCCGGGAAGCGAGACCAGGTTGGACGGCCTCAGCATCTGGTCCAGCAGGGCGCCCAAAAACTGCTGCTGCGCCCTGATTCGGCCCAGGTCGCCGTCCACATAGCCTGTCCCATCATTGTTACCGCGCCAGCGAACATATTCAAGCGCTTGCTTGCCGTCCAATTCTTGGCGGCCTGGCTCAAAGTGTATGTGCAGATCCTGCGTCGGATCGTCGTAGTCCATTTTCTGCGGGATATCGATCGTCACGCCACCTGCCGCATCGATCGCCTTTCGGAACCCCTCCAGGTCGATCACGACGGTGTAGTGAATGGCCACATCCAACAGGTCCTCTACGGTCTTCAGCGCCCGCAGGTTGGCCGGAAACTGCTTGTCGCCCACACCGTATGCGTAGGCACTGTTGATCTTTTCATAGCTTCCCCTGCCGGCGATCAGTGCCCGCGTGTCGCGGGGAATCTGCATCAGCGCGGCCTTCTTCGTTTCCGGATCGATGGAGACCAGCATCATCATATCGGAGCGGAGCTTGTCCGCATCCAGACCCATAACCAGCACATTGATTCGCTGGCCCGCCTGCACGGGCAGGGGGCGCATTTCCGGCCGGACCTCAGCGGAAATCGGATCGGTCACTTCCTGTACGGCCACACCGACCATCGAAAAGGTGTAGACCAGCGCTGCGGTAATGCTTCCGGCCAGCAGCAGCACGATCAGCCGCCCCCAGCGACGGGGCGGTTTGCGGCGTGAACTGCGGGCGCCCAACAGGTCTGAATGGGAGACCAAGGCATTCACTCCCCGCCGGTCCAGGTTAAAGCGTCAGCAGCCAGTTACGTGTCTGAATGGTGTAAACGTGCAGGAGCCAGCCGCTGTCCAGCACGAACCGGATCGCCGAATCCGCCGCTTTCAGGGTGGCTTCCACCAGATCCCGCCGGGCAGCTTCCCGAATCACCTCGATGCCAGGGTAGGAGCGGTTGGGCTCAATGCTGTCGGCCACATAAATAATCATCTCCAGGCGGCTCATGCCAACTCGACCGGTGGTATGCCAGCGAATTGCATCCAGCACGGCGGGGTCCGTCACCAGCCCCTGCTCCTGCAGCAGGGCGGCCCCAACTGCACCATGCAGCAGGACCGGTGAGACCTCCTCGGTGGAGTCAATCAGCAGGTTTCGGCGCCGCGCCTCGGCAAGCTGCTCCGCGAAGGGCATTGCTTTCGCGTAATCGTGCAGGAGCGCTGCAACCTCGGCCTGCGCACGGTTTTCGCCGAAGCGGTCGGCCATTTCGCGGGCAGTCTCCACCACCCCAAACACATGTGCCAGCCGCGTCTGCGGCGTGCGGGCGGCCATGGCCGCCGCCAGTGTTGCCCAGTCTGTCAGCGCCTCCACCTCCGCGCTTTTGCCCTTTAGACGGTTGACGTATGGTTGGAGTTCCGATACAAACCGTTTTCGCTGATATATTCCGCAACGGCATCCGGCACCAGGTAGCGCAGGGGGTATCCCTCCCCCGCCAGGCGCCGGAGCAACGTGCCTGACACGGCCACGCCCGGCACCTCCACCAGCCTGACCCGGGCCGCCAGCTCCGGACCCAGCCGCGCCAGCGCCCCATCGCGCTGCTCGGTACTGTACCCGGGCCGGGTGAAAATCACCATGTCGATGGCGCGAAGCAGCGTCTCGTACTGATACCACGTGGTCAGGTCGACCAGGCTGTCCATGCCGGCCAGAAAGGCGAACCGCCAGTCCGGGTGCTCTGCCTGCAGGGCCTGCACCGTCAGCAAAGTGTACGACGGCCCTTCCCGCCGCAGTTCCAGGTCAGAGAAAGCAAAGCGCGGCTGACCGGCGATGGCCAGTCTGACCATCGCCGCCCTGTACTCCGCCGGAATCACCGGGCGCCCCGCCTTGTGCGGCGGCTGCCGGTTGGGCATAAACAGTACCTGGTCCAGCCCGACCAGATGCATGGCGCCCTCCGCAGCAGCCAAGTGCCCCAGGTGAATCGGGTCGAAGGTGCCGCCCATAATGCCGACGTACGGCATGGCTCCCACCTCTTACGGCAGTTGGATGACCGGGTTCTCCGGGTGCGGGCGGTACAGCAGGAAGTTCCGGCCTACCACCTGCACCAGGTCGGCGCCCGACCGCTCGGCGATCTCGCTCGCCGTCTCCGCGACGCCCGCGGGCGCCGTCGGCAGCACCCGGCCCTTGATCAGTTCACGGGCCAGCAGCGCCCCGTCGGCCTGCACGATGGTGTTCTCAGAAACACCGTCCTTGCCAATCGTCAAAATCGGGTCCATGGTCACGCCCATGGCCCGCAGAAACCGCTTTTGCTTGCCTTTAAGCTCCATAGTCAGGTCCTCCCTGGGGTGCCCCTGTGGGCATCATGTTTGACCACAGATGACACAGATCACACAGATATTGGGTCAATGTTGGATCCTTGCCGGAAGCATGTTGGATCAGTGTTGGATGAGCCTTGAATTCGTGTTGGCTTCGTAATGCGTCATCTGCGGTAGAAAGGTGTCCGGATTGGCCATGTATACCCCTGTGGGTCTTCATTTTATGGCCACGGATTTCACAGATTTCACGGATTTCGGGACATACGCGGATTGGGAAATATAAAATTGTATATATTTTCCCAGGGTTACTCACCTGGTAATCCGCGTGGGGACCAAAAATCCGTGAAATCCGCGTAATCCGTGGCGAAATAAACGAAAGGCCCGCAGGGAAAAGCCGGTCAGCCTACGAGATCGGCTCGTCGCTCAGTTCGAATTCGATGTCGGCCACACGAATGGTATCGCCGTCCTGTGCGCCGTACTCGCGCAGCGTCTTCTCCACGCCCATGGCCCGCAGAATGCGCAGGAAGCGCTTGACCGCCTCGTCATTTTCCCACATCGTCATGGCAACGAGCTTATCGACTTCCTTGCCCTTCACATGCCAGATGCCGTTGTCGGCAAAGACCTGGAACTCATCTTCCTTCGGCCGGAAGACATGCTCCTCATCAATGATGTCGGGTTCGGCCGGCGGCACGTACGCGGCGATCGCATCCGCTGCGGCCTGCAGCAACGGCCGCAGCCCCTCGCCGGTCACGCCCGAAAGCGGGAAGACCCTGTAGCCCCGCTGCTCCAGCTCGGTCTTGATTCGCAGCAGGTTGTCCTGCGCTTCGGTCACGTCCATTTTATTGAACGCCACCAGCATGGGCCGCTCCAACAGCTTGGCGTTGAATTCGCCCAGTTCCTTGTTAATGATCTCCAAGTCCTCAAGGGGGTCGCGCCCCTCGGTGCCGGCGCCATCGAGCACGTGAATCAGCACCTTGCACCGCTCCACGTGGCGCAGGAACTCGTGGCCCAGGCCCACGCCTTCGGAGGCGCCCTCAATCAGCCCGGGAATGTCGGCCAGCACGAAAGAACGGCCGTCGCCAACCTCCACCACGCCCAAAACGGGGTTCAGCGTGGTAAAGGGGTAGTTCGCAACCTTCGGCTTGGCAGCACTGACGCGGGAAAGGAACGTCGACTTGCCCGCGTTCGGGAAGCCCACCAGCCCCGCATCGGCGATCACTTTCATTTCGAGCAGCAGCCAGCGCTCCTGCCCCGGTTCGCCCTTCTCATAAAAGGTGGGCATTTTGTTCTGGGGCGTCCAAAACTTCATATTGCCGCGGCCACCCCGGCCACCCTTGGCCACGACCACCTTCTGGCCGTGCTCCGTCAGGTCAAACAGCACTTCGCCGGTGTCATCATCTTTGATGACGGTGCCGGGAGGCACCTTGACCGTCAGGTCGTCGCCCTTGCGGCCGTACATGCCTTTGGTGTCACCAATTTCGCCGCGGCCGCCCTTGAAATGCTTCTGGTACTTGAAGTCGACCAGGGTATTGAGGCCCGAGTCGACGATGAAGATCACATCGCCGCCGCGGCCGCCGTCGCCGCCCCAGGGCCCGCCTTCGGGCACAAACTTTTCGCGACGGACGGCGTTGGAACCGCGGCCACCATCGCCGCCCTTGACGTAGATACGCGCCACATCAACAAACATGGTCCTATCACATCCCGCTCCGAATCATAACGCTTGATCCTAGCCTTCACCCATGCCCGAAGGCGTATGTACGGAAAATCCACCGTCTGCCAGACGAATCACAAGTGGTCCGGTGATGCCGCTGGAAAGCGCGTCTAACACCTGCTGGCGGAGGCGGGCACGCTGCTCATCGGACGGAATCGTCGCGAGCCCGCCAGCAGGCGCCAGCTCACCGCCCAGTTGCCACTCGATCTGCACGCCGTGCGTCTCCGCTTCAAGGCCCAGTTCGAGCACCAGCAGGCTCAGGCCGGTGGACGCCTGGCGAAGCACGTCGGATTCGCCGGTCATGCGGGCCGCCACGGCCTCCAGGTACTGCTGCGCCCGCTCGGGCCGGCCGAGCTGCAGCCAGCCGGAAATCACCTGCAGGTGGTTCAAGAAACTGTGCCGCTGCCGCCGGAGCAATTGCAGCGCCTCGGCCTCCGAGATCACACCGCTCATACACCCTCCTAGAACAAAGCCCCAGCACCATGCTCGGTGCTGGGGCCGCCTTTGAATGCTTTAGGCGGGCAGGATGCTGACGATCTTCTTGTCGGCGCCCTTGCGACCGAACTTGACGGTGCCATCGGCCATGGCGAACAGGGTGTCGTCCTTGCCGATGCCGATGTTCTCGCCGGGGTGAATCTTGGTGCCGCGCTGCCGGACGATAATCGTGCCGCAGGTGACGACCTGACCGTCGAACCGCTTCACACCGAGGTACTGCGGATTGGAATCGCGACCGTTCTTCGAAGAGCCGACGCCCTTCTTATGAGCGAAAAGCTGAAGGAACACAGCTTTCAGCCTCCTTCCGTCACACGGATAAATTGTTGATAATCCTTAGCAATATCCTGAAGCCCTAACACCGTGGTTTCGAGAATCGCCTGAGCCTTGGCGGCGGATTCGGGGGTGCCGCCGGGCAACAGCTTGCAGTGCATGCTGCCGGACCTGGCTTTGCCCTCGTGTGGGTGGCGGGCCACTTTCTTGAGCCCGATGAGGCACGTAACCGCCAGAGCGCTAACCCCGGCGCAGACAATGTCCTCACCCAGCTCCGCATAGCCCGTATGCCCGCTGACCCGCAGCTCGGTGACCGTGCCGTCGGGTGCTCGCCGCACCTGGACCTCTGTCATGGCGAATTAGCCCTCGATCCGCTCGATGGTGACAGCCGTGAAGGGCTGCCGGTGGCCGGTCTTGCGCCGGTAGTTGGTCTTGTTATGGTACTTGAAGACGATGATCTTGGGGGCCTTGCCCTGGGCCTTGACAGTAGCGGTAACCTTGGCGCCGGCCACGTAGGGAGCACCCACGGTCAGCTTGCCTTCGTTGTTGACGACGAGGACCTTGTCAAAGCTGACGGATTCGCCTTCGGCCGCAGTGAGCTTTTCAATGCGGACGGTTTCGCCAGCCTGCACACGGTACTGCTTGCCGCCGGTCTCAATGATCGCGTAAGTCAAAACTAGCACCTCCGAGATGTAGACTCGCCGAACTCAGGTACGCCGGTTTCCCAGGCGGTTTGTGACCTTGTCCGAGCGGTTGCCACCCCGCCGTTGTCCATGTATGCATAGACGCGCGCAGGCGACAAGTCAGTCTACCATAGGGCTCCTTCAGTTGTCAATCAAACCCCTTTCGCCAGGTCGATTCGGACCTGGTGTCGGGCTCGTGGTCTCTTCGACACCCACTTCTATTTCCCCCTAGCGTCACAGGGATTGCACGGTTCGGGCGGGAAATGATGCGAGAACCCAATTTTTACCAATTCGAGAGGAGCGAGTGACTACATGTTGGGCACACGCAGTTCCCGTCGCCGTTGGCTCGCCTGCGCTGCGGCCGGCGCCCTGCTGCTCGGGCTCATGGGCCCGGGCGCAGCCACTGTAGACGCCGCCGGCGTTGGCCGGACCTACACCCTGGACGCCGACTTTGATGCAGGGCTCCTGGTCGGGCTGAACCACAACGCCCCGGGCTCGAACCAGTTACAGCTTAACACAACCTCTAGCACCTTCCCTTTCATCTGGGTGGCCAACTCCGCCGAAAACACCATCTCCAAGTTAGATACCGTGACCGGCACCGAACTGGGGCGCTACAAGACCGGCGCAGACGGCACGTGGCGCGACCCCTCCCGCACTACGGTTGACCTCGATGGCAACGTATGGGTCGGCAACCGGGCCAGCAACACGGTCACCAAGGTGGGCCTGCTGGAGGCCGGGAACTGCATCGACAAGAACGGCAACGGCACCATTGAAACGTCAACCGGGGGCGCCGATGTGAAGGCGTGGCCCAATGGCGGCAACCCCGCCGACGAGTGCATTCTCCTGCATGTAACGCTGCCGACGCCGGGCGCAAGTGTGCGGTCGGTGGCCATCGACAGCGACAACAACGTATGGGCCGGTCTCAACGACACCGGACGGTTCCATAAAATCGACGGTGCCACTGGGGCCATTCTGCATACCATCCACAACCAGACCGATAAGGCATACGGCGCTGTGGTCGACCCTGACGGCAACCTGTGGATCGCCAACCAGGAGTGGAACTACCTGACGAAATACAACCCGACCACCAACACGATCGTGTACTACCCGATTCCGCACTTCAGCTACGGGCTGGGCATGGACAACGCCGGCAACATTTGGGTGAGCGGCTGGACCAGCAACGTAGTCAGCAAGGTCCGCCGCAGCGATGGTGCAGTCCTCGGCACATACCCCGTGCCCGGCGGCTGTCAGAGCCGCGGCGTGGCCGTAGAGCAGAACGGCGATGTGTGGGTGGCCAACTCGTGCAGCCACACCGTCGGTCACCTCGGCAATGACGGCTCCAACAAGGGCTTTGTTACCGTTGGCAACCAGCCGACCGGCGTCGCGATCGATGCCGCGGGTATGGTCTGGGTGACCAACCTCGGCTCCAACAACACGACCCGGGTCGACCCCGCCACCAGCGCCACGTCCACGTTCGCTGTGGGCGCCGGCCCCTACAACTACTCCGACATGACGGGCTTTGTGGTGCGCAACCTCACCAGCACCGTGGGCACCTGGACGACCATTCATGACAGCGGCGACGCCGGCACCGTCTGGGGTACGCTGGACTGGAACGGCACCGTGACCCCGGGCGACACGGATATCACGGCCCGGGTGCGTGCCGCTGACTCGGTGGCAGCGCTCGGCGCCCAAACGTACGTCAGCGTCAATGACGGCGCCCTCTTCGGCGGCGTGACGGGCCGGTATATTCAAATCGAGATGACGCTGTCGACCGATACGAACGGGCTGACACCGGTTCTGGCAGATGTGACGGTCATGCCGGAGGTCTGCGATCCGGCGCTGCTTTGGAAGGCGCCGCTCGGCTCGTCGCCGGCCGATGTGAGCCTGGCGGGCAACCTGGACATCAAGTTCACGTGGGGCGGCTGCGGCAATTTCGTGCGTGATGAGTCGGTGATCATCATGATCGTCGACCGGGCCAACTATTACCCCATCACAGCCTGGGTGTACGGGGCTGACATCGTCATTGACGATGTGGCCGAGGAGTACCGCCAGCAGTGGGTGCCGTCGTGGTACGGGCTTTCACCCGGACAGGACCTGGTGGTGCAGGTCTACATCAACTACTGGCTGGTCGGCGAGGCGCCGATTCACATGGTGCCGTAGGGCGCCGGCGAGGTGCCTCCGGGCCATGGCGCCCGGTACAAAATCGGACTGATGGAGGCCGCAAACCCACGAAGTACCCTCGCAGGCCTGGTTCACTCCAGCCTTCTGGGGCCAACTTCTTCGTTTGCGGCCTTCATCGGTAGACCGATGGCCAGACGCCCCCCGCTGAACAAGCGCCGTCACCAATTGATTTCGATTTTGACATACGAGAAGGGATTTATGTACCGGCAGGAAGAATAGTACGTAAAATTTCCTTATAGGAGATGATCGGATGCGCCGGTGGCTGATTTCTGGGGGATTGGCCGCACTGCTTCTGTTGACGGTGGCATGGCCCGCAATGGCTGAGACGCAGTTCACGCAGGTCGCGGGGCTGAGCCGCATCAAGGCCGTGGCGGCGGCCGGTGACACCTTCGTTGCCCTGCGCGCCGACGGTACCGTCTGGACGTGGCACGCCGACGCTGATGGCGACGGACTCGGTGATGCGGTCGCCCCACATCAGGTCGCGGTCGGATGTCCTGTGCGGGAGGTCTCGGCGGGCGCCGAGCACCTGGCTCTTCTCTGCGCCGACGGCACGGTCTGGGTGGCGGGCATCGCGATCGACGAAACGGGCGTGCACCGGGCGGTGCAGATCCAGGGACTGGACCAGGTGAAGGCCGTCAGCCTGAGTCGCCCCAGCCTGGTCGCCCTGAAGACCGATGGCACGGTGTGGGTGGGCGAACTGGCGCAGAACGGCCCGCCCGTACGCCGCATGGAGCGGGTGCCCGACCTGTCGGACGTCATCTCCGTTGCAGCCGGTGTGAATGATTTCGCCGCAGTGCTGACAAACGGCCAGGTGGCCGTCATGGCCATCAAATCGAAGGGCACCGGCGCCCAACGGCTGGCCAACGTGCCACCCGTTCGGTCCGCCGCCGTCTGCGGTCCGGATGATGACTGCGACGGGGCGGTCTGCGGCCCTGACAATGACTGCGACGATGCCGATCCCTACCTGTTCACCACCGTCGACGGGCAGGTGCTGGCCTGGTCGGTCGGCGCCGACGGCGTGGAGCGGACCTTTGTGGTTGGCCAGAGCGTATGCAACCCGTGTGTGGCAGCGGGGC
The DNA here is from genome assembly GCA_029239785.1 of Symbiobacteriaceae bacterium. Classification (GTDB taxonomy): domain Bacteria; phylum Bacillota; class Sulfobacillia; order Symbiobacteriales; family Symbiobacteriaceae; genus JARBUG01. The sequence continues at coordinate 80,003 of JARBUG010000003.1, read as the reverse complement.
ATCGGCGGGCGCTGTTCGTCACCGCCGGGGGAACGGCACAGACCGCCCTGCTCTCGGCGGACGGCACGGTGACGGTGGCCGACACGGGCAGGCCCGGGCCGGCGGTCAAGCAGGTGGCCGCCGGGCGCCGCTATGAGGTGGGCCTGGCCGCCAACGGCACCGTCTGGATGTGGGCGGCGCCGAACCGGCCCACACAGGTAGCCGGGTTGGAAGAGATCACGGCGGTTGCATCCGGCGGCGACTGGCACCTGGCGCTGGCGGCGGATGGGCGGCTGGTCTGCTGGGGCAGCAACAGCAGCGATACCCGACGGACGCACGTGATTCCGCACGTCTTCGACGTACGGGGAATTGCGGCCGCGGACGATTACTTTGTGACGCTCAATGCAGACGGCTCCGTGGCGGTGGGGCAGTGCCCGGCGCCGGGCGCGGCGCCCAAGGAACCGATTGTGCATCGCGACATCGCTGCCCGCTGGGTTCGCGCGGGCATCGGGCACGTGCTGGTGGTGAAGGCAGACGGTGGGGCCGCCGTCGCCGAAATCGCGATTGATGAGGACGGCGTGCATTTCAGCGGCGGCTTCCATGCGGTGGACGGGCTGGAAAGCATCGTGCAGGCCGAGGCGGGCGCCAACGGCTACATCGCCCTGCGGGCTGACGGCACCGTGTGGGGCGCCCGCTGGGGCAGCCCGCCGGCGCAGGTGCAGGGCCTGGGGGGCGCCCGGGCCGTGGCGGCCGGCGGCACTTCCTTCGCTGTGCTCCTCGGGGACGGCAGCGTGCGGGGCGTCGCCATCGATGATGAAGGCGTGCACGTATGGGGCGACCCCCATGTGGATGAGAGCGACGGCATCGCTGCCGGCGGTGGGGCTGGCGGGGCCGTGGTGGTGCGGGCGGATGGGGCCGTGTTCACGTTCTCCCGCACGGTCGGCGCCGGGCAGGTGACGGAGATTCTGGACATCGTGGCTGTTTCGTCGGGCGGCACCGAGAACCTGGCCCTGCGAGCGGATGGGACGGTGTGGAGTTGGCGCAGGTAAGGCAGGCAGGCGCGGCAGCTACCTGCACGGCGGTGTGACGATGGGGTCGGAACCTTCATAGAGGGTGCCGTTCTGGTCGCGAATGGTCAGACGGGCATCGGTCATGCCGCAGCGGAAGGCGCTCTCGCGGTTGTCAAACTTGAGCATCAGGTCGGTGTATCCGTCGCCGTTCCAGTCCTCGTACGAATGGCGGAGGGGTTCGGCCTGACCGGGCCCGAACCGGGCCGTCCGCCAGTTCAGCATGTGAACGTCCAGTGCGGCGCTCCCGTTGACGGCCACGGGGATATTCCCCTTAGCGCCGGGGTTGATGGGGTTCGGCCAGCTGCTGGGGTGCACGTCGATGATCATGGGGATGATGGTCTGGCCGGCAACCAGGGTAATATCGGCGGTGAGGGTGCGGGCCTGGTAGGAGTTGTCGGCATCACGGTCAAAGGCGACGGTAAAGGTCAGGTCTGCCCGGGCGCCCCGCGGCAGCGATACGGGTCTGGCCAGCGGCAGCGTGGCGTCGCCGGCAAAGTCAGCCAGCGTGCCCGCGTACAGGATCTCGCCTTGCTGGTTTTGCACGGAGAGAGCAAGTCTGGGGGCTAATACGGCGTCGCCCGCGAGCCGGATGCGGAGTTGCTCGACCTGAAAGGTGTCGTCAGAGTCGACGTTCTTGACGGTCAGCACGCGGCTGATGGCGTCGCCGGGCGCCCACTTGCCTGAGGGGTAGCGGCCTTCCGGGCCGGATGACTGGGCACCCTCGGCGGCGGTTATGTAGAACATGGGCCCCGACCAGCCAACGGTGGCTGCGTTGTTGGGCACGTGGTCGTCGTTTCCGCGCCAACTGATGATCGACGTCCGGTCATAGGAGAAGGCCGGGACGGGTGCGGAGAGCGCAGTCAGCCCCAGTCCGCCGATGGTCCCCATCAAAATGGCCGCCGAAAGTCCCGTGACCCCAAACCATCGCCTCATCGCAACATCCCTCCACAGTCGCCAACAGCGGGGCGCCTCTCCAAGGCCCCCCGCCGCTGGTTACAGTCCATCGTTTCGAGCGGACCGTATGCCGTGACCAAGGTCGGCTGTCGTGACGCCCTGACGCACTGCCTGGTTACGGGTTGTGTGCCGCCTGTTCGGCGTGAACGACGAAGTCGACCACCATGTCCTTGTCCTGGTATGCGTTGGGGGTATCCAGGTCGAAGTCGACCTGGAACTCCATCTGCAGGTTGGGCGGGAAGCCGCCGCCGGTGTTGCCCGGCATGGTGATGGCTGCCGGACCCGGGTAGGCGATGGCCACGCCGGCCGGAGTGAGGAACTGGCTGAGATAGGCCTGACCCACCTGAAGCATGCCGCCGCCCGGAGCCTGGGCCCGAACGGTGACCTTCATTTTGTCTGCCAGCGGGGCATAGCTGCCGGCGTGCAGAGATGCTGTAATGTGGGTCAGCTTTGCGTCGAGCGACTGGCAGGTAAGGCTGCCGTTGAGGACGGTGAGGGTGCGGGTGACGGAGTCGCCCGGTGCCCATCCGCCCGGCGTCGGCGGGACGTAACCAGCAGGGCTGGTCGGGCTGACCTCCATGAGCGGGTACCGTCCGGGGTTGGTGCCGTTGCTGCCCTGTGCGCCGGTCATGTAGAACATGGGGCCGGGCACGTTGTCAAAGGCGTCGCGCTGGGACTCAATGCAGAGCCTGCCTGCCGTGATGGTATTGTTGGCGGTCTCGGTGTCGGAGAAGAGCGCAAAGGTCCCTCCGATACCAACCGCGACAGCTGCAAGAGCGGCGGCTGAACTTAGCAGAAGCGATTTGTGCTTCATGTGTCGCCCTCCGTAGACCCGCCGGGGCTAGGCGCCCCGGCGGGAATTCTGCGCTTGCTTACTGCCAGGCGTTGGGGCCGGTGTTGGTGCCGTTGGTGTTGTTGCGGGCCTGGACGGCGTAGAAGGTGAGGCCGATGTTGCCGCTGTCGCCCTGGCAGTCGTTGCCGGCGGCAAGGGCGAAGGCCCAGTTGACCGTCACGCTGCGGGAGTCACCAGGGGCGGCTTCGGTGCCGATGACCGCCGGAACGGCGCCGGTGTTCAGGCCGGGGGCGGTGAAACGGCCGCCGCCGTCACACGTGGTCAGGTCGCCGCCCATGGTAGCGGTGTAGCCGACCCAGGCGTTCAGGGAGCCGGTGTACTGCACCGAGCAGGTGAAGTTCCCGGAGTCGCCAGGGGCGATGTTGTTGATGGTGTTGCCGCAGTTGGCGACGTTGCCGAGGGTGACGGTGCCGGCGGAGAAAGTGTTGTTGTTATTGGCGGTCTGGGCAGAGAAGAGGGCGAAGCTGGCGGCGGTGACGACGAGCGAGGTAACACCTACGGCGAGAAGGCTCAGGGCCAGGCGCTTTCCGATCATGTTAAAAAATCCCCCTTGATTTAGCTCTTTGTCCAGGGACCGGGGCAGTACGCAGGCCGTCAGGGCGTCACGACAGCCGGTCTGGGTCTAGTTCGCCTCTTCTTCACCTCCCGGTTCGGTCTTGGCGGCCTCCTCCTTGGCCTTTTCGGCTTCGGAAAGGGTCTGCCACATCTTGCGAAATTCCAGCCCGATGATGATGAGACCGGGCAGTATTACCATGGTGATAATGCCAACGGGTTGGCGCATGAAGCTGGCGAAGTAACCGAAGTACGGCACGCGCCACTGGTACTTGCCAACGATCTGGTTCGGGTTGAGGACCCCCAGGTCGGGCGACTCGTTGGCGTCGCCCTTGGTGGTAAAGGCCACGGGCTGGTTGTTGACGAGGATGGTGCCCGACACGCGGTGGGTGATCAGCATGTCCGCCTTTTCCTGGGTGCGGAAGGTGATGATGTCGCCATCTTTCACTTCGGCAGCCGGGTTGCGGAGCGGCTTGACGATGATGACGTCGCCGGTGTGGATGGCCGGCTCCATCGAGCCGCTGAGGACGGTCAGGACCTTGTGTCCCATGATGGTCGGGATGGCATCGCCTGATTTGCGGGCTGAGAATGCGAGGCCGCCGAACAGGGCGATGACGAGGATGAGGAAGACGGTGATGGCACCGTTCAGGATCTTGAGCATGGTCTTCATGGCGCTAACCTCCTCCTGGTTGGGCCTGGATGGTCGGGGGCTTGGATACCGGGGCTTCCTGCTTGGGCGCTGCCACTTCCGGCTCAGCAACTGGCGCCGGCGGGACGGCTGCCGGTGCTTCGGACGCAACCGTCGGGACCTCCAGCACGGTCGCTGCCGCTTCCGGCGCAGGCGCTGGGGCTTCGGGTTCGAGTGCCGGGGGCTCCGCCTCGAGTTTTGGCGCCGCCTCGGGCACCGGGGCTTCCTGCTTGGGCGCTCCCGCTTCGGGCTTGGGCGCTGGCGCTTCCGGCTCAGGCGCTGGCGCTGGCGGGACGGATGCCGGTGCCTCGGGCTCAACCTTCGGCACCTCCAGCACGGGCGCCGCCACTTCCGGCTCGGTCACGGGGGCTACCGGCTCAGGCGCCAGGGCTTCCGGCGTGGTCTCGGACACCTTCGGCTCAGCCACAGGCTCCTCGACCGCCACAGGCTCCTCGACCGCCGCAGGCTCTTCAACCGTCGCAGGCTCTTCAACCGCCGCTCAACCGCCGCAGGCTCTTCAACCGCCGCAGGCTCTTCAACCGCCGCAGGCTCTTCAACCGCCGCAGGCTCTTCAACCGCCGCAGGCTCCTCGACCGCTGCAGGCTCCGCCGACTTCACCTTACCCGCCGGATGCACACACCCCGGCGGCAACGGATCCGGATCATGCACCTCCGGGTCCGCCGGGTTCACCACCGACCCCGTCAGCAGAATCGTCTGCACCACCCCGCCCGGGGTCCCGGTCACCGTGATCGTATCGCTAATGATCTGAGGCCCATTAACCGCAGCATTCGTGAAATACACAGTAGCCAGCCCGCCCGGTTCCAGGTGTCCCGGCAGCACCGAAACCTCCTGGTTCCGCAGCCAACCCCCGCTCACACTCACCGTTAAATCCATGGGCATCGTTGCAGTAAACGAAGCCACCGCCACACTCGTACACTGATCGCCCACGTGCAACACGCCCAGGGGATACGTAATGGGCGGCACCACCCACATGCCGGCAGCGACGCCTGACACCGCCTGCACCTGATCCGAGAACAGGCCCGACGAGTAACCCGTTGGCCCGAGGGCGGCCAGGGCAGCGGCAACCATGAGCGCACACCCTGCGACCCTGTACCGATGTGACCGGTCTGGCCAGATCCCCACTGCCATCCCTCCCCCGGTCCTCATCTGTCAACGGCAAATAGAATTCGCATTCCAACTTCCATTTCCTTCCAATTTGTCTCAGTATCCAGGAACAATCTCCCGGCGTAATACACGAAAGCAAAAAAAGACCGCACCCCGGAAAGGGTGCGGCCTTGCCACAACAATCGCTCTAGGCACCCTCAATGGGTGCCGTAACCCGTCAGGCGTGGGCCTATTCTCGACCGGCCCATGCCGAAAGGGTCTAGATCAATCGGGCCTTGGCATACGTGCGATACACCTTGCCAATCTCAACCTTGACCCGCTTGCCCACCAGCGCCCCGGCGTCCTCCACGTCGATCACATACCCGTCCACCCGGGCAATGCCATCAGCCGTGTTCGTCACGTGCGCCTCGTCGATTTTGACCTCCACCACCTGGCCGGACTTCACGGGCAGCGCCCGCTCCTCCACCTCTTCACGGGTGCCCAGCACCCGCAAATGCATCTCCTCCAGATGGACCTCGTTATTCCCGCGAATGTAGATGATCTTACCCAGCTCGGCCTCCAACTCCTTGAGGTTCGAGCCGCCGGCCCCAATCAGCAGCGCCGCCACCGACGGATGCACTTCCATCAACAACGCCTCGCTGGAACTCTGCTTCAAAATGCGGCGCACCTCAGCCCGGACCCGGCGCGCCATGGTCTCCTCCGAGAGCACCTTGCCCCGCCCGTCGCAGTAGTGGCAGGAGCGCATCATGGCTTCGTCCAGGTTCTGGCGCGACTTCTTGCGCGTCATCTCAAGCAGGCCGAGCTGTGTCAGGCCCAGCACGTTGGCCCGGGTCCGGTCCCGCTTCAGCTCGTCCTCCAGCGTCTTGATCACCTTTTGGCGGTGATCGGTCACTTCCATATCGATGAAATCGATGATGATGATGCCACCAATATCACGCAGACGAAGCTGCCGGGCGATCTCCTTGGCCGCCTCAAGGTTTGTCTTGAAGACGGTGTCGGCCAGGTTCGTCGTCCCGACAAACTTGCCGGTATTCACATCGATACAGGTGAGCGCTTCGGTCTGATCGATTACGATATACCCGCCGCTCTTCAGCCAGACCCGCCGCTTCAGCGCCTTATCAATCTCCATCTCCATGCTGTGGAAATCGAAGAGGGACTGATCCGTACGCGTGTACAGGCGCAGACGCTCCTTCAGGTGCGGCGCGTGCAATTCGAGCAGCTCGGCCGCCCGCTGGTACTCTTCTTTGTTGTCGATGGTGAACTGGTCGACCGTGTCGTCAAACCAATCACGCACGATGCGATGAACCAGGCCCAAATCACGGTGAAGCAACGACGGCGACGGGGCCGTAATGGCGCGGTTGGCCACCCGCTCCCAGAGCTTATGGAGGAAGGCGGCATCCTTCGCCAGTTCCTCCTCATGCGCACCCTCGGCGACCGTGCGTACAATAAGGCCGGCGCCCTCCGGCTTTACCCTGGCCGCCACCTGCTTGAGCCGCTCCCGCTCCTTGTCGTCGTCGATGCGGCGCGACACGCCGATGTAGTCGACATGCGGCATCAGCACCAGAAAACGCCCAGGCAGCGTAATATGCCGGGTAACCCGGGCGCCCTTCGTGCCAATCGGTTCCTTGGCCACCTGCACGATAATCTCCTGACCCGGCCGGACGATCTCCTTAATGGTCAGCTTGGTCTTGGCAGCGCCGCCGACTGACTCGCCTTCGACCTCCGCCCGCCCGGGCAGGGCGTCATCTACATACAGGAACGAATTCCGGTCAAGCCCAATGTCCACAAAGGCCGCCTGCATGCCGGGCAGAACGTTTTCAACCTTGCCTTTATAGATGTTGCCGACCACCCGCTGGTGGACAGGCCGCTCGACAAAGAGCTCCACCAACTCGCCATCTTCGACGACAGCCGCGCGGGTTTCGTCGACATCAACGGTAACGAGAATCTCTTTCGCCACAAAAATCCCCCATCTCTTTTGGGGTTCGCGGAACGCCACAGGGCGTGCGGGTGCACCAAAAGGCCCATCCCACTGCTACTAGTATACCAACTCGTTTTGGATTCTTCTCCCACAGCGGAATTCCTGCCACTTGATTACCATAGCACTTTCAACCCACAAAATGTGAGTCAAAAGATTCCTGTAGATAGAAAATTGGCAGGAAGGACTTGAAATGGATCTTATGCAATACTGTATAAACAGGACGGAATAACTTACCAAATGCGAGGAGGCCCCGTCACTCATGGCCACCATCGTCATCGCGCTGGGCGGCAACGCCATTTTGCAGCCCGGCCAGGCCGGTACCGCAGCCGAACAGGCGGAGAATATCCGCAAGACTTGTGTGCAGATCGCTGGCATGATCGAGGCCGGACACCGTGTCGTCGTGACGCACGGAAACGGCCCCCAGGTCGGCAACCTGCTGATCCAGCAGGAAGAAGCCTCCGCCGTGGTGCCCCCCATGCCTATGGACGTGGCCGGCGCCATGAGCCAGGGCATGCTGGGCTACTGGATGCAGAATCAGCTTGATAATCTGCTGCGTGAACGGGGCATTGTCAAGCCCGTCGTCACGCTGGTTACGCAGGTCCTCGTTGACCGTGACGACCCGGCCTTCAAGAACCCCACCAAGCCGGTCGGGCCTTTCTACACCGAGGCCAAGGCCCAGCGCTACATGGCCGAAAAGGGCTGGCAGATGAAAGAAGACGCCGGCCGCGGCTGGCGGCGGGTGGTACCCTCGCCCAACCCCAAGGCCATTTGGGAGAAGGAGGCCATCAAGACGCTGGTAGATGCCGGCGCCGTGGTCATCTGCTCGGGCGGCGGCGGCGTTCCTTCGTTCCTGGAAGGTGAAAAGCTGACCGGCTGCGAGGCCGTCATCGATAAGGATCTGGCCGGGCAGCGCCTGGCCGCCGATGTGGGCGCCGACCTGTTCTGCATTCTGACCGATGTGCCGAAGGTCTGCCTGCGCTACAAGCAGCCCGATCAGGAGATGCTCAGCCGTGTGACCCTCGCCCAGATGCATAAATATGCATCAGAAGGCCACTTTAAGGCAGGCTCTATGGGTCCCAAGGTCGAAGCTATTATGCGTTTCGTGGAAGCGACGGGCAAGTGGGGCGTCATCTCCTCGCTGGACGATGCAACCCAGGCCGTAGAGGGGAATGCAGGCACCGTGATCGTCCCGTAGCACAGCGTGGTCAAAGCCCCGACGGGTGGGCCACGCAGACGGCGGTCCACTCAGCGGTGACGCATAATTATGCACTCCAACAGCCAGCGCCCACAGCAACATCGACAGCCAAGCCGTAGTCAAGGAGGTTCCAGGGATGACCGTATCACTGAAGGGCCGCGATTTTCTAGACGTATGGGACTTTAACCGGGAAGAGCTGGACCAGATTCTGAACACCGCCGATATGCTCAAGCTGCGCCACAAGATGGGCATCATCGATCAGCCCCTGAAGGGCAAGACGCTGGGCATGTACTTCTCGAAGGCCTCCACCCGCACCCGCCTCTCCTTCGAGGTCGGCATCTACCAACTGGGCGGCTACGGCCTCTTCCTGTCGGCCAACGACCTACAGCTCCGCCGCGGCGAATCCATCGCCGACACGGCCCGGGTTTTCTCCCGGTACCTCGACGGCATCATGATTCGCACCTTCTCCCACCAGGACGTGCTCGACCTGGCGCAGTACGCCGACATTCCGGTCATCAACGCGCTGACCGACTACAGCCACCCCTGCCAGATCATGGCCGACGTCATGACGATTCGCGAGAAGAAGCGCCACCTCGATGGCCTGAAGATGGTCTTTGTGGGCGACGGCAATAACGTAGCCCTTTCGATCATGGAAGCAGGCGCCAAGTTCAACATGGAAGTGGTCATCGCCTGCCCGAAGGGCTACGAGCCGAAGGACGCCGACCTGACCCGCACGGGCGCCCGGGTCGTTTATGATCCGGTCGAAGCCGTCACCGGCGCCGATGTCATTTACACCGACGTGTGGGCCTCCATGGGCCAGGAAGCCGAAGCGGCCGTGCGCAAGCAGCACTTTGCCCCGTATCAGGTCAATGCCGATCTGGTCAAACATGCCAAGCCGGACTACCTGTTCATGCACTGCCTGCCCGCCCACCGCGGCGAAGAGGTGACCAACGAGGTCGCCGACTCCATCAACAGCGTCATCTTCGACGAGGCCGAGAACCGGCTGCACGCCCAGAAGGCCATTATGGCCCTGATTATGGGCTAGCCAGGCGCGGACAATTCTCGGATGGGAGGGAAGGCGGCTATGGATGTTTGCCGGCTCTGCGGAGCGCCACTTGATTCGGGAAGTGCGAAAGCACGCGGCTGCTGCGACGTCCCGTCCGGGGTTACTCCTGAAGAACAAGTCAACTTTTGGTTGACGCACGATCCGGAGCAGGTTTGCGTCGATTGTGCGAAGACCCAATGCGAAAGGAGAATTCCCATGACGAAGACGCGTGTGCTGATTCTGGGTGCTGCCGGTCGCGACTTCCACAACTTCAACGTATTCTACCGCGACAATGAAGCCTACGAGGTTGTCGGCTTCACCGCCACCCAGATTCCCGATATCGCCGGCCGGAAGTATCCGGCTGCGCTGGCTGGCCGCCTTTATCCCAACGGCATCGCCATTTATGACGAAGCCGACATGGCGAAGCTGATCCAAGAGCTGAAGGTTGATGAAGTCGTTTTCGCCTACTCCGACGTTCCCCACGAGTATGTGATGCACCGGGCCTCGGCCGCCATGGCCGCCGGCGCCGACTTCAAGCTGCTCGGCTACAAGGCGACCCGCATCAAGTCGACCAAGCCCGTCATCGCCGTCGTCGCCGTTCGTACGGGCGCCGGCAAGAGCCAGACCTCGCGTGCGGTCGTCAAGGCCCTGCGTGACATGGGCAAGAAAGTCGTCTCCATCCGCCACCCGATGCCTTACGGCGACCTGGAGGCCCAGAAAGTCCAGCGCTTTGCCTCCTACGCCGACCTCGACTTCCACAAGTGCACCATCGAGGAGCGCGAGGAGTACGAGCCGCACATCGACCTGGGCGCCGTCATTTACTCGGGCGTCGATTACGAGGCGATTCTGCGCGAGGCTGAAAAAGAAGCCGACGTCATCATTTGGGATGGCGGCAACAACGACTTCTCGTTCTATGAAGCTGACCTGTATATCACCATCGCTGACCCGCATCGTCCGGGCCACGAAATGGCCTACCACCCCGGCGAGACCAACCTGCGCCTGGCCGACGTGGTCGTGATCAATAAGGTTGATACCGCTACGCCTGAGAACGTCAATAAGGTTCGTGAGTCCATCGCCAAGGTCAACCCGGGCGCCATCGTCGTTGATGCGGCTTCGCCGATTTTCGTGGCCGGCGCCGAGCAGATTCGCGGCAAGCGGGTCCTGGTACTGGAAGACGGCCCGACCCTGACCCACGGCGAAATGAAGTACGGCGCCGGCGTTGTGGCCGCCAAGCGGTACGGCGCCCGTGAGCTGGTCGACCCGAAGCCCTACGCCGTCGACACCATCGCCGACACCTTCCGGAAGTATCCGAACATCGGCGAAGGCCTGCTGCCCGCCATGGGCTACGGCGACAAGCAGACGAAGGACCTGGAAGAGACGATCAATGCCTGCGACTGCGACCTGGTCGTGTCCGCTACCCCGATCGATATCACCCGCGTTGTGAAGTGCAACAAGCCCATTCTCCGAGTCGGCTATGAGCTGCAGGAGATTGGCACTCCGACGCTGGCGCAGATCATTCGGGGCAAGCTCGGGTAGGTCGTTATGGATCTCCCGGCGTCATTGCGAGAGATGAACCCCGTGGTCGATGCGATTTCACGGGGAGAGCCGGCCGTAGACGGGCCCGCCTTGCGGCTGGCTGTTGCGCTGGGGCTCGCGACGCCTGATTGTGGCCTTACGGAGGCGGGGCGGGCGTATGCCCGCCCCGCTTTGGCTGCCGGCCCGTCGTCGTTGGTAATGAGTCCGGAGCGCCGGAAGGCCGGGCAGGCCCTGGTCGGGGGGCCGCTGCCTCTGCAGGCTTCGCTGCGGCGCCTGCTGCGGCTGGTGATTGCTCACCCCGAGCACCTGGTGGCGCCAGCTTCGCTCGGGTGGCCGGAGGCGTTGGTGAGACCCTACCTTGCGTACTTAGAGGATTTGGGCCTGCTGGTGGCCATCGGGCCGCTGGTGGAGGCGACCTGCCGGGGCCGCCTGGTGGCGGCGCAGTCTGACCCGCTCCCGGCCGGGGCAGTCAGCTTCGCGGGGTTCCCGGCTTCCGGTGATGCCGCTTCCTGCGGAGGTCACGCCGTCCCCCACGCCGGTTCGGCTGTGTTCCGGTATTACCTGGTGCGGCGGGTCTGCATGGCGCTCATCGCCCGCCGGGGGCGGCGGGAGTGGTACCTCCTCCAGCCCCTGCTGGACGGCCCGCTGGCGCCGCTGCTGCCCGCGTACACCGAGTGGCTCAGCCGGTTCCTGGCGGCACAGCCGGTGGTGCGGCGGTCGTGGTCGGGGGAGCTGGTGTGCGAGCATGAAGCCGCACTGCCTGCGCCGCCGGCCTGGTTCGGGGCGTGGTGCGAGACGCTGCTGGGCACGGGGCCGGCGGGTGCGCTGGAGGCGCTGGCCGGCGCCCCGGGAATCCTGCGGGAGCCCACGGTTCTGGCCGACGGCCCCCTGGCCCGGGAAACCTGGCTGGTGGCGACGGCCATCGGGCGGGCCTCGCAGCAGGGCTGGTCTCTGCGTTACGCCGAGGCCACTGCACGCCTGGCCCTTGACGGTATTTCCCTGCCGCCCTGGCCCGCCATGCACGGCGCACTGGAAGCGGCAGGCCTCATGGTCACCAGCGAGCCTGAGGTGCGCCTGGTGCTCCCGACTTATGTGCGGCCGGCAGCGGGGGCGGTCTGGCCCTATGCCAGTGCCGAATGGCTTCTGGCAGCGCTGCTCGAAGGCGGAGCCTTCACCCTGCCCGGCCCGGGCCGGCGCCCCGGGCGCCGCCTCCTCCTTCCGATGTAGATCAACCCCCGCAGATCGGGTGCCGCGAAGTTCATCCCCTCCTCCGATGTCAATAATCCTGGCAATGATTATGATCCAGGTAAGAAGTGTCCGAGGAGGGGAATCCGGCATGAACATCACCGACGAACTCGCTACCAGGGTTGCCGCACAGGTCAAGTCAGGCAAGATGTTGCATCAGGTCGCTCAGTCCATGCAGATTGACGTTGAAACGGCGGCGCTGGCCTTCATTCGATGGACCGTCAGCGACATGCCGGCCCGGGCCTAGGCCCCCTCATTGTGGGCCGTAGCCCGGCAGGTGTGGCCCAATTCGTGGCCGGCCCACGCCGAGAGGGCCTAGTTTCATAGCCTAAGACAGCGAGCCGGCCACTGCGCCGGCTCGCTTTTTCTTGTGCCGCCCCGGCAGGCAAGCTGAAACGCTGCGGCGAAAGGTTCCGGCATAGAATCATCCCGTGAGGGGGCCTGCCACGTGTCTGCACTGATCAAGGTTTTGCTCGCCGTGTTGCTTCCCGTTTCGCTCTACTTCTCCACCGTCAACCTGCCGCCACTTGGCGAGGCATCGTGGCTGCACATCAACGTCAACAACTGGCTCTGGCTCTTCAACGCCGTCTACTTCGTCATCTACCTGCCGGTGAAGGGGCTGGGCCTGAAGAACTGGGTGGCCAAGGTTCTGGTCGCGCTCCTCGCTGTGTCGCTGCTGACCACCGGCTTCCAGGCGGCGTTCAAGGCACGCATGGAGCAGGCCCAGGTGCAGAAGTAAACCGCGCAAGCAAAGTCAAGAGCGGTCAGTCCCCCCTCTGCTATCCTGTCGTTGAAAGGAGGGAATGACGATGCGTGAGCTTGTTGATGCGGTACAGCGGATGCAGGACTATATCGAGCAGCACCTGCGCGTGCAGATTACTCTGGAGCAGCTGGCGAAGGCGGCGGGGTACTCGCCCTTTCATGCGACCCGGCTCTTCAAGGAGATTGTCGGCATACCGACCTCGGAGTACATTCGGGCCCGGCGGCTGGCGAGGGCGGCCTTACAACTGCGCGATACCGCCGACCGGGTGTTGGATGTGGCGCTGGATACCGCCTTCGAGTCGCACGCGGGCTTCACCCGGGCCTTCACCAACCGGTTTGGTCTGACGCCGGAGCAATATCGAAAGAATCCACAGCCGCTGGCCCTGTTTCAGCCGCGCAGCGCACGTCACCATTTCCTCCACATGACGAAGGGAGCGATTGAGATGACGGAGCAGACGCGCGCAAACACCGTTTTCGTGCAGGTAATGGAGCGGCCGGCCCGGAAGCTGATTCTGCTGCGAGGCCGGCGGGCGACGGATTACTGGGGCTACTGCGAGGAACTCGGCTGCGACGTGTGGGGTGTGCTGACCAGCCTGAAGGGCGCCCTTGATGAGCCGATTGGCATGTGGCTCCCCGAGGGCCTGCGGGCGCCGGGCACCTCCGTGTACGCCCAGGGCGTCGAAGTGCCGCAGGACTACGCCGGTCCGGTGCCGGAGGGAATGGATATGATCGACCTGCCGCCCTGTAAGTACATGCTCTTCCAAGGGGAGCCCTACCCGGACGAGGAGATGGGGCAGGCGATTTCGGCCATTTGGCAGGCGATGGAGCGGTACAAGCCGGAACTTTACGGCTGGCAGTGGGCGGATGAAGTCGCCCCCCGGTTCCAATTTGCCCCGGTTGCTGAACGGGGGTATATTGAGGCCCGGCCGGTGCAGGCTTTGCGGTAACGTATTGCGACCAACGAGCGACGGCGCCCTGAGCCAGGGCGCCGTCGCTTTTTATAGGGTAAAGCTCTTCGTCACCAGGATCGAATCGGTTGGCACCAGCAAGTCGCCGAACCAGGGGATCAGGTCGTCAGGCCGGGCCGGCGTCCCCGTCGGCAGGCCGAGCGTCCCGTCCGTCACCCGGAGCTTCAGCGGCTGGCCGGCCGGGAGACGGAACTGCAGCGTCAGCCCATCGGCCGGGGGCGCGACCCAAAGCAGTGACCAGGCCGGATCTCCCGCTGCTGTGCCCCGGTTAGCCATGTCGCTCCCCCGCTTCCGGCCATTCACCAGGACCTCGCCCTTCAGCGGCACGTCCGGATCGACAGACACAGCAAGCAGTTCAGCCTGCCGGGCCGACCTGACCCGCACGGTCACGACCCGCTCGGCCTGGTCTGTCGCCCCGCCCGGCAGCACCTCGACCTGGGGCGCCGGGAGCGCCGCAGGGGCGGGGGCCGGCGCCCGGTAGTAGTACCCGCCCAGCGGGAAGAAGTCCCGGGCTTCGTCCTGCCACTCCTCGCTCCCCACGAACTGGTTGGTCCACGCATCCTGAACCCGTGTCAGCCACCAGGCCTTGCCGGTGTTGGCGTCCACCCCGTAGTTCAGCGTATCCCGGCCCGGGTGCTCCGCATCGTACGGCGTCAAGACGCCGGCGGCGGCCAGGCCGACCGCAGCCACCAGCGCCGCTGCCGGGAGCCACGCCCCGAACGCCCGCCGGACAACCCCGAAGTGAGCGGCGCACAGTGCGAGCACCAGCATGACCAGAGCGGTCGAGACCTGGGGCAGGAAGCTCAGCGCATCGTAAAACAGACCGGTCATGGAGATGCCCAACAGGAAGGCGGGCACCAGGCAGAACGTCATCACACCCAGCCCGGTGACGCTCTCCGCCCGCTCCACGCCCACCTTGAGCATATAGGCCAGCGCAGCCGTGGCACCCACCAGCGGCCAGAGAAAGAGATAGCTCCCGCCGGGCAGCAGCAGGGCCGTCACGACGGCGAGAACCGCCCACCAGAGCAGGGCGGCGCCCAGGAGCCCGGGAGTGCTAACCCAGCGGCGGAAGAACCCGGTCACGCCTAACGTCATGGCCGCAGCCACGGCCAGATAAGCGAGCCGGAACAGTTCAGGGTGAGAAGCCGGCGCCCAGTCAGGCACCCCCCAGCGCATGAAGGCCGCGATCAACCCGACCATCAGCACCAGCGCCAGGGGCAGCGGCAGCAACCCAATTCCAAGCTCTTTCATCGTGACCGTACGCCGCCGGACGCCCACGAGCAGCGTCAGCAGCAGGCCCGCCACGGCGAGCATCGCCAGCGGCACGGCCCACGACGCCGGATACTGCACCAGCCACCAACGGAAGCCGTTGAACCAGACCGCATCGCCTGCCTGAGCGGGGGGAAGGGGCTGGTTGCCGAAATGCGTCGCGACTGCGACGCCGTATTCGCCCATGTGCTGGAGCGTGCGCAGGTCGAGATGGGTCACATCATCCAACTGGGTGTGGTACCGGAACCCGCCCCCAACGGCAGCCACGTTCAGGTAGGCGGCGCCGGGCACCTGCTTGAAGCGCGTCACATCGGTATCGTTCGGCATCAGCCGGTAAATGTCGGTCGCCAGCGAAGTGCTGAACGCCCGGGGTACGGCACGGGCAAACTCGCGCATCAGGGCGCTGTTCTCGCCGTTCACCTCGAACATAATCGCCGGTCCAGTGGTGCCGCGCATTTCAAAGTTAAGGAAGAGCCCAGCCTCCGCTGCCCATGGGTGCTCTGCCACAAAAGCCTTAGCGCCCCACATTCCCATCTCTTCAGCATCGGTAATCAAAATGATGACGTCGCGCTTGAGCGGCGGCCCGGCCTGCAGCGCGCGCACTGTCTCAAGAACGGCTGCAACACCGGCGCCGTCGTCGGCGGCTCCGGGGCCCGTCGGGACCGAGTCGTAGTGTGCAGCCAGCACCAGCGCCCTGTTGCCCTCAGCGGACTCGGTGCCTTCAAGCCGGGCGACGATGTTACGCACCGTAACGTACACAACCGCAGAGGTTGGCTGGTCAACGGGCACAACGGCTTCCTGAATTTGCGGCGCCAGGCCGGCGGCCTCCAGCTGGGCCACTATGTAAGCACGCACAGCGGTATGGGCCGCTGACCCGGGCAGGTGGGGTTCCCGGGCGATCGCTTCCACGTGCGCCAGCGCCCGGGCAGCGGAAAACTCGGCAGCAGGCGCAGCGGCGCCCCGGGGCGACGGCGGTGTGAGATGGAGCAAGGCCACGGCGGTCAGGGCGCCGAGCAGCAGCAAGGCAGCCAGACCGGCAACCAGGCGTTGTCGCAAGTTGGAGCGAGACGCCGCCCCGGGAGCGGGGGCGTTCATGGGTCCTTCGATCATGAATGTTCACCCTTTCACATGCCCGTTTCGCCCCCACAACCTCCGGCCCCTGCACACAAAGACCGGGGAAGCAGAACTTCCCCGGTCTTCAGGAAACTTGTTACAAATCCCAGGGTTCCTGGAGCGCCCCCGTCCGGGGCTCCCGGCGGTAAATCATCAGGCGGTGCGTCCCCACCAACACGGTATCGGCGAACGCCGGCGAAACCTGCGCCAGGCCTTCGGCCAACGTCTCCGGCTTCAGGCTCCCCTGCGACCCCGACTGCAGCACGGCCCGCAGATTCACCACCACCCGGGCGCCCCCCGGCTCGGGCAGGCTGCCCTCCACCGCCAGGTCGTAGACCTGCTCCCGAATGTTGACCAGGCGAGTTCCGCGCTTCCCTTCCTTCGCCACCTCGATCACATCCTGCGCCAGGAACGCCGCCACCGCATCGGCCACCACCGCCACCGAGGCGGCGCTCAGCGTCAGCCGGTAGGCAGCCGTATCCACCAGCGAAAAGAGCGAATCGCCCTTGGCTGGTACCTCCCGGGCATCCACAAAGGTCAGGCCTGGCGGCGTGCACCGGTTGGCCCGCGCCACGAACTCAGCGGGCGCCACGTCATCGGTCAAATCCACATCGATAAACTCGCCTTCGCTGCTGGCGCCCGTCGCTAGTGCGGAGGCGAAACTCATGCGCGGATGCGGGTTGAACCCCTGCGAATAGGCCAGGGGCAGTGCCGCCCGGCGCAGCGTCCGCTCCAGCGTCCGCTGAATGTCCAGGTGCGAAAAGAAGCGGGCCGTGTGCTGCTTGGCCAGGCGAATTCTCAGCTTCACAGGCTCCCCTCCTTTGCCGGCTTCAGCACGGGCTGGACGCCGAACGCCATGCAGGCGCCGCACACGTCGCAGTTCTCCCAGCGGCAGTCGGCCACTTCGGTCTCGGCCATCGCCCGCATGTGGTCGTCAATCAACCACTCCTTGGTTACGCCGGCGAAAAGATGATCCCAGGCAAAAACCTCACCGTAGCCCTTGCGGCGGGCGGCGTAATACTTGATATCGACGCCCACATCGACACAGGCCTGCACCCAGCGCTCGTAGCGGAACTGATCGGTCCAACCGTCGAACCGGGCGCCCAGCTCCCAGGCCCGCAGCAGTGCCGCCGATACCCGCCGGTCGCCGACGGAGTGCAGCACTTCGATCAGGCTCGACTCGCTGTGGTGCCCCTTGAACTCGATGCGCCGGTCCTTGCAGGCCCGCTTCACCACCCACTGGCGGCGCTGCGTCTCCTCAATACCGACCTGCGGCTCGAACTGGAACGGCGTGTGCGCCTTCGGCGTAAAGGTAGACACGCTGATGGTAATGCGGACGTTTCGTGCTTCCTGGCGCCCGAGAATCTCCTCGGCGATCTCCAGCGCCCAGTGGCCCTTCTCGGCGATGGCCCGGAGGTCATCGTCCGTTTCGGTGGGCAGGCCAATCATGAAGTAGAGCTTGATCGCCTTGTAACCGGCGGTAAACGCCGCCTTAAACGCATCGCGAATATCGCGGTCGGAAACAGTCTTGTTGATGACCCGGCGAATGCGGGCCGACCCGCCCTCGGGCGCCAGCGTCACCGAACTGCGGTTCACCTGCTGCACCGCATCGGCGATCTGGACAGAAAAGGCATCAACACGGGTAGATGGCAGCGTCACGTTCACACCGGCGCAGGTCATCTCCGCGGAAAGTTTGCGGACGGTATTGGCGACGTCGGTATAGTCAGCGGTTGATAGGGATACGAGCGACAACTCGCTGTACCCGGTGTTCCGTACGACCTCGCGGGCGAGCTGCTGCACCTTCTCGGGCGAGCGCTCCCGCACCGGGCGGGTCACCATGCCGGCGTGACAGAAACGGCAGCCCCGGGTACAGCCCCGAAAAACCTCCACCTGCGCCCGGTCAAAGACGATGTCGATGTTAGGCACCACCGGCGCCGTGGGAAAGTCGATCGCGTCCAAATCATCCACCGTCGCACGATGGACGACGGCAGGGGCGGCGCTGTCGGTCACGATGTACTTCTCGATGGTGCCGTCGGGCCGGTATGACGGCTCATAGAAGGCCGGCACATAGCACCCGGTAATTCCCGCCAGACGGCGGAGCAGTTCACGCCGGCTTGCGCGCCCCGCCTCCTTCCACTGCTTGTACGCATCCAGAATTTCATGGATGACGAACTCGCCGTCGCCGAGAACAGCCACATCCAGGAACGGCGCCAGCGGCTCGCAGTTAAAGACGCACGGCCCGCCGGCGATGACCAGCGGGTGGGCCTCGGTCCGGTCGGCGCTGCGCAGGGGCACGCCTGCAAGGTCCAGGCAGGTGAACAGATTAGTATAGGTCAGTTCATACAGCAGTGGAAACGCGATGATGTCGAACCCGCCGACGGGCGTCCAGGTCTCCATGGTAAAGAGCGGAATGTTGTGCTCCCGCATTTTCGCTTCCATATCAGGCCAGGGGGCGTAGGCCCGCTCGCAGCAGGCGTCGGCCCGGCGGTTTATTTGGTGATACATGATGAGCGAACCCAGGTGGGACATGCCCACTTCGTAGCTGTCCGGAAAGGTCCAGGCGACTGTGAGGTCGACCTGGGTGTGATCCTTGACGATGGCATTCCACTCGCCGCCCGTGTACCGTGCCGGTTTGGCGACCTGGGGAAGGACCGCCTGTATTTTGGCGACCAGATCATTCACCGCGTCCACCGTCTCCTTTGTCGTGCACATAGCATATCGCATTCAAAAGGATACCACGGGACGGCGGGGGGCGCATCGGGGGAAAAACCGGGGCTCATGACTCGAGCACCTGCTCGACCGTCGCTTCGGGCCCCAGGGCCTGGAATGCCTCCATCAGCTCGGCTTCATATAGGGTGCCGAGGGGCTGGAGGTCCCGGTCGATCACCAGCACCACGTGGTACCGCCGCGACACGAGGTGCTCCATCAGCTCCCCAAGCCGGGTCCCCTCCACGGCGACCAACTGCCGGGCCGCCAGCACTCGGCTCTCCTTTAACTGCTCTCGTTTGCGCAAAAACTGACGATAAGAACGGTAGGTCGCAGTCACCGCCTCCTCTCCGGCGCCAAAGGCGACAAACAGGCCCCCGACCAGGGGCGTGAGAAAGAGCGTATGGGTCTCGGTGCGGGCCCAAACCAGCAAGGCCGCGCCAGACATGGCAATGCCGCAGAAACGGCCCAGCAGGGCCATCCATGCCGTCACCCGGCGGTAGCCGAAGCGCTGGGCCATGAGCCCGCGCAGGGCCCGGCCGCCATCCAGGGGGAGGGCGGGAATCAGGTTGAAAAAGGCGAGGTTGGCGTTCACTTCAAAGCAGAACCTGACCAGCCGCTGATCAAAAAGCTGGTCGCCCGATAAAAATAACATCAGTCCGGCCAGGAAGAATGACTGGAAGGGCCCCGCCAGGGCGACCGACGTCTCCGCCTGCGGGTCTGCCTCCAGGTGCGTGTCCAGCTTGGCCATGCCCCCGAACGGGGTAATGGTTACTTCCTCGACCCGCAGCCCCAGCACCCAGGCCACGGCCAGGTGCGCGATTTCATGGACGGCCAGCGAGCCCACCAGAATCAGGGCCTCGGCCACGTACCCGGCGCCAACTGCCACGGCCAGGAGCAGAACGAAGAGCCAATGTACGCCGACGCGCATGCCGGCGATGGTGCCCAGCTTCAGTCGGCGTCCCCTCCCTGCGGTGCGGCGCTGCGGGGCAGGAACGGAGCCGGGTCGACCGGCTTGGCTCCCGGGGTGATGCGCACTTCGAGGTGCAGATGTGCTTCCCGGTCGCCCTCCTTGCCTGTTGGTTCAGCAATGGCAGCCAGGGCCTGGCCCCGCGCCACCGGCTCGCCGGCCTTGACCTTGCTGCCCGCCACCTGCCCGTACAGGGCGATGATGAAGCCATGGTCTACTTCCACCAACCCGCCGAGGGCCGGGTCTTCGGCGACCCGCAGAACGGTGCCGTCGGCGATGGCCAGGACCGGGTCGCCTACGGCTGCGGCGAAGTCGAGGCCGCCGTGCGGCTCCTGGCCCTGGGGCAGCCAGCCGTAGTCGTAGAGCAGCTTGCCCCGGACCGGCAGGATTACCTCGGGGGCTGGAGCGGCCGGCGCCGGCGGTTCCCCAGCGCCCGGCGCCGGACCCTCGCCCGCCCCGGGCAGCGCCGGCAGCCGCTCCACCAACCCCGTTGCCTCCGCCATCAGCCCCGCAGCCTTGTCCCGCAGGGCAACGCCCATTTCCGCGGCCCACGCCCGGGCCTCCGCCCAGCGCCCGGCAACGCCATACTCACCCCAGCGAACCTGCGCCAACAGCTCCCGAGGCCCCCCGGTTTGCACTGCGGAGACATAGCCCACCACAGCTACAAGCCCGGCTACCAACACGACCCGCGCCAGGGGCCGGCCCGGCGGCCGCTCCTCGCAGTCCGGCTCATATGGCTCCTCTTCCGGTGGCAATATACCCGACATGCACATCTCCCCCCGTCCATTCATATGGACGGGCCCGGGGTGCGTATGCCAAGCCATGCACCAACCCCGACCGCGGTCTATAACCATGGGCACACCTGCGATCAGCCGCATCTCTGCCCCCGGGCAGACAAGCCTGACGCCCCCGTAGGTCCTCAGCCCCATCTTTAGACCAATGTGCTATGTAAGTAGCGTCAAATCGGCACGAATCATGCAGAATGTAGATAACCAACAACTCCGGAGGGGTGCCACATGTCCTTACCCAGCCTGCGCGTGGGCGACAAAACGGCCCGGTTCTGCATCATCCAGGGCGGTATGTCGGTCCGCATCTCGCTGCACAAGCTGGCCGCTGCGGTCGCCCGTGAAGGCGGCGTAGGCACCATCGGCGGCATGGGCATTCCGCCCGCCGAACTTCGTCGCGAAATTCAAGCCGCCCGCGCCCTTACTGATGGCGTGGTCGGCGTTAACCTTATGTACGCCGGCTACCTGTTCGACCGCCTCCTCGACGTTTGCATCGAAGAACGGGTCGACTACGTCGCCATTGGCGCCGGCTTTGCCCGCGGCCCGTTCAAGCGGCTGGCCGAAGCGGGCATTCCTGGCTTCTGCATCATCTCGTCGGTCAAGGCGGCCCGCATTGCTTCCCGCACCGAAGGCGTGGTGGGCATTGTCGTCGAAAGCGGCCAGGCCGGCGGCCACCTCGGTCCCGAAGATCCCGAAATCTCCACGTGGGACCTCTTCCCGCCCGTGCGGACCGCCCTGCGCGAATATGGCTTCAAAGGCCCGATCATCGCCGCCGGGGGCATTCTCACCCGGCAGGATGTGCTCCGCGCCCTCGCTATGGGCGCCGACGGTGTCCAAATTGGCACCCGCTTCGCCGTCACCGAAGAATGCGCCGCCTCCGACGCCATGAAGGCCGCCTGGGTCGCGGCCACGGGCTCGCAGGTCGAATACTGGAGCCCCACCGGCATGGCGAGCCGGGCCATCGTCCCGCACATCGAGGACATGCTCCCCCTGGTGGGCGAGCCCGGCGTGCACTGCACCGACTGCCTCAAGTACTGCCTGCATCGCGACGAAAAGAAGTCCCACTGCATCTATAATGCGCTCACCAATGCCCAGCGGGGCAACGTTGAGCGGGGCCTGGTCTTCTGCGGCGGGCGCGTTGGCGAGATTCACGAAGTGCTCCCCGTTGCCGAGGTCTTCCGGCAGCTCGTCACACCCGCGGTCGGCGAAGAACTGCTGGCCATCGGTGCACACGGTGGCGCTGAAGAGGTCGCCGCCCTGTAGACAAGGCGTCCCCCCAACGACAGCAACAAAAGCCGCTGCAGGCCCCCACAAGGGCCTACAGCGGCTTTTTTCGCGCTACACCTGGTACCGGACCGGGTCAAGCCCCCGCCCCCTGATGCGGGCCAGTTCTTCATCGGGCAGGGCCTTCAGTGCCTCCACCACCCTGGGGTCGAACTGCCGCCCGGCGCCGGCGGAAATCTCCTTCACCGCGGTCTCGTGGCTCCGTCCCTTCCGGTACGGTCGGTCCGACGTGATCGCATCATACGCATCCGCCACCGAGAAAATCCGGGCGCCCAGGGGAATCACTTCCCCTACCAGCCCCGACGGATACCCGGTCCCGTCCCACCGCTCGTGGTGGTGCAAAATGACCGGCACCGCCGCATGTAGGAACTCGATCCCCTTCAGCATCTCGTACCCGATGCGCGGGTGCTGCTTCATCACAATCCATTCCTCGTCGTTCAGCGGCCCCTGCTTGCGCAGGATCGAATCCGGAATGCCGATCTTCCCGATGTCGTGCAGCAAAGCGCCCCGCATGATCGGCACCAACTCTTCCTCAGGCACGCCCAGCTTCTGCGCCAGCGAAAGCGAGTACTGCACAACCCGGCGGGAGTGTCCCTCCGTTTCGTGGTCCCGCATCTCCAGCGCCTTGATCAACGCCTCCAGCGTGCCCATGTAGGCCCGTTCCACATCGATTACGGCCTGGCGCATCTCCGCCGCCACCGTTGCACTGCCCAGCGCCGAGGCGGTCAGGTTGAGGAACGACTGCAGAATCAGCATCTCCTCGGCATCCAGCGGGCGCTTGTCCGGCAGATAGATGTCGATCTGGCCGAACTGGTCCGCATCCAGGGCTACGGGGAGCGTCAGGGCCCGATACGTCTCGGCCCCTTCCTCCATGCCGACCGACTCCGTCACCGACACCGGCGACTGCCGGGCCGACTTGGTAATCATCAGATGCACACGGGCGGGCGCCAGCAGGCGGGCAGTCACCTGCGCCACCAGGTGGAGCACCGGCGACACGCCCGAACGGGCCCGGGCCAGCGCCGAGGCCACATCGCGGAAAAAGTCAAGGGTCGAGTGCAGGCGCGACCTATGCTGGGCCGTGAGGGTGTAGAGGCGGGCATTCTCCAACGCCAGGGCCGCCTGGGCGGTCAGCGCCGAAACCAGCGATACTTCCGAGGTCGAAATCGGGCCGCCTTTCTCCTGAAACACCATAAGCGTGCCGCGAAACTGGTCGTTGTACAGCAGCGGGATGGCGATCATCCCTTCGATCCGGCCCATCGCGAAGATCTGGCGCAGCCCGGAGGTACGGAAGTCCTTCCCCGGACTCTCCACCACCACGGGCTGACGGGTCACCCGGCACCATTCCACCGGTGATGACGCCTTGCCCGGCCCTGTCAGGGCCTGGGCAAAATCGCTCCCAAACTCATCTGGCAGGCCGGCCGACGCGGCGATGCGGTACCGCTCCATTTCATCGGGCCCCAACACCAGGCAGGCCTTGGAAAACCGGGTATAGGCGACGATCTGGTCCACCACTAACGCGGCTACCTGCTTCAGGTCGAGCACGGCTGTCATAGCCCGCGACGCCTGAAGCACGGTCTGCAATTGGCGATTGCGCACCTCCAGATACCGGCTTTTTTCCTCGCTGGCCGCCTCAGAGCGGACCAGCCGCTGCAACAGGCTCCGTGCCATGGACTGCCCCCACCAGGCCATGAGCGGACCTACGAGCAGAAAAAGCAGCGCATTGACGACCCGGTCGGCAGTGGTACCCGGGGCAATGAACCGGTCCTTCCAGACCAGTTCAAAACTCAGGACCAGCCCGGCCAACGCCAGCGGAATCATGGAGCGTACTCGCATAGCCACCTGGTAGTCGGGGGTGTTCGAGCCGTGGCCTTGTTTGACGGACACCGGGCACTCCCTCCTGATTTTCGTGTACCAGTCCCCCACATAGCGATAAGGCTGTCACATTAAAGTGTCTCACGTAAAATTTCTCCACTCATCCACCTTTTTCCTGCTGACAGGAAAACAAAAGAGGCCCCCGCAAAGCGGAAGCCTCGTTACCTTCTGTTATATGGGCGCCGCCTTACCGAACGGCCGCCAGACGGTACTTGGGCAGATCTACGATTTCGCCGGTGCCACGCTGCAGCGCCTTGTACCCGGCAACCCGGCCGCCCAGGGCTTCTGCCATGTGGTCGGTGGCCAGCTCAGGGTCAACGGTCGTGCCGCAGGTGTAGCAGTCAATGGCTGCAAAGCCTTCTTCCGGATAGGTGTGAATGGACAGGTGGGATTCAGACAGGACCAAAACCCCCGTCACACCTTGCGGATGGAACTTAATGAAGTTTTCCCCGACGATCGTGGCTCCGCAGCGGTTAACCGCCTCCACCATGACGCTCTTCAAGAAAGCGACATCGTTGAGCTTGTCAAAATCAACGTCCCGCAGATCCATGGTGACATGACGACCATACGTAGAAAATGCCATGTGTAACTCCCCCTACAGCGTGAATTTCTAGCCCTCTCAAGCTAGACGGGACCATCGTCACGCCAACGGGGGAAAAGTCGGGCACCTCGTCGGAAGCCCCAACCCTTTAAGGCGTACTAGGTTCCTGTTAAGTTGGAATCCCGTGTTGAGCCGTCTCAAACCTCCGTAGTTAGGCAGACCGGACACGCGTTGCTCGCGACATATGCTGGATTTTACGATGTACGAAGGGTAATGTCAATGCCTGAAAGATGGTAGGCGTTGATTTCCTGCAAAGCGGTTCCGTTGCCATCCTTGGTTGGGCAACCTAGCACATCATAGCGAATTGCCGCCCTTTCTTCAAGGGTCTTGGGCAACATTTTGTCGCGTTTTTATCCAGCTTTGCATACCTTCCTGAAAATGGCTGAAATCCTTGCCGCACTAAGGCTCGCGTAACACGTTTGTCCACCGCTTTTCACGGACCATAATCGAGGATGAATGCGCCTCCGTCCGAGGAGACTAATGCCGGGAGGTGATCAGTTTGGCCGACCAGCAGATTTACTGCACCGTCAACAGCTGCTACTACTACGGCAGCGGCGACAAGTGCAAGGCCGAGAAGATTATGGTGAAGAACAACCCGGACACCCTGGGAAACACCCGCATGGAGATCGGCTCCATCGGAGGCGAGGCGGCTACCTCGAACCAAACCCTGTGCCAGACCTTCATACCGAAGGCGCAGGGTCCCAAGCCCGGCATCAGCCGCATGGACTGACAGCAGCTACAGGGCGCCCCTGCGGGGGCGTCCTTTTCCAAAGGAGGGACCCCACCGTGGCTCGCAATCGCCCCTCACTGCTCTCCGATGCCACCAAACTCGAACTGGCCCGGGCCCAGGGCGCCGGCGACCGGGTCTCCCCCGGCGACTACGGCGGCCTCACGTCCAAGGAAGCGGGCAACTTTGTGAAGTACGCGCTGACCGTGGCGGAACAGACGCTGGCCGAAGGCGCTCAGCAATAAGCGAGGAGCACCCGGCAAGCCGAGTGCTCCTGGTGGCTCCTGCATGGGAGTAGCGAGAGCGCTCCCATGCACCCGATCCTTCAGACAGGGGAGTGGTGCGAGGGGGGCGACAGCCCCCCTCGTACTTACATGGAACTCTCAACCGCTGAAACAGTCTGCTCCATCACCAGGTCCTTGTCCCGGCGTTCATCGATGGCGATGTTGGTCACAACCCGCTGCACCCCACCGTGAAAACCGGCCTGGTGCATCTTCTGCGCCACGTCCAGCAATGCTGGCAGGTCGCCCTCCATAACCGTCGCGGTAGGTGTCACGTCGAACTTAATCCCGTTACGTTTGGCTTCCCGGCACGCCTCGGAAATGAAGCTGGATATGCTGGGAGACTCCGTACCCACGGGCACGACGCTGATTTCCAGGAGCGCCATACTCCCGGTCACCCCCTTGCGTAGGTCAGGCTATGTGTCGCTTTCGTCGCTGAACTGCGAGAAGCGTGCCTCGAGCGAATCGCAGATTTCGATGGCTGTCAGGCCGTTCGCTTCCACGATCGGGAACTTGTTGCCGTTGGTGTCTGCTATGCCCATCACGTTGTTGGACATACCGGTCACAACGGCGCCGTCCACATTCGACATGGTGCCGTTGGTGAACTTGGTCACCTGAAAGCCCCGTGACCGCAGTTCCTGCTCAACGGGTGTCAGGCCGTCCTGCACTGCTATGCGCCTGGCCACGCTGACCACCTCCGACTCAGTTGTGAGGCCCATAACCGGGACAGACTATAGTGTGCGCAGTTGACGGAACCCGATTCATTGGACCCGGCTAAGTTCGTAAGCGTAAATCGACTCCCACGCCCGTCTGGACCGGTGCGTTTTGATCCGGTCCGCCTGGCGGCTCTCGATGCGCAGGCCGGCATCGCAAATGAACCGCTCCAGATTTTCAATCGCCTTTGGGCCGGAGTGGTCGGCGTAGCCGACGATCACCCGACCACCAGGGTTCAGTCGGGCCGGAGCACCGGCCAGGAAGCGTCTGATTGTCTGCTGGCCGCCATCATTTAAGGCCGTTTCCATGCGGTTGCGGGCGGGCGCCGCCACCCAGGGCGCATTGAAAATGATCAGGTCGTAACGCCGTTCTCCAAGCGTGTCATACAGGTCGCCAGGCTCGGCTGTCACGACGGCACCCGGGCGAATCCGCCCTTCCGCTTCGAACCGGGCGGCGTTTACCGCGGTTGATGCCACCGCCTCCGGCAGATGGTCGGCTGCCGCAACGGTCGCCGTAGGGAAAACCTGCGCCGCCAGCAGCGAACAGACGCCGGAGCCGCAGCCCATATCCAGAATGGCCGGTGCCTGCGGCACAACGGGCCCGACCTGTTCCAGTGCACGCCGCAGCAAATGAATGAGCGGCTGCGACCGCGGCACCAGCACATCAGGATGAATGGTGATGACCGACCCGCCCAGCGCCTCGACGGGCTGTGGGTTGTTCACAGCGTCGAGCGCAAAGAGCACGTCGTCCAGGGCAACCAGCCCGCCCTGCTGAAGCGCCTGCAGTCCGGGCATCGGCTGTGGTGTAACGGCGTCGGCTTTCACCATCAGGCCACGAAGAGCGTCACGGCCGGCGCCCTTGGCAGCCAGGGTCTTGCGCAGCCGAACGATTTGCGCCCACGGGGCGTCGAGCACGGCCAGGCCGCCACGGCCGATATGCCGGGCGATCCGGTCGGAGGCATCCAGGTCACGGTTCTCGAAAATGCGGACCCCTGCGGTTTGCGGCAGAGCCATGGTGTGCAGTCTCCTTATTCGCTCGTGTTGATGGGAACTGGCTGACAACACAAGGCGGCAAGGAGGAGCACGGGGCCAGACAAACGCAAATAGCCGTCGAGCCCCTGGCTCCACGGCATCATGGTGGTCCCTATTAGAACTTAATCATCAGCAGGGATCGCGAGTCATGGGCTTCACGCCCCTTTCTAGGCACCCTCAATGGGTGCCGTAACCCGTCAGGCGTGGGCCAAATCTCGACCGGCCCATGCCGGGAGGGTCTGAAACAATCATACAATTCGCGTCACCTTTCTGGCAAGCAGCGCGTATGGTGGACAAGGTGGGGAACCGCCTGTTTAACGCTATGCACGATGCGGAGGGTGCCCGAGACAATGAGAAATAGAAACCGTTCGATCTGCAACCGTTGCCAGAGGCTGGCACGGATCGTGAACGGAACTCCTGCCTGCGTCAACGACGTGTGCCTGATTCAACTGCTTCGTGCTGATCTCCGGCCCACGATTCTGGGCCGCCGGACCCGGTCGCCGCTCGTGCTGC
Organism: Symbiobacteriaceae bacterium; assembly: GCA_029239785.1. Taxonomy (GTDB): domain Bacteria; phylum Bacillota; class Sulfobacillia; order Symbiobacteriales; family Symbiobacteriaceae; genus JARBUG01. The sequence continues at coordinate 52,187 of JARBUG010000003.1, read as the reverse complement.
CCGTCTTCTTTTCCGTTGAGTCGCCGGACAGCCGCGGCCGCACCCTGAACCTGGGCGAAGCGGTGCTGCTCCAGGAAGAGGTCAACACCGTCATGAGCGTTCTACGGGAGAACGATATCATCGTGACCGCGGTGCACAATCACTGGCTGTTTGAGGAGCCCCGTTTGATGTATATGCACTGGGAGGCCGTATCCGACCCCGTAGCGTTCCTGCGGGCCTCCCGGGCCGCACTGCGGGCGGCCGGTGTCAGGACCCGCCCGTTGCCGGCTGAGTGACGAACAGAGGGCCGTGCCAGGCAGGCACGGCCCTCGCTCGGGTCCGTTAGTTGTAGTTCCGCAGGGCCGGCGCCACGAAAAGCCCCACGCCGCAGGTGGCGATCAGACCGAACCCGAACACAACAGCCACAGCGACCGGGGAGAAGATATCGGCCAGGGGGCCGGCCACAATAAAGGCCAGCGGCGCTGCGATGCTGAGCAGGCTCATCATGGTGCCGAAAACACGGCCCTGCACCTCGGTCGGCACTTCCTGCTGCATGGTGACGGAGAAGAAGACATTGGGGAAGGCCAGGAAGAGACCGCTTACTACATAGACCGGAATGGCCGGTGTGGCCGAAGGCAGCAGGGGGATAACTGTCATGAGGGCCGAAGCTGCAAACATGGTGCCAAACATCCAGAGGCCGCGGCGCTTCAGCTTGGCGGCGAAGGCCATGAACAGGCCGGCGCCCATGGCAAACCCGAGCGGGAAGGCGGCTTCGGCCATACCGAACTGGAAGGCCGATGCATGCCAGACCTTGACCAGAATGACGGGGAGCAGCACGCCGCCCAGGGCGTTACCGAAGAAGTTGGTCAGCGGAGCGAAGGCAACAATGCCACGGGCGAGCGGGTGCTTCCGAATGAAGGCAATGCCTTCCTTGAAATCACCCCAGAACGAACGGCGCTCCTTGTCAACCTTGGGGCTGGCGAACTGGCCGCCCGCCATTATGAAGATCAGTGACACCAGGAATGTTCCGGCGTCAATCAACAGGGCGACCCAGCCGCCCCAGAGGCCGACCACCATACCCGCCAGGAACGGCCCAATCACCTGGGCCAGCGTGCTCGTCATCTGCTGGAAGGCCGATGCCTGCTGCAGCGACTCCTTGCCCACAATGTTGACCATGCTGGAGCTGAGCGCAGGACTGAAGAACTGGCTGCTGAGGGAAATGAGCCCGGAGAGCGCCATCACCACGAAGAAGGAGGTACCGCCCCGGGCGAAGAGCCAGGCAACAAGCAGTACGAGTGAGAACCGGACGATATCCATGTTAATCATAATGCGGCGGCGGTCGGAGCGGTCGACGACGGTGCCGGCGACGGCGCCCATGGTGACGCCGATAATGGCGCGCACCGCCATGATGGAGGCCATCGCGGTGCTGGAGCCGGTGGTCTGCAACACCCATAGCCCCAGGGCCACACTGTGGAACCCGTCGCCGATGACCGAAATGGTGTGCCCGAGCCAAATAGACATGAAGGTACGATTTCGCCAGAGGCTTGCCGGGGCCGCCTTCGGTGCGGCTTCTGCCAGTACTGCCATGTTGGTGCTCAATCCTTTCATCGGTCGCCCTTGGCCGGGCGCCTCTCTATGGCCATAGCGTAACAGAAAGAGCCGCCGGTCCCGAAGGTACCGGCGGCTGAAGACAGGGTCGTACGTTAGGCCGATGGCGGCTCAGCCCAAGGGGAAAATCACCGGACTTTCCGCACCTGAACCCGCCCCCGGAGCTGCTCCACGTCCTCAGGGCGCACTTCGGCGACGGCACGGGTCAGGGCGTTGGCCGTGCCGCAGGCCACAGCAAGCCGGAGGATCCCGTCGGCATCGAGCCCGGTCAGGAGCCCGGTGGCAAACCCGGCCACCAGTGAGTCGCCGGAGCCCACGGTGTTGAGGGGCTCTACTGCGGGCGGCGTCGCCCACCAGTCGGCGGACTCGCTCACAAGCAGCAGGCCCCGGGCGCCGAGCGACACGCCCACCAGGAGCGGCCCGGCCTTCAGCAGTTTGCGGGCGGCCAGCAGGATGTGGTGGTCGGTCGGCAGGGCGGCGCCGGCCCATTCTTGCAGTTCATCCAAATTGGGTTTGACGAAGTAGGGCTGGGCGGACAGGGCCGCGGCCAGCGGTTCGCCGCAGGCATCGAGCAAGGTTCGGACCTGCCCCGCACGCCAGGCCTCGCTGACGAGTTCGCGGTAAAAGTCCGCCGCTATGCCCGGCGGCAGCGACCCGGAGATAATCACCAGGCCGGCTCCGCCCACCAACCGCCGAAAGCGCGCCAAAAACCGCTCCGCATCGGCTGGGGTGAGCACGGGCCCACGCTCCCGCAACTCGGTGACGGTTTTGCTGGTTGGGTCGATGATCGTTGTGCAGGTGCGGTTTTCACCGCCACTCTCTTCGAAGTCGGCTACAATGCGCCGGCGGGTAAGGTCATCTACAATGAAACGGCCCGCCGCGCCGCCGGTGAAGCCCGTTGCAATAACACGCTGGCCGAGCGAAGCCAGCACCCGGGCGACGTTATTGGCCTTGCCGCCGGCCATGCGCTGCACATCGGTCGCCGTGTTGATCGTGTCAGGGGCGAACCGGTCGATCGTATAAACGACATCGACGGCGGCGTTCAGGGAAACGGTCAGAATCGGGGCTGTGCTCATCTACGCTTCTGCTCCCACGTACGATGGATGTTCTGAATCATCTTGTCCGTATAAACGGATTGCAAATCGTGGCCGGTGTAGTTAGATATCTTCAGGAGGTAGGCGAGAACGTCGGCCATTTCTGTGCCAAGGCGCTGCCTGGCTTCCTCGACGCTCGGGTGATCGGGGCCGTAGGTTTCAATGTTCCACCGGTAGTGTAAAATCTCTTTGCAAAGCTCCCCCACTTCGCTTTGAAGGCAAACTGTGTTCATGTATAGGTCCGGCCCAAACCCCTTCTCCTTGTCGAGCCATTCGTGGAACTTCTGGAACTCGGGCAGCGACCTGCCAGGGTGATCCATTTGTGCCCCTCGCCTCCTTCGGACGGAAGATTTCGCCGAGGAGCGGCCGACTCCTGCGGGACGCCCCTTGACGGTCGAAACTGACCGTCAGGGGGCGCCCGTTGTCTCAGTTATGGCGTGGTCAGTGCGTTTGTGCCGACATCGTATGTATATGGGCCCGTTGTCTTGCCACCCCGTTCCACCTCGAAGGCGACCACGGTCCCTGACAGCCACCGCAGGTTCCGCACCGTGTAGTCCGGTGCGCCGCCGAGCTTGGCCGCCAGGTCGGGCACGACCTTCCCCGGGCCCATCGCATCGATCACGGCGAGCGTGGTCGCGCCCGAAGGCTCGGCGATAGCAACCGCCACGTAGCGGCTGGAGCCGGGCGCCCAGGCCGCGTCGACGCCACCGGCCTCAAACAGCAGGTCGATGGGCGTCATGACCGGGTTGCTGCCCCACGTGATCTGGCTGATGCCCATCAACGGGTGCAGGCCTTTGGTCACCCAGAGCACATGCGTACCGGCCATGTTCACCGCCGCTACCGACCAGCCTTCTTTGCCCACGCCGAACTCGATGCCCGGCTCGGCGCCCCGGGGCTTCGCCTGGTCGGGGAGCATCGCCAGGTCGCCCGCCAGGGTCGCACTCTGGCCCTTGTGCAGATAGAGCGTGCCGTCCTGCCCGACACCCATGGCCAGCGAATCCTGCGCTCGTTCTGCGAAGGCCGCTACCTTCAGGCCGCCTTTCCAGGTCAGCGCAATCTCCTCGGCGGCCACCTCGCCGCCGGGCTGCCCGGTACCAAAGCCCACGCTGACCCGGAAAACAAACCGGTCCATATCCCCCGAGCCCAGCAGGTCGGCCGTGTAGCCGGTAATCCGGGCGCCCGGCCCGCTCAGGCGAATGCTGCCCCGGCCCACCGCCTGGGGCAGTACCATGCCCGACACCTTGCCGGCATCGCCGGCCATGCGGGCCTTCATGAACGTCCTGATGAACGCCAGCGCTTCGCTGTCGGCGGGGCGCTGGGGCTCAGGCTCGGCGGGCTCCGTCGGCTGGGCCGGCTCTGATTGCGGTGGTTGCGCCGGCTCTGTCGGGGTGGGCTGCGACGGCTTTGACGGCCCCGGCGCCCCCGCCCCGGGCTTCGTCACCGGCGGCGCATTCACCTTGCCCGGCACCTGGGCCAAGGTCGCCCGGGGCCGGGAGAGCAGCAATCCCCCGGCAACGCCGGCCAGCACCAACAGCACCGCCAGCGGCGCCATCCACCAGTTGTAACGCATGCAAAAGTCCCCCCTCACTCATTATGGTATGAGTGAGGGGGGACAAGATTCCCGTTGAGGGTACCTAGACGCCGCGGGGCATCTCCACGTACATGTTGTGCATGGCCGCGTGGAGCCGCTCATGCAGCAGGTAGATTTGGGGATCGTAGGGGTCCAGGCGGGTCAGGGCGACAATCTCTTGCTCCAGCGCTTCCACCATATCGGCCATGCCGGTAATGTCGTGATGTTGATCCATTATTGGCCATCCTTGCTCTGGGTCCGGTCGGCCCCGAGTTGCGAGTCATCAGGATTATCCATGGCCACCGATGACGCAACACCATGATCAAGGTAGGGCGGAGTCTGCTTATCTACCTGCCTGCCGTTGGTTTTGGGCATGTTTTGCTGGGTCTTGTCGGACATGCGGCTGCCTCCCCTTTTGGCGATGTAGCCATAGCATGCCCATATTCGCCGCTACTCGACCGGCCGCTCGCCGAGGGTGGCGCTCAGTTCCAGCTGCTCCTTGCCCCGCAGCACGGTGATCTTCACGACATCGCCAGGCTTTTTGCCAGCCATAAAGTTGTACAGGTCGTTCTCGTTCTTCATGGGCTTCCCGTCGATCGCGATGATGACATCAGCCGTGGGGATGCGGCCGAGGCGCATGGGCTCCTGGAGGCCGGCCTTGGCGGCGGCGCTCTCTTCCGTGACCGAGTTGACGACGATCCCGTATTCAGCTTTGATGCCGAGTTGGTCAGCGATCTCCTTCGTCAGGGCCCTGGGTTCGACACCCAGGAACGCGTAGCCCAGCGACTTACCTTCCTTCAGGGTCGGGAGCAGCTCCTTGGCCAGGTTGATGGGCACGGCAAACCCGATGCCCAGGTTGCCTTCAACCATGGTGTCGCCGGTATCGATCAGGGTGTTGATACCGACAACCTCGCCCCTGGCGTTCAGCAGCGGACCGCCGGAGTTGCCGGGGTTAATGGCGGCGTCGGTCTGAATGCCACCGGGAATTTCGAAAATCGGGTTGCTGACGCTGGTTTCGTTCAGCGTCCGGTTGATGGCCGACACGATGCCTGCGGTCACCGTAAACTCCTGACCGAACGGGTTGCCGATGGCAACGGCCAGTTCACCTACCTGGACCTGGCTGGAATCGCCCAGGGCGGCGGCGACCAGGGGCCGGGTGCCGGGATCGACCTTGACGATCGCGACGTCCTTGTACGGGTCGGAGCCCGTCACCTTGCCGTCCAGCACGGTGCCGTCCACGAACTTCACCTTAATGGACGTGGCACCGGCAATCACGTGGTGGTTGGTCATAATATAGCCGGCGGAGTCGACCACGAAGCCGGAGCCGGTGCCCGAGCCCCGCAGGGTGCCTTGCCGCGACTCAACTTCGAGCTTGACCACCGATGGGCTGACATTCTGCCAAATGGCCGGAATCACGCTGGCCGCCAGTTCGGCATTCGTCTGGGCGATGGCCTTCAGGCCGCCGGACGTTTTGACCGATACGCCAATCGGCGAATGGGTTTCCATATATTGCTTCGCCACGGCCCAGGAGGTAGCACCGCCCGCTGCGGCGCCCACGCCGACGAGCGCAAGTGCAGCGGCGAAGAGCTTCCAGCCGGAAGTGGACTTCTTCGGGGCCGGAGCCTGGGGCATTTCCGGGTAGAAAGGCGGTGCCACCGGAGCGGCCACGGCCGGAATTTCAGGCAACTGCATGATAGGGTCGGCCTGCGTGACGGGCTCGGAAACCGCCGCTGCCTCGCCGGCAACCTCGCTGTAATTCGCGGTAGGCTCTTCGCCAGAAACCGGCGCCTGATTGATGGGCTGCGTATCGGCTACAGGGCTCTGCTCCGTAGCCGAGCGCTCGTTATGCGCCCCGTTCTCATAGATGTTGTCCTTATCGTCGTGCAGCATAACTTCTACTCCCTCCAACAAAGTAAATGTGGTATCGACAGGTCCTATCTTCGCTTAGGACGCTGAAAGGTGCCTGAAAGATGTCTTAGGACGCCCTTAGATTTTGATGTACATTTCTGCACGTAGTTGCTCCGATATGGAGATCATACCACTTTTGCCCAGCCCGGCGCAAAAGCAGGCCGCCCTCACAGCCATGAGGGCGGCCATAAACTTAGGCTTCTCCGCGAAAGATCGGCAGCCAGAGCGTAAATGTGGAACCCTTCCCCAACTCGCTTTCGACGGTCAGGCGCCCGTGGTGGGTCGTGGCTGCCCACTGGGCGATGGCCAGCCCCAGGCCGGCGCCGCCCCGGGCCCGGGCCCGGTCGGCCCGGTAGAACCGCTCAAACACGTGGGGCAAGTCCTCCCTGGAAATCCCCATGCCCGTGTCCTGCACCTGGACCACGACACCATCGCCCTGGCGACCGGCCCGCACGGTCACGCTGCCGGACGGCGTATACTTGAAGGCATTATCAATCAGAATCAGCAGCATCCGGGTCAGCCACTCACCGTTGCCCTTTACAGCGATCAGGTCAAGCGCTTCGGGCAGTTCCGTCTGGAACGCCACCGTGTGGGGCATCGCCTGCGCCTTGCGGCACGCTTCGCCTACCAGCGGACCCAGCATCAGGGGCTGGAGCTGCATCTCCTGGCCGGCATCGGCCCGGGCCATCGTCAGCAGTTCGTCCACCATCCGGCTGAGCCGCTCCGACTCAGACGCCATGTCCGCCAGGGCCTCGGGGTCCAGTACCTTCGCCCGCTGCAAGTAGTCGATGTTGCCCCGAATGATCGTGAGCGGTGTGCGCAGTTCGTGGGACGCATCGGCCACGAATCGCTGCTGCGTATCGATGGAAGCCGCCAACCGTCCATACATGCCCTGCAGTTGGTCGAGCATGTCATTGAACGTCGCCACCAGACGCCCCACTTCATCCTCTGGGCCCTGGTAGGGCACCCGCAGGCTCAGGTCGGCCGACTCGCCGATCATCTCGGCGGCGGTGGCCACTTTCTCGATCGGCTCAATGGCCCGTCCGCTGACAAACCAGACGGCGATGGCAGCGAGCGCCACGAAAACGGTCGTGCCAATGCCCAAGGGCAGCCGGACCCGGTCAGCCGCAATATCCAGCGTGTTCAGGTTGTCGGCCACCTGGACATAAACAGGCGCAAAGCCGACGGTGTACATCGGCATTGTATAGAGTCTGTAGGTCTCGCCGCTCAGGTCCCGTTCGGTGGTATAGGTCTCCGTGCCGTTCCGGGCCGCATCGGGCAGCGGGAACATGCCCAGCACGTTGGATGATTTGTCGATCACGCTGTTCGCGGTGCGCACCAGCACGAAGGTCGATTTGTCGCCCAGGCTGTTCATGTCGGGCAGCCGGTTGTAGGAGCGAAAATGGATGGCCACCTTTTCGGCCACGTTCTGGAGGCCTGAATCAACGGCTTGTGTGAAAGTCCACTGTTGTACGTTGTATAGTAAGAACGAAAACAGCACCAGCGCAACGGCCATCAAGCCCGTGTAAAGCCCGGTGAGCCGCAGCCGAATCGACACAAGGCTCACTCCTTCAGCACGTAGCCGACCCCTCGGACCGTCTGGATGAGGCGCGGCTCGCCGCCGCTCTCCAGCTTCTGCCGCAGATAGCCCACGTAAACTTCGAGCACGTTGCTCTCGCCGGTATAGTCGTAACCCCAAACCTTTTCCATGAGGTTGTCGCGGGTCAGCACCTGCCGCGGATGGCTCATGAACAGGTTCAGAAGCTCAAACTCCTTGGCGGTCAGATCGATGTTGCGATCGCCGCGCCGGGCCTCTCGGCTGGCGGTGTCGAGCTGCAGGTCGGCATAGCGGAGCAGGCCGGGACGGGCCTCCTCGTCCGCCTTGGGCGCCTTCTGGCGCCGCAGCAGTGCCCGCAGGCGGGCCAACAGCTCTTCAAGCGCAAACGGCTTGACAATATAGTCATCGGCACCGATATCGAGCCCGTGAACCCGGTCGGCGACCGTGTCACGGGCAGTCAGCATAACGATCGGCAGCTCGTCGCCGGCGGCGCGCACGCGGCGGCAAACTTCGAGCCCATCGATTTCGGGCATCATCAGATCGAGGATCATCAGGTCGGGCGGAGATTCGGCCAGCGTGCGCAGGGCTTCCTGCCCGCCGTTGGACACCAACACCTCGTAGCCCTCCAGAACCAGCGCCCGGCGCAGGAACGAGGTGATCTTAGCGTCATCATCAACAACCAAAATGCGCTGTGGCAAGGCAGCGCCTCCCTTCGCGGGGTCTGTTACGAGTATACCCGAATCGGCGTCCGGCGGCATCGCGGGCCGCTAACGCTCCGGCAGTTTGAACATGGTTTCGTAGTCGCGATAGAACTCGTCGCGGAGCAGGCCGAACACATGGACATCCTGTCGGGCGCCGTTGTGCAGCTCATGTCCCCGCAAAATGCCCTCCGGCTGCATGCCCGTCCGCGGCATCATGCGCAGGGAACGGGTGTTAAAGCCGTACACCTCGGCGTAGAGCCGTTCCAGGTTCTCCACGGTAAAGGCGTAGTCGTAGAGCATTTGCAGCGCCCGCCGGCCGACGCCTTTTCCCCACACCCGCCGGTCGCCGATGACGATACCCACGGAGGCCCGCCGCTGCTCCCGGTCGATCAGCGCCAGTTGGGCCCGGCCCACCAGCTTGTCCCCGTAGAGAATGCCAAAGTAGAGCATGTCCTCATCGGGCTCAAACATTTTGGCCTCCCAGCGCTTCTCGTACTGCGCCCAGGAGCGGCGGCTGCCCCAGGAACTCAGAATATCCAGCTCAAAATCGAGGTGCCAGGCGTACATGGTGGCGACATCCGAAGGCTCCAGCGGCCGCAGCGTGACTCCGTCGCGCGTAAACATCTGGATGATCCCTCCGACAGCATTACTACATCGAAACAGTTCACCCGCGGAAGCAGTTTCCCCTCCTCGCCGCCGCGAAAGGACTCGCGTGGGTTTGAAAAGAATTCATCAGGCCAGTGAGGAGAACCTTACCCCCAAAGCGACGTATGGGGTAGGCAAGGAGGTCGGCTTGATTGGGGCAGCTCGCTACCTGGACGGACCAGGCCCTGCTGGAGTCGGCACTTGGCGGTTCTGAAGCCGCCTGGAGCACTCTGGTAGACCGGTATCACCCCATGGGCCTGCGCTACGTCCGCCGCCAAATCGACGACCCGCACCTGGCCCAGGACATCATGCAAAACCTGTGGATCGCCCTGGTCGGCGCCGTACGGCGTCAAATGCCCGACCAGTTCGCCGCCATGTTCTGGACACTGCTTAAGCGCCGCCTCATCGACGAACTGCGCCGCAAGGGGCGCACCAAAGAGGCCGCCACGCTGGACGCCCCCTACCCGGGCGACGAGTCAGAGAGCAGTTCCCTGCGGGAGCGGCAGGCCAGTTCGGAACCAGACCCACAGGAGGCCACCATTCGCACAGAGGAGCAGCAGTTGGTGCAGCGGGCGCTGGACCAGTTGCCCGACCACTACAAGCTGGTCATTGTCGCCCGGCAGTTCGACGGTCGCTCCAATAAGGAGGCCGCCCGCCTGCTGGTGGACCAAGGCCTCCTTACCGATGATGGCAACATTGAAAAGCGGGTCGAAAATTACTATTACCGGGGCCTGAAAGAGCTGAAACGCCAGCTTGAAGCCCTGGGCTTCTACGGAGGAGGTGGCCCGGCATGACCAGGCCCATCGAGGCAGTGGTGGCGGAAGCCCAGCAGCGCCTGGCAACCACCGGTCGGCTTGACGTGGCCGCATACTGCTCTGCCTACCCGGAGCACGCCGCCGAGTTGCAGGAACTGCTGCCGGTCATACTCACCCTGCACCAGGAAAAGCGCTGGCAGGAGGCCGAGTCTACCAGCCGGGGCTTCGCCGTGGGTCTCTTTGCACAGCTCACCGCCCCGGCCCAAGTGGAAACCCCCGATTCTGTCGGCGTCCTCTTCAGCCAGGAGCTCGAGGAATCGGGCATCTCCCTGGAGGAGCAGGCCCGCCGCACCGGTCTGCCCGTAAAGGCCCTCGAAGCCATCCTCCAGGACAGTACACCCATTTCCGCCCTGGACAACGCGGGCATCAAGAAGCTGGCCGAGCGGGTTGCGGCGCCGTTCGCTGCCCTGGCCAAGGAGTTCCGGCGGGTCAAGTCGCTCTGGTCGCTTTCCAGCCTGGAGGGCGGCATGGTCTTTACCCGCGACAAGGAAACCAGCACCTCGGAGGAGCAAAAAGCCCTGCGGGAGCAGGTGCGCAGGGCCACCCGCAAGCCGCCGGAGGGAAAGTAACATGCCGCCGCTGCGCAGCCTTCCGGAAATAAAGGCGCTCGAAGTGCTCCAGCAGGCCCGGGCCGAGTTCGGCGCCCTCGGCGAGCCCTTTGACACCTATACGGTCGATGTAGAACTGCTGGCCGCGATTCTGTTTGATCTGGGCGTTCAGCAGGTGCCCGAGCTGCGGGTGGGTGAGCGTGAGTACGCCGGTTTTTTGGATGGCGACGCCAAGTTGGTCGTGGTGGAAGCAACCCACCACGAGCACCGGCGCCGCTTCTCCATTGCGCACGAAGTGGGGCACTTTGTGCTCCACTACCTTCCCCGCACGGCGCCCGGGGGTGTCTTCGCGTGCACCAGTCAGGACATGGAGACCAACGCTGTGCCCGCCGGCACCGGGTCCGCCGCCCGGCTCCGCCACTGCCGGCAGGAAGTGGAAGCGAACCAGTTCGCCGGGGAACTGCTCATGCCGGAGCCCTCGGTAAGGGCCATGTATAAGGTAACTGGCGGACAGGTGGTTAAGCTGGCCCGCCATTTCAACGTGTCGTCCCGGGCCATGGAGATCCGGCTGGAACGGCTGGGGCTGCCCTTTGCGGCGAGTCTCCGCTAACAGACAACTTTGTTGAAAAAAGTTGACGCCCCCGCGAGGAGAACTCGCGGGGGCGTTCGACTTGTTTACCAGACAGACGGATTACGAAGGAGGGCCTGAAACATGAAGGATGCGCTGACTGCGGTTTCTCGGGTGATGGCGGTGGAGAACGGTGCCAGTTTTGCGGTTATGCCCGGTGTCGCCTACGACTTGACCGATTCTGCGCTTGGCACCATGGCCCGGGCCCTCATGAAGCAGTTCGAAGGCACCGGCATTGACCTGCTCTCCCTGAACCGGGAAGGCGACTGCCTGGTTGCCCGCATCAACGAAGATCTGGCCGACGAGCCGCTCTGCCCCATGGCTTTTGACCGGGTGGTCCGCAAGCTGTCCTGGACCCTGCTGGGCCAGGTTTGGACGGGCAGGCTCAACATCGCAGCTACACCGACGCCGGCGCCGCAGGAACTGGTGAGGGTCGCGTAAATATTGGCGCCCCGGGGCTTTGGGCTCCCGGGGCGCTTCTCTGTGTGCTTAGGCTTCCGGCCGGGGGCCGGCGTCGAGACCGCTGGCCGAGACGGTCATGGCCGGGCGGACCTTCAGGTCGCCGGTCACACGAATCTGGCAGGAGAGCCGGAACTGCCCGGGCGTGTAGCCCTTCTTGTCGAGCGCGGCCTGCTCGGCCTCACTGACCGGCGGCACATCGCCTTCGAGAATTTCGACCCGGCACGAGGTGCACCGGGCGTTCCCGCCGCAGCGGTGCAGAACATCGACCCCGTTATCTTCCATGGCGAGGACCAGTTTGGTGCCCTCCGGCACCTCGTATGTACCGCGCCCCTCTACTTCCACCTTCGGCATTCCGCCACGCCCCCCTGAGCTCATTATGTCTGTATCCGTACTTTGGACGATTCTGGACGTGGTTTCGCAACGGTCATCGGGCAGGAACTGGAATTTACCACAGAGGACACAGAGGACACTGATACCAGGTAAGTCGTTCCGGGTCTTTATCACTTGATATTGCCTGGAAGGGTTCACCCAGCAACATCTGTGTCCTCTGTGTCCTCTGTGGTAAACAAAGTATCCCAAAAAGCAAGGGAGCGGCCGCAGCCGCCCCCAAGCACACAACCTACTTCTTCTTACCGCCCGCCTCGATGGTGTGGAGCAACTTCTGCGCTGCTTCCAGGATGCCCTCCGACAGCGTCGGATGGTAATGCGGCGTGAGGGCCACGTCGGCCACCAGGGCGCCCATTTCGATGGCGTGGGTGATCTCACCGATCAGCTCCGACACCTCGGGACCGGCCATCTGCGCACCCAGCAGGACGCCGCTCTGCCGGTCGGCCACCAGCTTGACCAGGCCGTCCGTCTCGGCCATGGTCAAGGCCCGACCGATGGCGGTAAAGGGATGCTTGGCCACCACCACATCGATGCCCTGCTCCTGGGCCTGCTTCTCAGTCAGGCCAACCGTCGCAATTTCAGGATCGGTGAAGATGACGGCCGGCACGGTCTTCCAGTCCGCATGACTGGGCTCTCCGGCAATCGCCTCGGCGGCCACCCTGCCCTGCATGCTCGCCTTGTGCGCCAGCATGACCGGGCTCACCACGTCGCCGATGGCGAAAATGTGCGGCACCTTGGTACGCATCTGATCGTCGACGTGAATGAAGCCCATCTCATCGATCGAAAGGCCGGCATGCTCCAGCTCAAGCCCTTCGGTGTACGGCCGGCGCCCGATGGCGACCAGTACCTTATCGGCGTCGATCTCCACGATCTTGCCGTCGGACTCCTCCACCTTCACCTTACCGTTCTGCAGCCCGCCGCCGGCCTTGCTATTCAACATGACGTTGATGTTCAGCCGCCGCAGCTTGCGCATGAGCACCTGCACCATGTCGGGGTCGGTGCTCGGCAGCAGTTGTCCCGCCGCTTCAACAATGGTGACGTTGGCGCCCAGCTTCGCATAAGCGATACCAAGTTCCACACCGATATAGCCGCCGCCCACAACCACAAAGTTCTTCGGGATTTCGGCAAACGCCAGGGCGCCCCGGGCGCTCACCACGTTCTCATGGTCGATGGGGAAGAACTTCGGATTGACTGCCTTCGAGCCCGTCGCAATGATGCAGTGCTTGAAGGTATAAACGGCGTTGCCGCCCTCGTTCAGGGCGATTTCGACCGTGTGCGGGTCGACAAACTTCGCCTTGCCCCTCACGACCTCGACCTGCCCGGCCTTCATCATGGCGGCGACGCCGGATGTAAGCCGCTTGATCACCTTGTTCTGCTTCCAGTCCTGGGTCTTGGTAAAGTCGATTTCGATGGTGCCGTTGAGCCTGACGCCCCGCTCCTCTGCGTCCTTCACCTTATTGACCAGGTCGCCCACCGAAATAAGCGCCTTGGAAGGAATGCAGCCGTGGTTCAGACAGGTTCCACCGAGCTCTTCCGATTCCACTAACACGACGTCCTTGCCGAGCTGGGCGGCGCGTTCCGCCGCTATATACCCGCCAGGGCCGCCGCCGATGACCAGGACTTCTGTGCCAATTTTGATGGAACCCATGACCATGGCTACATCGCCTCCATCATCAGGAGCGTCGGGTTGGTGAGCAATTCGATGACCCGGTTCAGGAACCGGGAGGCCGGGGCGCCGTCAATCAGCCGGTGGTCGAAGGAGAGCGCAAGGTACATCATGGGCGCCACCGTCACCTGCCCATCCCTCACGACGGGACGGTCGACGGTGCTGCCAACGCCGAGGATGGCGACCTCGGGATAGTTGATGACCGGGGTGAAGAAGAGGCCGCCTACCGAGCCCTGGTTGGAGATGGTGAAGGTGCTGCCCTTCAGCTCATCGGGCGCCAACTTGCCAGCCTTGCCCCGCTCAATCAGGTCCTGCATTTCGGCCGCGATCTGGAAGACGGACTTCTTGTCCACATCCTTGACGACGGGGACGAGCAGACCGGCCTCGGTGTCCAGCGCAAAGCCCATGTGGTACTGCTTGCGCAGCACGATCTCCTGCTTTTCGTCGTCGATCTGGGCGTTCAGGTAGGGGTGCTCCTTCAGGGCGGTAGTAAGCGCCTTGAAGATGAAGGGCATGAAGGAAAGCTTGATGCCCTTCTTGGCAGCCAGTTCCTTGGCCTTGCCGCGGAACTCGGACAGGGCAGACATGTCGACTTCGTCCACCACGGTGACGTGGGGGGCAGTGTAGACGGACTTGGCCATGCGCTCGGAGATGACCTTGCGGATGCCCTTGAGCGGGAGGCGCTCGTCGCCGGCGATGGGGGCGACAGCGTTGGCAACGCCCCGGGCGGCGGCGGCCACCTGGGTGGTGGCGGCGGCGGGGGCAGCGGGGCCTGCCTCGGTGGCCGGGGCAGTGGGAGCCGGCGCACCTACGGCCGCAGCAGGAGTCGGTACGGCGGTCTTGCCAGCCTTAAAGTTGCGCACGTCGCCAGAGGTGACGCGGCCGGCAGGGCCGGACCCGGGCACCTGGTTAATGTCAACGCCCAGTTCACGGGCCAGTTTGCGGGTCGCGGGCGAGGCCAGCGCCTTGCCGCCAACCCCGGCCCCGCCCCCGGCGATGACCGTGAGCGGCGCCGCAGCAGCCGCAGCGGCGACCACGTCAGCCTGGGCCTTGGGCTCGGCGCCCGCCGGCGCCGCCGCGGCCACAGCCGCCTCAGCTTTATCCTGGGCGGGCAAGCCCGCCGCCTTGCCGTCGTCAAAAACGACGACGACGCTGTGTACATGCAGAATGTCGCCGACCTTGCCGATCAACTTCGCAACCTTGGCAGTGACGGGCGAGGTAATTTCGACGGCGGCCTTATCGGTCTGGACTTCCATAATGGGCTGGTCTTCGCGGACGTAGTCGCCCTCGTTGACCATCCACTTCAGCAATTCGGCTTCGTGCAGGCCTTCGCCCACGTCGGGGAGCTTAAATTCAATGGCCATGGTGGTCCTCCTGTCAAGAAGTGCAGGCATAGAGCCATGGGGCGGAAGGCCGCACACCATGGCTCATAGTATTGCCAGTTAGTACGTCTTCACGCTCTGCATCGCTTCGACGACCCGGCCGGCATCCGGCAGATACAGGTCTTCGGAGAGCAGGTACGGCATGGGCACGTCGAAGCCGGTGACCCGGGCGACAGGCGCCTCGAGGTACTCCAGGGCATGGTCGTTGATCAGGGCGACCAGTTCGCTGTGGAAGCCGCCAGACTTGGGCGCTTCGGTGACGATGACGACCCGGCCCGTCTTCTTGACGGAGGCGATAATGGTGTCCAGGTCGAGCGGGTTCAGGCTGCGGAGGTCGACGACCTCGGCCTGCCAGTTGTACTGGGCGGCGGCCTTTTCGGCAGCCTCCAGGGCGGTGTGAACGTGGACACCGTAGGTGAGAATGGTCATATCCTTGCCTTCGCGGGCGATGGCCGCCTTACCGATGGGCACGGTGTAGTAATCCTCAGGCACTTCGCCGCGGAATGCCCGGTAGAGCCGCTTGGGTTCAAAGAACATAACGGGGTCAGGATCGTCAATGGCGGCCAGCAGCAGGCCCTTGGCATCGTACGGATTGGACGGCACGACGATTTTCAGGCCGGGGTTGTTTACGTACCAGTTTTCGATGGATTCGGAGTGATGCTCCAGCGCCTTGATGCCGCCCCAGGACGGAATACGGAGCACCAGGGGGCAGGTGAAACGGCCGCGGCTGCGGTGCCGAATGCGGGCGATGTGGTTAACCACATGCTCCTGGGCCGGGGCCAGGAAGCCGTCGAACTGGATTTCGACCACGGGCTTGAGGCCGTTGACGGCCATGCCGGTGGCGGCGCCCACAAAGCCGGATTCGGCCAGCGGGGTGTCAATGGCCCGGGCTTCGCCGAACTCGGCGTGAATGCCGTCGGTGGCACGGAAGACGCCGCCGTTGACGCCTACGTCTTCACCCATGACCAGAACGCTGGGGTCGCGGCGCATGGCAACCTTGAGTGCATCGTTAATTGCCTGAATCAGTGTCATTTTAGCCATAATGCTTGGCCTCCCCCTTAACCCTGCTTGCTGAGGTACTTCTTCAGGTACTCCTTCTGCCGCAGGAGTTCCGGAGTGGGCTCAGCATACAGGTAGTCGAATAGCTCGTCCACACTGGGCTTGCCGATGGATTCGGCTTCGGTGACGGCGGCGTTGACCTGGTCCTTGGCCCAGTTCCAGAGCGACTCGTCGTCGGTGTCGGTCCAGAGACCCTTGGTCACCAGGTACTTGCGCATACGCTCGATGGGATCCTTCGCCTGCCAGGCTTCGACCTCTTCCTGCGTACGGTACCGCTTGGGATCGTCGGACGTGGTGTGCGGGCCGTAGCGGAAGGTGAGCGCCTCGATGAGTGTGGGGCCGCCGCCGGCCCGGGCCCGGTCGATGGCTTCCTTGAACACGGTGAGGACGGCGAAAATGTCCTGCCCGTCCACCCGGACACCAGGAATGTCATAGGCCAGCGCCCGCTGGGCGAGCGTCTTGGTCTTGAACTGCTTGGCGTTCGGTGTCGAAATGGCGTACTTGTTGTTCTGCACAAACAGGATGGTGGCGGTGTTGTAGACCGCCGCGAAGTTCATGGCTTCGTGGAAGTCGCCAGGGGAGGTGCCGCCGTCGCCCACGTAGCCGACGGTGACCGTGTCTTCACCCTTGATTTTGGCGGCCCAGGCGGCGCCCACGGCGTGGACCAGCTGGGTCGCGATGGGAATGGAGATGGGGAAGGCGTTAACGCCTTCGGGCGCCCGGGAACCCATTTCATCGCCCATGTAATAGCGCAAGGTATTGACGGAGGGGACGCCCAGCGTATGCATGGCGCCGTGGTCGCGATAAGTGGGGAAAATCCAGTCCTTACCCTTCTGCAGCAGGTAGGCCGAGCCGACCTGGCAGGCTTCCTGGCCGCTGAACGGAGCGAAGGTACCCATGCGCCCCTGCCGCTGCAGGTTGAGGCAGCGCTGGTCGAAGACCCGCAGGTAGACCATGAGGCGATAGACTTCCTTCAGCTGTTCGGGCGTAAGGTCGGGCTCGGGGCCGACCAGGGTACCGTCGGGATTAAGAACCCGCCGGACCTCGAAAAGCTGCTCCATATCCAGCTTGGTTTCGGTGGCCGGATTGGGTGCTGTTTGCATGGAGAGAAACCCCCTTTTGTTTCATGCGAAGCTCTTGATAGGGCGATTCGGGGTGATGACAACACTTTCTCATCACCTTTGTACTGAAACTAATTGTAGCTCATCGGCGCTTTATGGTCAATAAGGATCATTTTCAGCATTTCACCGGATCTCTGTTGACGAGCGGAGAACACGCTCATATAATATGTGCTTTTTCTCTCAGAGAGCGATACCGACCAGCGCAGTAATTTTGTTTCAGATTTTGTTTCGACAGCGTTCGACCCCAATTGACAAATTCGGCTGTCCGGTTAATAATTGCTATATTAGAAGGTTTCCTTATGCACAGGAGGCGTTTAAAACGATGGAGCAGGACAAGCGGATTTTTGAGTTTCAGGCGCGCCTGTGTCAGGTGCTGGCCAGCCCGAAGCGGCTGGAGATCCTGTACACGCTCAAAGAGACTGAGCTGACGGCGGGGGATCTTGCGAAGGCTGTCGACGTGACGATGCCCAATCTGTCCCAGCATCTGTCCCTGATGAAGCAACACGGTCTTGTCGAATCGCGCAAGGAAGGCCTGAACATGTACTACCGGCTCTCGTCGGAGCACATTCTGGCTGTGTGCGATTCGGTGCGCCGGGTCCTGGCCGAGCAACTGGCCCGTCAGTCCGTTCTGCTGGACCATGTAACGGCAATCGATAAGCGCTAAACGGTTTCATGGAAAAGGCCGGGAGGTACGCCTCCCGGCCTTTCTGCGTTTCTATGACAGGTCGATGGTAACTGGCCGTCCGGGGAACTGCCGTTCAGCATACAACTGAACGCCAATGACCTCCGCTCCAGGCGGTATCCCGTTAGCACGCAGTTCGTATCGAACCAGGTTATTGCGGCGCTCCACTTCCCTGACCTCGGCTCGGTATGCTTCTCCGGGGGTGAGAAGGGTTGCCTCCTGAAACGGTGCATCCTTGTCCACCATCAAATCCACGATGACGATGGTATCAAGGCCGTATCGCTGCACATCGGTGGTACTGTTTAGACCCATGCTTACGTAGGCACCCGCCCCGCTGCCTCGTCCTGTTACCTCGATTTCCTCAGCGCCTGGCGGAACGGGACCAAACACCAACTCCTGACCGTCGGTGAGATAACGCATTGGTGCCAGTTCGCCATAGGCGTCCAGCGTCTTTCCGTCTGCCTTGACATCAAGCGTGTCGGCGTGGGCGATGATGCCGGCAGGCCTGTACCGGAGGAGCGTGTAGTTGGCGCCCAGCATGATCTGATCCACCGTGCCCAGCGGTATGCGTGCGTGGTCGAAGATGACGGTCTCCCCCCAGACGACGCGTGCGTCGGGGTCGCTCACTCGGGTCAGGTCGAACGGCGCCGAGGCGGTTAAGAGCTCATTTGTGTCGCGCTGCCGGATTTCAAGGCGAGCGTTCTTCCTGCCGGCCGTGATCACCGTGTATGTACTGGAGCCCTCGATCCGGCCGCCGCTGCCTTCTCGACGAGATTCGACAGAGTCCGCGCCGATTGTCGAATCGCCCAGGACGAGGACCGGCGGGTCGCCCTGGGCGCCCGTGTAGTTCCACCACACCGTGATGGCGCCCGGCGTGGCCTCTGCCCTGGTCACCTCGACAATCAGCGGGACGGCGGAGGACTGGGCCGCCTGCGCGGGCCCAGACTTGTCGAGCCGGGTCGGGTCGAGGGATACGCCCGGGACAGGCAGGCGGCCGAAAGCGGCCGCTCCTGCTGCCAGCACCACCAGCATGCCAGCCACCAGCATGAGCCGGAAAGAACGCCGGCGCCGTTCCTTTCGGCGGGCCACGTGCATTCCGTACGAAGCCTGCTCCTCGGTAAGCTTCGGGAGCGTCGGCGGATTCGCCAGGTACGGCAGCCCGCGCCGCTCCCGCCACTGCGCGGCGAGATGGCACAGGTGCTCCTCGTCCCGTGCCGCCATGAAGATATCGCCGGCTTCGGTCTCGTCAGGCACGAGGGCGAGGGCCAGGGCGTACAGTTCCAGCGATTGCTTAGTGTCAGGCATGGGTCTCCCTCCTACCCAAGCGTCGTGTCCAACGCCATCATCACAATAAAACCGATCAGGATCAGATAGGTAGCAATCCGTTCGTTGCCGCGCTCATGCGTTTCGGGAATGATTTCGTCGCTGATGACGAAGAGCATGGCGCCGCCAGCGAAGGCCAGGGCATAAGGCAGGAACGCATGGGCATACACGGCCCCGACCAGGCCGAAAATGGCGCCTACGGGCTCTACAAGGCCTGTCAGCAGGGTAATCCAGAAGACATAGCCAGGCTTGTACTTCTCGCCGAGCAGCGCTAGCGCCACGGCGAGGCCCTCAGGAATGTTCTGCAGGGCGATACCGACGGCCAGGCTGATACCGTTGCCCAGGTCGCCGCTGCCCACGCCAACGCCCACCGCCAGCCCTTCCGGGAAATTGTGAATGGTAATGGCGATGACAAAGAGCCAGATCTTTGCCAGTGACGACGAAGCAACGTCGCCCTCCGGGCCCTTGATGAAGTGCTGGTGCGGCGAGACCTTGTCGATTAAGTCCAGGAAGATGCCACCGGCGATGATGCCGATGGAGGCCGCCATCACGCCCTTGATGCCGCCGCCGCCCTTCTCAATGGCGGGGATGATGAGGCTGAAGACGGTGGCGGCCAGCATGACGCCGGCGGCGAACCCGAGCATGCCGTCCTGGGCCTTGGGGTGAATCTTGCGGGTAATGAAGACGGGGAGGGCGCCCAGGCTGGTAGCCAAGCCTGCTGCGAGGCTGGCGATCAGGCCGAGGAGTAGCGGGGGGAATTGCTCAAGGTAAGTGATCATACGCACTGTCTCCATTTCGATTAACTAAGCATGTGTGCGTAACTCTTCTTCAACGGGGCGCCGGAACCTGCTAAACGGTCAAAAGGAAAGGGGCGACATGCCGCAATCGGCAGGCCGCCCCTTACACCCATTAAGAGAGGTTGATCTCCTTGTAACCGTAGGTCTTTGTTTCGACCTTGGGCGCCAGGGGCTTGCCCACCTGGGCAGCCAACTTGCCCGCACCCTTGAAGCCCCGGCGGGCGGCGATTACGGCCAGTCCGCCCAGGGTGCCAAGCACCAGGGCCTTCAGCGTCGTCCGGCGATCCTTGTTCATGCTTTGACCGCTCCTTTCGCTTAGAACCAGGGGCGACCCGTCAGGTAGTAGAGCGCCCGGCCGGCCAGTTCGCCCAGGGCCACAAGCGGAAGCCCGGCGGCGATCAGGGCGTTGCAGAGCTTGAGGCTGGCGCCCTTCTTGTGCAGGTACCAGAGCGCCACGGCCAGCAGGGCCGGCACCCCGATGCCCAGCGCCGCCTGCAGGCCCAACATGAGCCGGTTCGCTTCCACAATCTGATGACCAATCACCAGCGCCGTCTTGACGGTCTCAGCGCCCACGGCGGCCTTGCCGGCCACGGCGGCGGAGGGCTGATAGGCGCTGGAAGCCAGGAAGTGCAGCCGCCACAACAGGCCGACAGCGTAGATTACGGCGCCAGACAGGAGCGTGATGCCCAGGCGGCGGTGCGAGAGCCGCACAGTCGCCTCACCCTGCTTCAGGTCGATAAACCGGCCCCAGACGATGCTGTAGACAACTGCCACGGCCAGCGGCCCGAGAATCAGGCCCGAGGCCCCAAAGAGCGGGAAGGTAGACAGGTGGTTCCAGGTGGGGCGCCCGGGAATCTGGTAAACCATGATCTGCGATACGATGGCCAGGACCCCCACAATGCCCGTCACCACGCCGATGTGGCGGCGCAGTTCCGCATCGTTGATGCGCTTCCACCAGAGGAACGTGTAAAGGGCCACGAGGCCGAAGAAGAGGCCGAAGCCCCAGATTTCCCGGGAAAGCCACGAGGAGTCGATGTGGCGCAACGCCCGCCAGGCGTAAATCGGCCGGCCCAGGTGGGTGGTGGAGAAAATCAGGCCTACAGCGGTGAGCGGCACGAGAATGTACGTGCCGATGCGGGTGAAGGCGTCCTGAATGGCGTCCGGCGCCTTGCGCTTGAGGAAATCGCTGACCAGCAGCACCCAGAAGGCGCCCACGCTGGCCTGGGTAAAGAGGGTGAACAGGACCAGGCTGTACTGGGCGTCATGCAGCCAGTTCATCATGGTTACTTCCCCTCCTTCTGCGCAGGGGCGTGCGGGTCCGCTGCCGGCGGGGCGATGCTCACCTGGTGGTCGGGCTGCGGGCCCTTGAGCGGCCAGGCGAAGCGGGTGCTGGGCCGGGTAATGCTCGGGTCAGGGAAGCCCGGGGCCTCGGTCACCACCTGCCGCTGCTCGGCGGCATGCAGGTCGACGTTCCCGAAGGAGAGGGCGCCCGTCAGGCAGGACTCGACGCACCGGGGCATCAGCCCCTCATCCACCCGCTGGTAGCAACCGTTGCACTTGGAGACCACGCCCTGGACGGGGTCAAACTGGGGCACGCCGTAGGGGCAGGTCCAGGTGCAGTACTGGCAGCCAATGCAGGCCGTGGGATCATGAATCACCAGGCCGTCCTTGCCCCGCTTGGTGTAGGCCTCCACGGGGCAGCCCTTCATGCAGGCCGGGTCCTCGCAGTGGTTGCAGGCCAGCGACAGGTGGACCCGGAGCGCCGTGGGGAACTCACCCATTTCAAACGAACGCACCTTGCGCCAGCGAATTTCCGGCGGCATGCGGTAGAAGTCCTGGCAGGCTGCCTCGCAGCACTTGCAGCCAATGCACTTTTCCATATCGGCATGGAAGCCCTTTTGCTCGCTCATCGTCATCCCCCTGCCTTTTCTAGGCACCCTCAATGGGTGTTGGAACCCGTCGGGCGTGGGCCTTATCTCGACCGGCCCATGCCGAGAGGGTCTAGGCACCCTCAATGGGTGCCGTAACCCGTCAGGCGTGGGCCCTATCTCTACCGGCCCATGCCGAGAGGGTCTAGGCCTTGCTAATCTGCACAGCCTGCTGTTTGAAGTTCGGCTCCTTGGAGAACTTATCAACGGCCCACACGGTCAAAGCGTTGACGGGGCCTTCGCTGAAATGCATGGGCACGAAGCAGGAGCCCGGGGCGATCATCGCCGTAATGACGGCCTTGACTGTAATGCTGCCGCGGTCGTTGGTCAGCCGGACCTGGTCGCCGTATTCAATGCCCAGGCGCTCGGCGTCGCGGGGATTCAGCTCCACGTAGGCGGTGGGCACGAGTTTGTTGAGCTGCGGCACCTTGCGGGTCTTGGTGCCGGTGTGGTAGTGCTCCTGCACCCGGCCAGTGTTCAGCATGAACGGGTGCTTTTCGCTGGGCACCTCGGGCAGGGGCACGGGGTCCATCGCCCAGAGTACGGCCTTCTTGTCGGGCGTGTTGAACTGGCCGTCGGTGTAAAGGCGGGGCGTACCGGTGGACGCAGCATCCTTGACCGGCCACTGGAGGCCCTTGTTGGCTTCGATCCGCTCGTAAGTTACGCCGGTGTAGTCGTTGGGGCGTCCCTTGGTCATCTTTTTGATCTCTTCGAACGCCTCGGCGGTGTTCTTGAAGGGGAAGAGTTCGCCATAGCCCATGCGGCGGGCCACATCAACGATGATGTCGAAGTCGGAGCGGGTTTCACCGGGCGGCTTGACCGCCGGCTTGAGCAGGTTCATGCGCCGCTCGGAGTTGACCATAATGCCGCTCTTCTCCGCCCACATGGTGGCGGGCAGGTAAATGTGCGCCATCTGCGCCGTATCGGCGGTTTCGTAGGCGTCCTGCACCACCAGCAGCTCCAGCTTCTCCAGGGCCTTGCGCACCCGGTTCTGGTCGGGCAGCGACATGAGCGGGTTGGTGCAGATGACCCAGAGCGCCTTGATCTTCCCTTCGATGGCGGCGTCGAGGATTTCCGTGATGGCCGGGCTCTTGTCGGGCAGCTTCTTGGGGTCAACACCCCACAGTGCAGCCACCTGCTCCCGATGCTGTGCGTTGGCGATGGCCCGATAGCCCGGGTAGGTGGAAGATCCGCCCACTTCACGGGCGGCCATGGCGGCGGGCTGACCGGTAATGGAGAAGGAGCCGCAACCCGGCTTACCGATCTTCCCCTGGAGCAGGTTCAGGTTGTGGAAGGCGTTGTTGGCCTGCGTGCCGTTAATGGACTGGTTGATGCCCATGACCCACATGGACAGCGACCTTTCGGCCTTGGCGTACATGAGCGCCGCCTCAACAATGGTGGCGGCGGGCACGCCGCAAATGTCGGCAGCGTATTCAGGCGTATATTTTTCCAGATGCTTCACCAAGGCATCGTAGCCGCTGGTGTGCGCATCAACATAGGTCCGGTCGACCAACCCCTGAGCGATCACCACGTGCGCCATGGCGTTCAGCAGCACCACGTCGCTGCCGGGCTTGATGGGCAGGTAAATGTCGGCGATGCGGGAGACCTGCGTCATGCGCGGGTCGATGCAGATCACCTTCGTACCCTTGGCTGCCCGGGCCTTGACCACCCGGCCGAAGAGAATCGGGTGGCACTCGGCCATATTGGAGCCGGAGATCATAATCACATCGGCTTCTTCGATGTCGGCATAGGCGCCTACAGGGCCGTCGGTGCCGAAGGAGCGGTTGTGGCCCACAACGGCCGACGCCATGCACATGCGGGTGTTGCCGTCCAGGTTAGCCGTGCCGATACCCGCACGCATCAGCTTGCCGAGAACGTAGAACTCCTCCATGGCGAGCTGCCCCGTGTTGTAGCAGGCGATGGAGTCGGGGCCGTACTTGGCGATCAGATCCTTGAACTTGCCGGTCATGGTGTTCAGCGCTTCGTCCCAGGTGGCCTGGACCATTTTGCCGTCCTTGCGAACGAGCGGGTGCCGGCCCCGGTCGGAGGCGAGAATCGACTGCCACTGATAGATGCCCTTGGCACACAGCAGGCCGTCGTTAACGGGGTAGCCCTTGGTGCCCCGTACGGCGACGGGCTTGCCCTCCTTGACGCCAATCTCAATGCCGCAGCCGGTGCCGCAGAACCCGCAGGTAGAGTAGACCCACTGCTCGGGTTCAACGTGCGCCGGCGCCGGGCCGCCGCTCACGTAGCTCTGGCCGCTCGTAGTGGCGAAGACTTCACCGGCCATCCCCACGGTCGCCGTCGCTGCCAGCGACAGCTTCAAAAAAGACCGACGGTCCATGCCTGCAGACATCTCCCTTCACTCCTTGCTCACATTTTCGTGGTATCATATCATAACTCGAAGTGTAACGGAGATCACACAAAACGGATATCCGACGCCCGGGCAAGAAAAGACCAAAGCAAAGTTCAGGTTCTGACCGGATGAAGTTCGGTGACGTTCGTCACAGACGGGCAGGCTTGACGATACGGGCTAGCCTTTCGTGTGTAAGAAAGCGATAATGGGAAAGAAGATTGCCAAGCTGCTTCTTCTAAGGAGGCTGTACATGTCACTACTTGCGTTTATCGACCCCGTTGCATTTAAGCTAGGTCCCATCACCGTACACTGGTACGGCATGGTCTTCGTGCTGGCCATCCTCTCGGCGTATTGGATGACCACCGTGTGTGCCAAAATGCGCTCGCTGGACCAGGAGCTCGTACCTGATATTTCGGTGGTGTGCGTCGTCAGTGGCATTCTGGGCGCCCGCCTGTACGAGGTCTTCGTGCTGCAGTGGGCCAATATCGACTACTACATGGCCAACCCGCTCAAGATCCTTGCCACCTGGGAAGGTGGTCTGGCCATTCACGGCGGCGTTCTCGGCGCCCTGCTGATCGGCGGCATCTACCTATGGCGAAAGAAGCAGTCGTTCTGGCGGTGGGCCGACGCCATCGGGCCGGGGCTCATTTTGGCTCAGGGCGTGGGGCGCTGGGGAAACTTCTTCAACCAGGAGGCCTACGGCAGTGCGGCGCCAGAGTGGCTGATTAACGCCATGCCGGGCTGGCTGCGGGACGGCATGACGATTGAAGGCACGGTCATGCAGCCCACGTTCCTGTACGAGAGCGTCTGGAACTTCCTGATTTTCGGCCTGCTTTTCCTGGTGCAGAAGCGAAAGCCGGCCATCGGTGTGGTCTTCAGCTTCTACCTGATCGGCTATAATGTCGGGCGTTACATCATCGAGTCGATCCGACAGGATGCGACCATCGTAGCCGGCATGCCGATGGCGCAGATCATGGCTCTGGCCCAGATTGCCGCCGGCCTCTTCTTCCTGGTCTACCACCTGCGGCGGGGCAAGCACGAGAGCCAGCTTGAACTGAAGGCGTAAATCGCATTGGAAGACCCCCGGGGGCGCCGTAACTGGCGATTCCGGGGGTCTCCGTTTGTCAGACACCTGCCCAGGCACCCCTGTGCACTGGTTGTCATAAGGTAAATCCGTAACCTCTGAGGGCAGGAGTGCGAACTGTGAGCCGCATAAAAACGCCAAGAGAAGAAATGGAGACGCTTGCTCGGCTCATGCGGGCGGAGGCCGAGAGTGAAGGCGACCTTGGGATGCTCATGGTCGGCAATGTCATCGTCAACCGTGTCCTTGCCAACTGCGGTGAGTTCGAGAACCTGCGTTCGGTCCAGGACATCATCAACCGGGACCTTTCCAACGAGTGCCGCACCGGGTTCGAGGCGGTCTGCAAGCCCTACTTCTGGCAGGGCGCCCGCGAGAAGGAGGTGCGGCTGGCCCGCCGTGCCGCCAAGGGAGAGCGGACCCACCCCGCCACCCACGCCCTCTGGTTTTTCAAGCCCGACGGCCCCTGCCCGCAGACCTGGTGGGGGCGGCCTCTGGCCGGCCAGTTTCAGGCCCACTGTTTCTACCTGGCTGATGCCCAGGTCTGCCCCCTAGTCTTTGGCTAATGGAGGAGATTCCACCGTGTTCGGAACGCCCAATCAGCAGCAGGGCCAGATGATGCCGCAGGCCGCCCCGCAATGGCGCCCGCAGGCCGGCGGACAGATGATGCCCCCCCTCCAGTCTGGTCAGACCGTGATGCCCCAGCCCCAGATGATGCCACCGCAGAACATGTACCTGATGGGCGCTGTGCCCCTGGCGGGCCGTCAGGAAGAGCAGACCTACGTGGAGAACATCCTCCGCATGAACCGGGGCAAGACTGCCACTGTCTACACCACCAATGAGAACAACCCGGAGTGGGCTGCCAGGGTCTTCACGGGCCGCGTCGAAAACGCCGCCCGGGACCACGTGGTCCTCAGCGACCCCCAGACCGGCAAGCGGTACATCATTTTCATGGTCAATATCGACTACATCACATTTGATGAGGAACTCCAGTATCAACCTGGTTTTTACCAGCAGCCGTAAGCGTTGCAAGCAAAGAACCGGGGCGCCTTGCGGACGCCCCGGTTTCGCATGTGGACGGTTAGAATTTGTTGTGGCACTCGGCGCAAGAAGGCTCAACATAGCTGTGGCACTTGTTGCAGCTTTCCTTGTCGGCCGGCTTGGTGGACTGAGCGTGCAGAATCCACCAGTTCTTCGGATGCCACGTGGTCGCCTTGCCGTTGGTCAGGCCGTTGGTGTGGCACTCGGCGCAGGCGTTTTGGGCCGGGGTCTCGCCGTGGCAGTCGGTGCAGCCAGCTTCAACCTGATTGTTGCCGTACTGCGCCAGCGTGTTCTTGTGGGTCGCCACGTAGTCCTTGGCGTGCCACTGGGTGCCGGTCAGGCTGTCACCGTGGCAGGTGGCGCAGGAATTCTCGCCACCCTGATAGGTGGTGTGGCACTCCGTGCAGCCGGCCGCCGTGGGGTTGTTCTTGTACTGGGCCATCGTGGCCGAGTGGCTGGCACCGAATTTACTCGGATGCCACTGCGTGCCCGTGATGCCGCCCGTATGGCAGGAAGCGCAGGAGTTGGCGCCGCCCGGGGCCTGGCTATGGCACTGGACGCATCCGGCAGCGGCGTAGTTGTTACCGTACTGGGCCATCACGTCGTCATGCTTGAACACGTAGCCGCTCGGGTGAGCGAACTTGCCCAGGTGGCAGTCCTGGCAGTACTGGGCCGTCGCATGCTCGGCGTTCGGGTTGGCCGGGTTGCTCGGGGAGTGGCACTGCTCGCAGGTCTTGGGCTCGTTCTTACCGGCGGTCTGGTGGCCGCCGTTCAGCCATTCCGCGGGGTGCGGCATGGGCTGCGCATGGCAGGTCGTGCAGGTCGGGTCGGTGGTCGACAGCGTGCGGGGGTTGCCAGTCACGGTCATGTCGAAGCCCTGCTGCCGGTCGCCATGGCAGGAGGCGCAGAGTTCCGGCTTGTCGTTGTAGCCCTTGGCGTGCGACTGGAGCCAGTCCTGCGGGTGCGGCATGGTGGTGCCGTGGCAGGCTGCGCAGCTGTCATCAAGCTTCTCGGTCACCTTCAACGTGCCCGCCGGAATGGCCGGAACCATGCCATGGGGCGCCGCTGCGGCCTGGCTGGAGATGCCGGGGTTCAGGTGGCACTGCGTGCAGGTGGCGCCGTTGGTCTTGGCAGAATCACCGTGCACCGTGCGGAAGTTGCCGTTCAGGTGGTCGGCCGGGGCGATCTTGTCCAGCTCGAGGTGGCAGGCGGAGCAGGAGATGGTGTTGCGCACCTCAACCTGGACCTTCTTCTCGGCGTGGCAGTCGAGGCAGACCTGGTGCATATCCGCCACATGCTCTTCGGCCTTCTCAGGCCCGGGGCCGTGGCTGACGTTGGTGTGGCACTCGGTGCAGCTCAGCGGGTTCTCCATGGTCAGGTGAACATCGTGGCCCGCCGTGGCCGACAGGAATTTCAGTTCATTCTTGGCCGGCCGGATCGGCTCGCCGTTGGCGTCCAGTTCGGCGGGCTCCAGGTCCTGCATCACCCAGGGCATCTCCCGGGCGTGGCAGTCCAGGCAGCGCCCGTTGGGCACCTCGGTAGCAATCTTCGACAGATCGGCCTCGTCGTGGCGGAAGTTCATCCGAACCAGGCCGATCTGCATCTGGACCCAGCCCATTACGCCGGGATCGGCGTGGCACTCGGTACAGGCAACACTTTTGTGGGACGACTCCTGCCACTCGGCAACGTGGGTATCCATGGTATGGCAGGCGGAGCACTGGTTGGCCAACTTCGCCGGATCCGGCGTAAAGGCCGCCTGCGTCTGCATCCAGGCGACCGCTGCGATGATGAGAATCATCGCAAAGAGGCCTGGAATCGCCCAGTTGATCTTAAAGCGTTTCACGTGGCCTCACCCCTTACGCCAGAGCCTTTGGCAAGTAGGATATCAGCAACCAGTAAAAGATTGCGGAGTAGATGATCAACTCCACGAAGGCCAGCACCTTACGGGCGGGCGAGAGGCCGTGGGGCTGGGCGCCGGCCATGGCCGTCGCATCGAGTTGGCCCGCTTCGACCATGCGCTGATACTCGGCCGGGTGCTCTTCCATGAAGTGCTCAAGCGGAATCTTGCCGTTGTACCAGACCGGGCTGGACGGGAAGACCGCCGGGTTAAAGTGAACCGAGAAGAAGTGGCCGTACAGCAGGGCGATGCAGGCGACAACCGCTTCGTTGCCGTGAATGATCCGGAACATGTCCAGGATTTCACGAGTGAAGAAGTTGCCCATCGTCTCGGGCAGCCAGAGCGAGAAGCCCGTCATGCCCATGACCACCATGCCCCAGATGATCGAGAGGTACTCGAACTTTTCGAGGTAGGTGTACCGGCCATAATTGGGGGGCTCTTTGCGCAGGTTCAGCAGGTAGGCCATGTGCTGGCCCGCGTGCTTCACGTCGTCCAGGTTCGGCATCATCGCCCAGGAGAGCGGATGGCTGCGCTCCTTCATCCAGGAGACCAGCAGGTAAGCGACGTGCCAGACCGAGACGAAGACGAGCAGCGAGGCTGAGCACTTGTGCAGGATCAGGTTGTTGTGGAACCCGACCATTTTGAACCAGCCCTGAGCCCACCCCGCCTGGTGATACTTGATTGCCAGGCCGGAGACGATCAGGCCGATCATGGAGAGCGCCAGCGCACCGTGCTGGAGGCGGTGCTGTAGGTTCCAGCGCTGCACGAAGGTTTGCTTATGTTTCTTCATCGCTTAATGCCCCCTCCCCGCCTGGAGCCGCCGCAGCAGCTCGAACATGACGATCGGGCCGTCCTTCATGGTGTCGAACAGAATCAAGATCATGAAGAACTTGTACACGAGGTGCAGGCTGGCGGGTGCCGACTTTTCCGATGCGATGACGTGTTCCTTGCCCTTGGCAAAGTTCTCTGGGGCGCCCTGGTGGCACTCGGCGGTGCCGCAGGTGCCGGCCAGGTTCTCCGGCGACACCGCCGAGGCGGTGTTGCGGGAAGGCAGGATGTTATGCACGCCGTGGCAGTCCACGCAGGTGGCGGCCCGGTTATCGCCGTTGGCGACGGCGACGCCATGGAAGCTCAGGTTGTAGCTCTCTTCGTAGGGACCAGCGTGGCACTTCACGCAGCCCTGCGACTTCAGTACGGCCAACTCACGGCCGGTGGGCAGGTTGAGCGGCTTGTTGGGGTCGGCGGCATGCTCAGGGCCGGCTTCGGCGTGGCACCGAACGCAGCTGATGATGCCGTGGACGGACTCGGCGTACTCCGCACCATTTACATGGATGGAGATCTCCTTGCCGTCGCGGTTCATGGTCTCGTTCTTGCTGTGGCATTCCAGGCATGCCTTATTCCCATCGGGCTCAGACGGGACCGCCAGCTGCGATGCGTTGGAAGCGGCGCTGGCCGTTCCCGGGCTCGTCAGCATAAGGCCTCCCGCCAGGAGAAGCCCGCCGAGGATGGGAAGTGCGGCGGCCCGAATCCACCGTGCCAGGTTCATTGTGGTCGCCCTCCTCTGTCCCGGTTCCAGGTGAAACTTGTAATACTGCAGATCTGTATCGTGGGGATCTTACAAGGATCTAACATTCATCGTACGCTAATCTTACTCTCAGGTTTCTCAGAAACCAAGGAATCGGATTCCCTCGATTTCCGGCGAATTCCGTTGTTGCTTCCTGTTTGGTCCGATTATCTCTTTCATGCTCGTTCTGGCAGGGGTATGTCCGGCAAGGCGGTATACCCCCCAGGGGTTTTAGATTAAAACCCTTGCGCTGTGTGGGCTCTGGGCCTCGGGTCGCAGGGGCAGTTTGGTAAAGTCGAATGAAATTAGCACCAATGGACTATCGAAATGATAACAACGCTACCAGCTACCACCCGGTTTCACGGCAAACAAATGAGCGGTCCGGGGGCTAGCCCCGGACCGCTCGGTGAATCAGTTCAGCTTACTTGCCGAGAGCAGCCTTGGCAGCGCTGATGTCCTTCTTGGCCGCGGCCAGGATCTTGGTCGCGTACTCGAAGTTGTGGGCGCCCTTGGAGGCGTCGGCGTCGACCATCGTGTAGTTGGTCTTGGCCGCAGCGTACTTGGCCTTGACTTCAGCGGTGAGGGCGTTGGCGTTGGCCTTCAGGGCAGCATCGACGACGTCGATGTCGGCCTTCAGGGCGGCCAGCTTGCCCACGGTGCTATCCTGCCACATGGACAGGTAGACGTCGCGGGACTCAGGGCTGGAGTTGCTGTGGCAGGTGGTGCAGGTGTCCTTGGTGGTCGTGCCGATCACGTCGGCCGGCTTCAGGACCTTCATCTGGTGGTTCATGCCGGTCATGTGGCACTCGATGCAGGTGATCTCGGTGTGAGCGCCCACGGTGGCGGTGACGCCAATGGCGCCCTTGCCGGCGAGCATCTCAGCCTGCGGGTGGTGCAGGGTGGAACCAGCGGTGAAGGTCTCCTTGTCGCCGAGCTCGCCAGTGTGGCAGGAAGCGCACAGTTCCTCAGCCGGCTTGCGCAGCTGGCCAGGGACGTTGCTGCCGTGCGGGTCATGGCAAGTGACGCAGGTGACGCCGTCGTTGACCGGGTGATCCTTCACGCTGAAGGGCTGGCCGGCTTCTTCGGCGAGCACGTACTCGGTGGAGTGGCACTCGTAGCAACGGTCGCTGGCGTGGTCGTTGGCGTTCAGGGTGAGAGCGGCAGAGGCGTGGGCCGAAGCCTGCCACTGGGGCACAGCACCCTTGTGGTGCATGGCGACCGGAGCGCCGTCAGCCTTGAAGGTGTTGGCGACAAAGCCGACTTCTTCAAGCGTCATGCCGGGGCGGTAGCCAATCGGGAACCGGCTGGCGCCCGGAGCCTGGTTGTAGCCGCTGTGGCAGGAAGCGCAGCTCTTGGTCGGGTCGACGCTGTTCCAAATCTTGTCGACAGCGCCGCGGCCGAGGATATGCTCCTTGCCGGGGCCGTGGCAGGATTCGCAGCCGATGCCGGCTTCGACATGCAGGCCGGTGACAGGGTCACGCTGGCCGGCGTGGCAGCCGCCGCAGGTGGCGTCCATGCTGACACCCTTGCGGTCGAAAGCCTTGTAGGTCTGGGTGGCCTCGTCGTACTGGACGCCGAGGTACTTGTACTCGCCGGTCACGAGGTCCTGAGACATGAGGCGGCCGCCGTGGAAGATCACGTCGACCTTTTCCAGCTCGGCCCGCAGCTCGGGCGTGAGCGTGGAGATGTCGCCGGGCAGCTCGGCCAGGCTCTTGACTTCCTGCGTGAAGGTCGCATGCAGGGAGCCGCTCCAGTTCTCGAACTTGTCCGCATGGCAGCCCAGGCAGGACGTGGAGCCGAGATACTCAGGGAGCTCGGTCTTGGTCTTCGTGCTAGCGACAACGACGCCGGCGGTCAGAGCCACCAGAAGAATAGCGACGATGCTAAGGACATACTTGAGAGTCTTCCGGGTCATTTTCGTAGCACCTCCTTTCCCTTACCGTTGATATCCTAACCGAGGTTCCGTAAACCCCGGTCTAGGGCTTGGTTAGAAGTCTGATTGTTATGCCCTGGTATGTTACAGGTTTCTAACTCTCAGCGTGACCTTATCATACTCTCAGGTTTCTCAGGTTTCCAACTTGGCAAATCTGGGCAGAAACTGAGGAAGAGCGTGGTTGGAGCCGTTTATCTTCCTCAAGCTCGTCTTGACTCCCTCAGGCTCCTCCGGGCGCTTTTTCAGGGTCATGTAGCCATTGGTCCAATGGAGCCGCGATCTTAGAGACTGTAAGGTCTGATCCCCTTCAATTCAGGTGCAGTTTTCGGGATGGGTAGACCATATGGGCACCAAAATGACCCAAAGGTCGCGCAAAGGTCTAGTTCTTCTTCGCAATGCGGCTTTCCGAAATGGTGTGCCATTCGGTAGGATATAACTTGGAAGGTTCGGTAGCAGAAACGAGGGATGATTTGTGATTGCTGAGCGTGAGCGGCGGCAACTGGGCGAAGCGGCGCAGAATTTGCTTCAACTATATGAAAAGGGACAGCACCTCCACCTGCTGAACGAGGTGGAGATGCTGTCCAAGGGCGGCGCCCTGCCGGCTGATGTGTTGGGCATGGCCGCGCTGTCTATGCTTGAGTCGGAGCGGTACGCCGACGCCGCCAGTGCCGCCCGGGAGGCACTGAAGGCGGCCCCGGGGCAGGCCTGGCTCCACCATGCCCTGGCCGCCGCCGAAGCGGGCCAGGGGCGGCTGGAAGGCGCTGTGGAGGCGGCGCGCCGGGCGGTGCAGCTCATGCCGGGTCACCCCGGGTATGGGGCGAGTTTGGCCCGGTACCTGCGCCTCGCCGGGCAGGTGGAGGCGGCGGTTCGCACCGCCCGCCAAGCCCTGCTGCCGGACGGAAGCCACGCCGGCGCCCTTTGTGAACTGGGCCTGGCCCTGGCGGCGGCCGGCGACCGGAGTGGGGCGCTGGAGCAGTTTCGCATGGCGCAGCAGGTAGGTGGAGGCGCCCCCGAGGGCTTCCTGCACGAGGGGGCGCTGCACCTGGCGGCGGGGGCCAGGGCCGAGGCGCGGGCTGCCCTGCACGGGGCCCTGGCCCGGCGCCCGGGCTGGGCGGAGGCCGAGAACCTGCTGGCCCGGTCGCTGGCGGGCTCTGGTGGTCCGGTAGCCGCCGCACTGGTCCATGCCCTCAACCTGGGCCGGGTTACGGTAGTCGGCTGGGGTATGATTGCTTTCCTATACTACCTGCTCTTCCGGCTGCTGGAGTTCATTTGGAAGATGTGGCCGGTGGCGCTGCCCGTGGGCCAGGTGCTGTTGGTAGCGACCCTGGTGTGGCTGCTGGGCGGCCTGGTGCTTGGGCGGGCCGCCCGGTTCACCTTCGGCCGGGGCTGGCCCCGCTAGGCAGCCATCCAGGCACGGGCGCCGAGCAGCCCGACAAACAGGGCCAGCACCAGGTGGACCAGGGGCCGGGCCCGGTACTTATGCCCCAGGGCGGAGCGGCGGCGCCCCAGCGCCAGCTGGGCAAGGCCGCCGGCGCCCACCACCGACCCGTAGAAGATGTGCATGCCGGGCGCGATGTACCCCTGGGCCAGGAACGCCAGACCCATGGCGACCAACACGGCCGCCGCGGCCGGCGAGACCATCAGCAGGCGATAGTAACTGTCCGGCATCGCCCCCCGGCGGCGGTAGGTGAGAATCGCCCACACCAACAGGCATCCGTTCACGGCGGCCAGCAGCAGCGCCGCCGTTTGCTTTACCTGAAACCACATCGCTCCACGCAGCCCCCTTTGCGCTACTCCGTTGCCCAGGGCCAGCGGCGCATCCCGCCATCGACGTTGGCCACCTTGGCAAAACCCATCGCCATCAGCCGGCGGGCGGCCAGCACACTGCGCTGTCCGCCGCCGCAGACCACGTAGATCTCCCTGTCGCGACTCCAGCCCGCCGACTCTTCCGGCAGACGGCTCAAGGGCAGATTCACCGCCCCCGGAATATGTCCGGCGTCGTACTCCTTCGGCTCCCGAACGTCCACCAGAAAGAACTTCTTACGCGTATCCAAAAGCGCCTTGATATCGTGGACCGAAACGTGGGCCACGCCTCGTCGGAGCCACCACTGCTGATATCCTACATAGACAATGACGCAGGCCAGCAGAATCCAGAACGGCCAGTTCACAGGGCCAGCACCTCCGTGCGTTGATCGGTCAATCGCTGTCCGATTTCGGACAATGTCACATGCTCACCTGTTGCTGTCAACCCCTGGCGGGTACGATGAAGGCAGAAAGCAAAGCGGAGGGATTCTCATGGCATTCGTCCTGGTTGCGGGGGGAACGGGGTTCATCGGGTCGCACATCGTACAGAAACTGCGGGAGTTGGGGCACCGGGTGGCCGTGCTGACCCGCGACCCGGCCCGGGCGCCGCTCCCCGCCGGCGTCGAGGCACGGCGGGGCGATGTGCGGTCGGCAGAGTCCCTGCGCTCGGCTGTCGTCGGTGTCGATGCGGTCATTTCCGCCGTCCAGTTTCCCAACCACCCGGTGGAGAACCCCCGGCGGGGCCACACTTACATGGCCATCGACGGAGAGGGGACGGAGCGGCTGGTGGAGGCTGCACGTGCCGCGGGCGTGAAAAGGTTCATCTACCTGAGCGGCGCCGGCACCCGGCCCGGGCAGACGGCGCCGTGGTTCAAAGCCAAACTGAAGGCAGAAACAGCCATTCGGGAGAGCGGGCTGCCCTTCACCATCTTCCAGCCCTCATGGGTCTACGGCCCGGAAGACCGCAGCCTCAACAAGTTCGTCACTTTTGCACGCCTGCTGCCCTTGGTTCCCGTCATCGGCAGTGGGAAGACCAAAGTGCAGCCCATTCACGTGGACGACCTGGCCGAAGTGGTGGCGGCCAGTGTCGAACTGCCCCGGGCCATCGGCCAGACTTACGAACTGGGCGGCCCGCAGAACCTCACCATGGACGAAATCATCCACACGATGCTCCAGACCATGGGCAAGCGGCGCCCCCTCCTCCACCAGCCCGGCTGGTTGATGAAACTGGTCACCGCCCCGCTCACGCTGCTGCCTGCACCGCCGCTGTCGCCGGCGGCGGTCGACTTTGTGCTCATGGAGGAGCCCGTTGACAACAGTGCCGTCCTGCGGGACTTTGGCGTGCGCCTTCGCCCGCTGGCGGAAGGACTCCGCTATCTCAGCAATCAGCCCCGGACTTAACAGGGGATCACTGGTAGTATCTCGAATATATTATGCACGTACGATTTGGCTATGAGAAGGTGGGGACTACCAGATGAGCACCTGGGTTGAAAGCATCCAGTACCAGCAGGTAATGCAGGCCTGCCGGACCAATAATCGCGACGTCCTCAATCGCATCATTGAAGAGCGGCTGGCAAAGGTAGACGGCTCGGAGCGGGCCTTCTGGCTCAGCATTCGGGCCGGTCAGCGGGCCCATGATGCCGTTTTCCCCGCCCTGCTCGACATTGCCTTTGCCGATCTTGAGGAGGCCCGCCGCTCCGCTGAAGACCTTTCCGCCAGTGCGATGGCCATTTCGGCGGCGTTTCGCATCGCGGTGCACGGGGAGATTGCCCACCGCGCAGTTGAGGCGCTCATGCCGCTCCGCCGGGTCTATGGCCGCGCGCCCATTCCGTTCTTCTGGCAGGACATGGGGCAGTTGAACATGAAGCGGGGGCGCTGGCGCAAGGCTGTGCAGGCGTTTGATCGGGCCATCGCCGTTTATGAGCATCTCGATGAGTACGAGCGCAGACTCCACGAATGCCGACCGCCACATTTCCACGCATGGCGGGCGATCAGCCTCGCACAACTCGGGTGCATCGACCAGGCGCAGCAAGATATCGAGCGGGCCCTGGCCCTGTCGGCCGAACTGCCGCCCCAAAATATCAACCACCTGGCGCTGGCCCACGCCCGGGCTGAGGTGGCGCTGGCGGGCGGACTTCCGAAGGAGGCGCGCACCGCACTGCAGCAGGGCTTGATGAACCACTCCCTGCATAAGCGGCCGCGCCCCACGCCGGCAGAGCAGGCCGAAACCGAGTTTCTGGCAGCCCGCATCTCCCTGTCGGAAGGAAACGTGGTCGGCTTTGACCACTTCAGCGAAAAAGCAGTCAGCATCTGCCGCCAGCATCGGCTCCAAATGACCGAGGCGAAGATTCGCGCAGCGCAGAGCAGCGTGCATGCCTCCTAGATCGAGGCGGACACTACATCAAAGATGGATCAGGTTCGGAGGCCATCGACATGGAACCGCAAACCAATAGCGACATTCACAATCGTGTTCTTGAAGCCATCCGTGCGAAAGATGAGGTAGCCTTGATGAGACTCCTCACAGAGCAGGTCGAGTCCACTGAGGGGGCCGATAAGGCGTACTGGCTTCGATACCGCGCCGCTGCCAAGAGGGGGTTTCGCCAGCCGGATTACCAATCCAGCATTGAAGCTGACCTTGCTGAAGCAGCGCGGGCTAATCCTGATGACGTCACCAGCATCGTGTTCGACGCGCTGGACCGAGCGTGCAGTGAACAGCGTCTGGCTCATCTCACCAACCTAAGGCATCAGATGCGCCATGCGGTTCGCAAACAGATGTGGGGCGACTGGCGTTTCTGGCGCGCTGTGGGCTATATACAGCGTCACCGCCGTCGGTTCTACCAGTCCTACCATGCTTATACCCGGGCATTGCACCTCTTTCTTAACCTTATCAAAGTCAAGCCGGAGGAGCTCCGAAGCAACGGCGGATGGGCAATTCCGCTGTACTCCTGGCATGCGCGGGCAGCGATTCGTATCGGCCGCAAGGATGAGGGGCTTGCCAGTGTAGCACGAGCGAGCCATATCGACGCGGAAAAGGTGAGAAAACACATGAACCCCCTCTTTCTCTCCTTGGCTCAGGCGGAGGTTGCGTATGCCGAAGGGCGGTATCGGGTTGCGATCGAGCATTTGCAGGAGGGAAAGAATCGGGCAGCCGCTGGTCAGTTCCGCCTTTCCCCGCTCGAACAGATTGACTGCGACCTGGTTGCTGCCCGTATCGCCAGGGCCGAAGGCAACGAAACCGGGTTTTTGCACTTCGGCGAGCGGGCACTTGCGGTGGCAATCGAGCACAAACTCCCGCTGTCTGAAGTGACCGTGAGGGCCGTGCTGAACGGCGCCATGTGGTGATAGGAGACCGAAAAACCCCCGAGACCGCAGAGGCAAGCGGTTCTCGGGGGTCTCTGTTTAGTCGGCCAGTCGCTCCAGCCGCTGGCGCAGCTCCGCCGCCGGATGCCGCAGCATGATGATGACCGCGCTGCCGCAGCCCAGCACCAGCGAGAGGCTCCCAAGCGAGAAGAGCCACATGGGCGAGGCGTGGTCGTACAGGTAACCCACCAGGGGCACGACGACGATGGTGGCGATGGTCGAGGCGGAGCCGACCAGGCCCATGAACTTGCCGCGTATGACGCCTGGTGCCACCTCAGCGAGGTAGGCCTGGCTGGCCGGGGTGAACATCGACGAGGCCACACCATCGAGCATGCAGAGGGCAAGCAGGGCCCAGGGCGCCGGAAATACGGCGTACCCCAGGGTGACGAGCGCGGCGGCCAGCCCACCCACGGCGATGAGCAGCGGCCGTCCCACCCGGTCGGCAAGGGTGCCAAAGGGGACCATGAAAAGCACCATGGGCAGGGCAAACAGGGTCCAGCTCAGGTTGATCTGCCAGACCGTGGCGCCGTGGGCCTGCATGTACAGGCTCCACACCACGCTGTACAGGCCGGTCAGGTAGGCAAACCCGATGCCGGGCAGCGCCACGGCCCAGAACGCCGGGGACCTGAGCAGCCGGGGCGTGGGAATGGCGGCAGCGGTGTCGCCCGTGGTGGCGGTGGCGGCGGCGTTCGGGGCGGGGGCCGCCTGCCGGCCCCGGGTCAGGAACAGGAGCATGGCCGAGGCGACTACGCCAAGAATGGCGCAAAGAGCAAAGGTTGCCCGCAGTCCGCCAAAGTTCGATACCAGCCCGGCGGCCACGGGCCCGAGCAGCACGCCCGCCATGTCAAAGGACATAAGCTGGCCGTACGCCTTGCCGCGGTCGCTCTCAGGCACGACGTCGGCCACATAGGCCCGGGAAGCGGGGCCGAAGGCGGCCGCGCCCAGCCCCTCAAGGCCCCGTAATATGACGTAAAACCACGGGCCGCCATCGATCATGAAGAGCGCCGCGGCAACGGTATACAGCCACGTGCCGGCGATCATCAGGGTCCGGCGCCCGAAACGGTCGCCCAGGTGGCCGGCATAGCCTTGAAACAGGGCGTTTGCGATCATGTAGGCGTTGGTCATCAGGGCGACCATGCTGGTGCCCATGCCGTGCTCCTGCACATAGAGCGGCATGCCCGGAATGACCGCCCCATACCCAATGCGGACGGCGGCGGTGGCTGCGAGAATGGCCCAGAATGCATAGCGGGTGCTGCGCGATTGGATGTACACAGGGTTTCTCCTTCGTGGGGCGTCATCGAAATTAGCTTCTGGTCATATGAATTACTCACAAAGGCAGGGGTAGGCTAGGAAGAATGACGAATATACACCGAAAGCGGTTCCTGCAGATGGAGATGATGTTCGGTGACGCCGCCTGTTCGCCTGGTTAGCTGCGGTGACCGGTCGCTGCTGGTCTACCTGGGAGATGGCATCGACCGGGATGTGAACCTGCGTGTCCATGCATTGACCCGAGTGCTGAAAGCAAAGCGGCACCCGGCTGTGGTTGAGGTAACCCCATCGTACCATTGCCTGATGGTCGAGTTCGACCCCGTGCGCATCCGGCCGGACCAACTGGAGGAGTTGGTACGCGGTGCGCTGCGGGAGGCGGCCGCGGGCGAGGGGGCAGCGCCTGCCCGCACCGTGGAAATTCCCGTGGTGTACGGGGGCGAGGCCGGCCCCGACCTGGGCAACGTGGCGGCGCACACGGGCCTCACGCCTGACGAGGTCGTGCAGCGCCACGCCGCCGGGCTCTACCGGGTCTTCTGCCTGGGCTTCAGCCCCGGTTTTCCCTACCTGGGCGGTCTTTCGGAGTCGCTGCACACGCCGCGGCTGGCCCAGCCGCGCACAAAAGTGCCCGCCGGCAGCGTGGCCATCGGCGGGGGGCAGACCGGGGTTTACCCGGCGGAGTCACCTGGGGGCTGGCAACTCATTGGGCGGACGCCGGTGCGGCTCTTCGACCCGCACCGCGAGCCTCCCGCGCTGTTAGAGCCGGGCGATGATATTCGGTTCGTGCCGGTGGGCTCGGGTTCTTTCGAAGCGGTCGAAGGACAGGGCGCGCCGGGGGGGTGTGCGCCGGAGGCGGCGGCCGGACATGGCACGACCGGCCTGCGGGTGCTCCAGCCCGGCATGGCGACCACCGTGCAGGACCTGGGCCGGCGCGGATACCAGGCTTACGGCGTTTCGCCCGGAGGCGCCGCCGATTTCGCCGCGTTGATGATTGGCAACTGGCTGCTGGGCAACCGGGCCCGTACCAGCGCCCTGGAGATTACCTTGCTTGGCCCTGAGTTGGAGTTTACCGGGCCGGTGGCGTTCTGCCTGACGGGGGCTCCCGCCCCGGCCGAGTTGAGCCCCGCCGGGGGCGGGTCGCCCCGGGCCGTGCCCGGCTGGACCACCGTGCTCGCCGGCCCGGGCGACCGTCTCCGCATCGGGGCGGCGACGGCCGGGTGCCGGACCTACCTGTGCATCGCCGGGGGCATTGACCTGCCGCCCGTGCTGGGCAGCCTGTCCGAGGACCTGTTCGGCAAGCTCGGTCCCCTGGGCCGCCGCCTCAAGGCGGGCGACTGGCTGCCTGTGGGGCTCCCGATCCATCCGCCCGCCAACCTGGCGGGGCGCACCATTCCCGCCGACGCCATTCCGCAGTACAGCGGCCTTACCGTAGTGCGGGCTACCCGGGGCCCCCAGGCCGAAGCCTTTACGCCCGACGCCTTTGCGGCCTTCTTTGGAGGCGGCGAGTACGTGGTGGGCGCCCAGTCCGACCGGCAGGGCATTCGGCTGGAAGGACCTAAGCTGACCCACGCCACCAAGGCCGACATTGTTTCGGAGCCGATTCCGGCGGGCAGCGTGCAGGTGCCGGCCGGGGGCCAGCCGATTCTCTTGCTGGGCAATCGCCAGACCGTGGGCGGGTATACGAAAATCGCGGTGGCCGTCTATCCGGACCTGGCGGCGGCCAGCCAGCTGCGGCCCGGTGACCGGCTCCGCTTCCAGGAGGTCGATGCCGCCGAAGCCCACGCCATCGCCTGGGCGGAGCGGCGGCGCCTGGCGCAGGTAAGGCGCTACCTGGAGCGGGAAGTCGCCCAGGGCGCCGAGGCAGGGGGCGGGCGCCCGGCCGTGGCAGCGCCGGTCACCGTGCGGGTGGAGGTGCCCGCGCCGGGGCCGATGGAGGCCGGCGAGGCACCGCCGGCCTCCGCGCAGGTACCGGCGCCCACTGCCGGTAACGAGCGGCGTTTCCGTATCAGCATCCTCGGCATCGAGTTCGATACCACCGTCGAGGAAGTCGAGTCATAAATGCCTCAAAAAAGCTCACCCCATGGAAAGGGTGAGCTTTTCGTTATGCGATGTTACGACCAGAGCGGCGGCCAGTTCTCATCGCCCTCGTGGTCGGACAGCAGCAGCCGCCACAAGCTGACGAAGCAGTAAATGCTGGTCGCGAGGCCGGCGAGCGAGGCGTACAGCCGGAGGCCCTGCGTGGGCGCCTCCATGTGAATGTACCCGGTGACAAAGCGCATGGCAGCCTGGAGCAACACGTAGACCACGATCCCCCGCCACTTCGCTGTCGCGCGTGCCCAAATCTCCATTGCCATCAATGGTTCCTCCCCCAGGTCGGCATCTCGATGGTCCCATCGTCCCATAAGCGCTAATAGGACGCAAGTCCCATTTTGTACAATTGCAACCTGAATGGGTCCCATCCATAGGGAAACCCCTGCACGTCGCCGTGCAGGGGTTGTGCCTCAGTGGCCTACTTCTCGCTCAGGTACCAGCGATGCTGGAAGCCCGAAGAGACGATGCCGGCGCCGGGGTAATTGACAACGCCCTTGATCTTCTTGTTGGCCACATCGCTGTACAGGTTGGCATACACGAAGATGACCGGAGCATCATCGACCAGAAGCTTCTGGTACTGCGAGTAGATCGCCTTCCGCTTGGCCTGGTCGGTCTCACGCAGCCCCTGCTCCAACAGCTTGTCAACTTCAGGGTTGCTGTAGCGCATCCGGTTGAAGCCGTTGACGGCGCTGGAGTGGAACAGCGCGGTCTGGTCGGGGTCGAGGCCGAGGCTGAAGCCAGCGAAGCTCACGTCGAACTTACCGGGCTTCAGGTAGTTCTCGGTCATGGCGTTGAAGTCCATGAGCTGAACGTCGAGATCAACACCAATGTCCTTCCAGTTCTTCTTGGCGAGGGCGGCGATGCCTTCGATCAGCGAAGAGCCGGAGGAACCGTAGAAGGTCAGCTTCAGGGGCTGGCCGTTCTTTTCGGCGATGCCCTGGGCATTCAGCTTATAGCCGGCCTGCTCCAGAAGCTGCTTGGCCTTGGCAACATCATAGGCGAAGGCCTTGATGCCGGGGTCATACGCCCAGGAGACGGAAGGAATCGGGCCGGCAGGAATGACGGCGCGGCCGTCCATCAGGGCGGCGATGATCGCCTTCCGGTCCAGCGCATAAGTCAGCGCCTGGCGGACGAGCTTGTCGTTCAGGTGCGGGCGGGAGTTGTTCAAGGACATGTAGCCCCAGCCGTTCCGCTCGTAGTTGTAAACGGTCAGCTTCCCGGCGAAGTCCTTCTCCAGGCGGGTGACATCCTTGGGGTCGGGGGTGTGGGCATCAATTTCGCCGTTCTCAAGCGCAGCCTGAGCGGTCGAGTCATCAGGAATGACCTTCATGACCAGCGACTTGATGTAGGGGGCGCCCTCGTACTTCGGGTTCTTGTTCATGAACCAGTTGTCGATGCGCTCCAGGGTGACGTACTGGCCGCGCTTGTATTCGACGAACTTGTAGGGGCCGGCACCGATCGGGGCAAAGTTCTGGGGATGCTTGTCCAGTTCCTTGATCGGGGTGTTGGCGAACGCGCTCTTCTGCAGAATGCCGAAGTTGATATCCTCCAGCAGCGAAGCAGACGGCTCCTTCAGCTTGATCAGCACCGTGGTCTTGTCCGGCGCGGTGATCTCCTTGATCGGAGCAACGTTGGAGGAACGGGGACCGGTGTAGTCCTTGTCCATGACGGCGGAGATGGTGTAGACCACGTCGTCGGCGGTCAGGTCGCTGCCGTCATGGAACTTAATCCCCGACTTCAGCTTGATGGTCAGGGTGGTGTTGTTATCGGTGTAGGTCCAGGTGTCAGCCACGTAAGGCTCGGGCTCAAACTTCTCGTTGAACTCGAACAGGCTGGCGTAGACCATGCTGTAAACCATGCTGCCGTAGGTGCTGGAGGAGAGAATCGGGTTCATAAAGTCAGGGTCCTTGGCCAGACGAACGGTCACCGTGCCGCCAACGGCGGGCTTGCCCGGAGTCTGGGCGGCCGGGTCGGTGGTGCCGGGCGCCGGCTGGTTCGGCTGCGCCTTGGGACCGCAGGCGGTCAGTACGGACGCCGCCAGTGCCAGGGTGGCTACAGCCACCGTGATCTTGGAACGGATCATTTTCTTGTTCCCCCTTATCTTTCGTAACTCGAACTTTACGGTACTTGATTTATTCGAGCCCGCCATAGGACGGGTCAATACTGGCCTCGGTTCAGATTGATTACAGTGAAGGAATTAAGTTCCACAGTTGGCACTCGTCGTGTTTGCGGGGTTTGGTGCCGCCTTCCTCCAAGTCGGAGGTATGCGAGTAGCGTTTCCCGCCCTTCGGGTGTCGCATACTAACGGCGAGGAGGTGTCGCGCATGTTGCGGGGTGACAGCCATCGCCTGTATCTGGAACTGCGCCGCGCTCACCCAACGCCGCCGCAGGGTGCGATTCCACAGTTGGACCAGGTGCGGGCCATCGCTGCGTACTACGCCGGCATCACACCGGCTGAGCGCAACTTGCTTCTGGCCTGGGCAAAAAAAGAAGAGAGCGGCATCGGGTTGATTCCCGCCGCTCTCTCAGGCATTCCGTTGTTGGGTCTGATCTTCGCACCGTTCATGCAGCAGACGATCCGGCAGTTGGCGCCCTGGACGTGGGCTCTGCTCTGGGCGCTGGGGGCGGTGGGTTTCGTGGCCGGCATCTACATTCATTTTCGCCAGAAGGCCTGGTCGACGCTGCATGTGCATCTGCTGGAGCAGGCGTGCCGGGCGAAGCAGGAGTGAGGCGCAGGTCAGGTGCCGGTCCGGACCGGGCTTACTCCGGCGGGAGTTGGGCGGCTGCCACGTGGCGCACCCCAGCCCCGCCCCCGGCTCCAGCGGCGCCCCGGTACACCGCCGCTGTCGCCGCCGCAATCGCGGGCCAGCCAAACCGTCCCGCTGCCGTGGCCTTCCCCGCCTCGGCCAAGCGACGGGCCTCGGCGGGGTCGGCCAGCAGGCGGTCCATTTGCGCTGCCAGGGCGACCCGGTCACCGGGCGTCACCTTCAGCCCGTCGGCCCCGTGGGTCACGATCTCAGCCAGACCGCCCGTGTCGCCCACGATTACGGGCGCCCCCGCCGCCATGACCTCCAGCGCCACGATGCCGAACGGCTCATACAGGCTGGGAACCAGGCCGCCAGCGGCGTTCCGGAGCCACGCGTCCCGCTCCTCGTCGGTGACCCGGCCAACGAAATGGACCCGGTTCTCAAGGCCCCAGGCCTGCACCACGTTCTTCAGTTCCGCCTCCATGGGGCCCTTGCCCGCCACCACGAAGTGCGCAATGTGCCGCATAACTGCCAGGGCCTGAATGGCGACCTGCACGCCCTTCTCCTGCACCAGGCGCCCAATGTAGAAGAAGTACGGGGCGTCCAGGGCGAGGGGCGCCGGGGGCGTAACCGCCGCCGCCCACGCCGGCATCGTCACGCCGTTGTAAATGACCGTTGGCGATACCCGGAACGACTCCGCCACCTCCCGGGCCATCGCCTGGCTCACCGTAATCACCCGGTCAGCCGTGGCTGTGAGCAACCATTCTTCCTCGTGAATCGCCTGCTGAATCGGCTCCCGGATGCCGTTGTTCCGCCCCCGCTCGGTGGCGTGAATCGTGGCGACCAGGGGCGTGCCCCAGCGCGCCTTCAGCGCCATGCCCGCCTGGCCCACCAGCCAGTCGTGGGCATGCACCACGTCAAAGGCGGGGCGCCCGCCGGCCAGCTCCTCGGCGGCGGCAACCAGCGCCCGGTTGAGCCGGTAGGTCCAGGCCAGGAAGTTACCCGCCTCGGGCGGCCGGGCGACCCGACACACCCGCATGCCCGCCGCTTCCGACACAGCCGGTTCTTCACCAGCGTCAGCCACGGTCACCACCGTCACCTGGTGCCCCGCCGCGACCAGGGCGGCGCCCAGATCGTACACATGGCGCCCCAGGCCGCCCACGTTGTTGGGCGGAAACTCCCAGGAGAGCATCAGCACGCGGAGCGGGCCGTCGGTGGGAGCCGGCGGGCGCCGCCGGAAGAGCGAGCGGGCGTTCAGCCCGGGGAAGACCCCGTCCTCGGGGCGGTAGGCCGTGGGATTTCCCGACCCCGCCGCCAGGGCCTGGAACCGCTCCAGGTGCCGCTTCACCCGGGCCCGGGCGTAGTCGGAGGCGGTCTGGAAGTAGAGAATGAACGGCCAGTCGGAGGCCTGGGCCAGCAGAAGTTCCCGGGCCGCCTGGTTGAGCGTGTGCGGCGGCATGCGGCCCAGTTCGACCATGTCGGCCATCTGCCGCTCGGCCTGGTGGAGTTCGGGCCA
Source organism: Symbiobacteriaceae bacterium (assembly GCA_029239785.1). Taxonomy (GTDB): domain Bacteria; phylum Bacillota; class Sulfobacillia; order Symbiobacteriales; family Symbiobacteriaceae; genus JARBUG01. The sequence goes on along the minus strand of JARBUG010000003.1, from coordinate 7,674 downwards.
GAGCCAGTCGTTGGCCTCGCTGAGCCAGACCCGGTAGTCGCCGCCGTCGCCCCAGGAGCCCGCCGGTATGCGGGCGACTGGGGCGTCTCCATGCTCACGCAGCCAGTCGGAGGGCGTGACCGCCCGGACCCGACCCGCCGTGGCCAACGCCCGGAACAACATCTCAATAAAGTAAGGCCCTTCGAACCACCAGTGGCCGTACAGTTCGGCATCAAATGGTGCGACGACGAGACCATCACGAGTCGCCAGCACCGCCGCGTAATGGCGGGCATGCTCCGCCGCACGGGCAAAGGCCGCGTCCGGGTCCCAGGGCGCCTTGGCGACCGGCCCCGACCCCGTCACCCGGTAATACTTGAGCCCCGTGTCGGAGCGCACCCCGTCCACCAGCCAGGGGCTGACCACATCCAGCGGCAGATCGTAGCCGGCGTCCCGGTAAAACTCCCGGTAGACCGGGTCGCCGGGGTAGCCCACCTTGCTGTCCCAGACCTGGCGCGACGCCTCCTGGTCCCGGGCGAAGGCGGTCACGCCGCACGGGGTCTGCACCACGGGGCCGTCCACGGGCGGAAAGGCCGCCGCCACCGTCGATGACTCGGCTACGAACCAGCGCACGCCCGCCGCCGCCAGCAAGTGGTCGAGGCCCGGGGCGTAGGCGCACTCGGGCAGCCACATGCCCGCCGGGCGCCGCCCGAAGTGGCGGGCGAACTCACCGGCGCCCGCCTCAATATGCGCAGTGCGGGCGGCATCGGTGGCGAGCAACGGCAGGTAGGCATGCGTGCCCGCGGCCGTGAAAAGCTCGACAATCCCGGCCTGCTCCAGGGCCGCAAAACCCGCCAGCAGGTTGTTCTCGCGCCGGTCCATCTCCGCGACGAGCCGGGCGAAATGGTCCCGGTGGTACGCCACCGCCTTCGCGAGCCCACCATCATCATCGGACAGTTGCGCCAGCTCGGAGACCCGGGCAAGGTGCCCCCGGCACCGCGCCATCAACCCGGCATCGCCCAACATCGACAGCAGCGGCCCCGACAGCGAAATCGCCACCCGGGCCGGCACCCCATCCGCCTGCAGCCGCTCCAGCGCCCACAGCAACGGCAGGTACGTCTCCGCCACCGCCTCGTAGAGCCACCGTTCCTCCAAAATCTCCTTCCCCGCCGGCCGTATGTAAGGCAGGTGGGCATGCAAAATCAAGGCAAACGCCGCTCCCATGGCCCATCCTCCTCCTACGACCGATGGTACGGGGCCGGGAACGCCGCCAAATCCCCCGGGCCGGGCAGCCAGGGCGTCTGCACGGGGCCGGCCCCCACCAGGGGAAAGAACCCCTCAGGCCCGCGCCGCCCCATCTCCACATAATATAGATGACCGGGCGCCAGGCCCGCCAGATAAACGGCCGCCGCCCCCGGCACCTCCCGCCAGCCCCGCCCGTCCAGCAACTCCGACGGCGGGCGCCCCGTCAGATCGGTCACGCGCAGAGTCAGCCCCTCCGCCGGGCCGCCCTGCCAATAGACAAACACCTCGGTGGCTGTCCGGACCATGACGCCCAGGCGCCCGTCGCGGCACTCCCTGACAGCGGTGGATGCGCTCATGTCCGGTTCACCTCCGCCCCTCACCATATACACGGCCCACCGGTTCGGTGCCGCTGCAGCGCACAAGCGTCCACACGGCGCCTTCCCGCATAAACTTGATCACGGTCAGTCCTCCTTCGCGGCAGCAGCCTCCTGCTCGGCGGCGCCGATCTGAACGGCCGCCTCCACCACCTGCCGGTACTCGTCGACCAAATCACCGGCCGTGGCCGCCGGCTCGGAATAGATGTGCATCACCGGCTGCACCGGGTCAGGAATCAGGGCGACCCACTGCTCGCCGCGGCATACCTTCACCCCATCCACCAGGATCGGGTTCTTGCCGGCCGTCGCCTCGATCAGATGCCGCATCACCGCGCCCTTGGCCTCCAGCGGGCAGGGCACGTCCGTGGTCGCCACGTCGGCCGGGGGCAGCGCGTCGATCAGGGCATCCAGGGGCCGGGCCGCGAGCGCCAGCATGTGCAGCAAATGGACCGTGGCAAAAAGCCCGTCCGGCCCCAGCGAGAATGCCGGGAAAATGTAACCGCCGTGCTCGTCACCGCAGAAGGCGTACTGCCAGGTGGCCGCGGCCTGCATCAGGGCCCGGGCGCCGGTCTTGGTCCTGACCACGGCACCCGCCACCGCCTCCACCGCCGACGTTGCCGTCACCGGCACCGCGACCTTCGCCGCAGGCTTCCCCTCCGTCGCCAGGGCGGCGAACAGCGTCAGCACCTGCTGCCCCGTCAACGCCCGCCCCTGGTTATCCACCAGCCGGACCCGCTCGCCCGTGGCATCGAAAATCACGCCCAGGTCCGCCTTAATCGCCCGCACCATGCCGGCCACGTACTCGGTCGCTTCCCGCATCTGCTCGGGCGTCCGCGACAGCCGCAGCGGGTCCGGCGCCGTATTCACCGCCATATCCTGACAACCAAGGGCGCCCAGCATCGACGGCATCAGCACCCCCGCCGCCCCGTGGCCGTAATCCAACACCACCTTGAACTGCCGCTTGCGAATCGTCGCCACATCGACCCGGGCCAAAAAATCCGTCCGGTAAAAATCCAGGATCTTGGACGGATAACTCACCTGCCCAATCTCCTCCACCGGCACCTTCCGGGTGTCCTCCCGGACCATCATCGTCTCGATCTTTCGCTCCGTGGCCGTGTCGATGTCCATCCCACGCGCATCCAGCAGCTTCAGCGTCACCCCACCGGGGCTCGATGGCCGGGCCATCACAAAGACCCCGCCCTTGGCGCCCAGGGTCGGAATGGCATGCCGCGTCAGCGGCAGGGCCGAAGTCTCCAGGTTGTACACCCGCACGCCCGATGACGCCAGGCCCGCCATCACCGCACGCTTCAGCATCACCGCGGCTGGCGAACCGTCACGGCTGACGCACACCGCATCGCCCTTGGCCAGCGCCGTGCCAAACGCCTCACCGATTCGCACCACCAGCTCCGGTGTAATTTCGATGTTGCCCAACCCGCTCACGCCGCCCGGCCCGAAGACCGCCTTCACATGGCGGGAGCCCCACACCACGCTGGTATTTACCTGGGCGCCAGCCTCCACCGTCTTGTTCGGCCACAGCTTCACGCCCGGTTTGATGATGGCGCCCTCGCCCACCTGCGTCTCATCGCCAATGACGACGCCCTGCCCCACCGACGCCCGGCTCCCCACCGAGGCGCCCCGGGCGATCTGGGCCGCCCGCACATCGGCGCCCCGCCCCAGGTAGACGCTGCCCATGGTCGCGCTCCGCTTCACCTCGGCGTCACGGTCGACCACCGTGTTCGGCCCGATCACCGAGTACTCGCCCACCCGGGCATCCCGCCGGATGACGGCGCCATCACAAATCACCACCGGCGGCGTCAGCTTGGCCGACGGGTCGATATCGACGTTCCGCCCGACCCAAATGCGGCGCCGGACCTCTTCACCGGGAATATCCACCTGCACCCGTCCGGCCAGGCAATCTTCATTCGCCTGCAGGCACTGATCCAACGATCCGATGTCGCACCAATAGTTCCGGCTCACATAGCCATACATGGGCCGCCCGGCGGCCAGCAGCTGCGGGAAAATGTCCTTACTGAAGTCGTAGACCTTGCCCTCTTCCATCAGGTCAAAAATCTCCGGCTCCAGCACGTAAATGCCCGTATTGATGGTGTCGCTGAAGACCTCCGACCACGAAGGCTTCTCCAAAAACCGCACAATCTGCCCCGCACCATCGGTAATCACGACGCCAAACTCCAGCGGATTGGGCACCCGGGTCAGCGCCAGCGTCGCCACGGCGCCCTTCTCCTTATGGAACCGGACCAACTCCGTCAGATCCATATCGGTCAACGCATCGCCAGATATCACAATAAAGGTTTCGGTCAGGTCGGCAGCCGCCTGGCGTACGGAGCCGGCAGTGCCCAGCGGCGTCACCTCAACGGCATACTTCAACCTCACGCCGAAATCGCTGCCGTCGCCAAAGTAATCTTGAATCACATCCGGCAAATAGTGCAGGGTGGCGACAATCTCCTCAATCCCGTGCCGCCGAACAAGACCGATGATGTGCTCCATGACGGGCCGCCCTACCACCGGCACCATGGGCTTGGGACGGTTCACCGTTAACGGACGCAGACGCGTCCCCTCTCCGCCAGCCATCACGACAGCTTTCACAGCGGGCACCTCCCACTTATTGGTCAATCCATCGATATTTGTCGCTTATCAATCAGCACTTCTAGTGTATTATAGGATATACCATCCTAGTTCAAAAAGGCAGATAAACGTTATGATTGTGTTAGACATATTTGAGAGATGGGGGTATCCGGCAGATGGCGAAATTCCGGGGAGATCGCACGGCCTTCGGCTGGCCCGGCGCAGAGCCGCGCTGGACGCACGGCAATAAAGATGGCGTGGGCACCGCCCATTCCCCGGCCAGCCGGGTCTGGTTCACCCTGAGCCGGGGCGCCCTGTCGGAAGTTTACTTCCCCACCGTCGACCGGGCGCAGCTGCGCGACCTGCAGTTCTTCATCTCCGACGGGCGGAGCTTCTGTCACGCGGAAAAAAAGCACCTGCGCAGTGAAACGCAGGTGCTCTCCGAGCAGGCGTTGGGCTATCGGGTCATCAACACCGCCCCTGATGACATGTACCGCATCACCAAGGAGATCATCAGCGATCCGGTGCTGCCGTGCGTGCTCCAGCGGGTGCGCCTGGAGCCCGGGCCGGGCGCCCCGGCCGAGCTGCATATGTACGCCTTCGCCTCGCCCCGCCTGGGCGGCGGCGGGTGGAGCAACAACGGCTACGTCGTTGAAGTGGCGGGGCGCGACCTGCTCGTCGCTGAGCGAAACGGCGTCTGGCTGGCCATGGGTGCTACAGTTCCCTTCGTGCGCTTGAGTTGCGGTTACATGGGTCAGAGCGACGGCTGGACCGACCTCTCCGACAACTTCCGTCTCGACTGGATCTTCGACCGGGCCCTGGAGGGGCACATCGCCCTCACGGGCGAGCTTGACCTGCGCGCCACCCGCACCTTCGTCATTGGCACCGCCTTTGGCGACAGCCTGCAAAGCGCCGTCGTCGCCCTGTTCCAGGCCCTGGGCACGCCCTTTGACGATCAGCGTGAGGTCTTCCTTAACCAGTGGCATCGGGCGCAGCTGCAGGCGCTGCCGCTCGACCGGGTCGCGGGCGACAGCGGCTTCCTCTACCGCCGGAGCCACAGCCTGCTCCGGTCGCATGAGGACAAAACCTTCCCCGGCGCCCTCATCGCTTCGCTCTCCATTCCCTGGGGCGAAGCCTCCGGCGACGACAACGCCGGTGGCTACCACCTGGTCTGGACCCGCGACATGGTCAACTCCGCCATGGGCCTGCTGGCCGGCGGCGACACCGAGACCCCGTTCCGGGCGCTGATCTACCTCGCGGGCAGCCAGCAGGCCGACGGCGGCTTCCCCCAGAACTTCTGGATCAACGGCGAGCCCCACTGGCGGGGCATTCAGCTTGACGAAGTCGCCTTCCCGATTCTGCTGGCCTGGCGGCTCAAGCAGGAAGGCGCCCTGGGCACCTTCGACCCCTACGAACTGGTCATGCGGGCCGCCGCCTACCTGATTCGCCACGGTCCCGCCACCCAGCAGGAGCGCTGGGAGGAGGCGAGCGGCTATTCGCCCTCCACGCTGGCGGTCAGCATCGCCGCGCTGATCTGTGCGGCCTGCCTGGCCCGGGACCGTCACGACGAGGCGACCGCGGCGTTCCTCGAAGCCTACGCCGACTTCCTGGAAGGCCACCTCGAAGCCTGGACCGTCACCACGCAGGGCACGCTGGTGCCGGGTATCTCCCGTCACTACATCCGCATCATGCCGGTCGATGTGACCAACGCCTCGCCCGACGAGGACCCGAACCAGGGCCTGCTCTACATCGCGAACCGGCCGCCGGGCACGCAGGTCGCCTTCCCCGCCCGCGACATTGTCGATGCCGGATTCCTGGAGCTCGTCCGCTACGGCATCCGCCGGCCCGATGATCCCCTGGTGGTCGATTCGCTGCGGGTGGTCGATGCGGTGCTTAAAGTGGAGACGCCCTCCGGCCCCGCCTGGCTTCGCTACAACCACGACGGCTACGGCCAGAAGGCCGACGGCGGGCCGTACACGGGCTGGGGCCAGGGGCGGGCGTGGCCGCTGCTGACCGGCGAGCGTGCCCACTACGAGCTTGCCGCTGGCGCCGACGTAGTGCCGTTTGTAGTAGCCCTGGAGCGCTTTGCCACGGCGACGGGCATGCTGCCCGAGCAGGTCTGGGACGAAGCCGACCGGCCTGCCCGCAAGCTCTGGCTCGGGCGCCCCACCGGGTCGGCCATGCCGCTCATGTGGGCGCATGCCGAGTACATCAAGCTGCTCCGCTCCACCTACGACGGCCGGGTCTTTGACCTGATCGACCCGGTTCATCAGCGCTACTGCATCGACCGCAGCGCCGTGGGCGCCTGGGAAGTCTGGAAGCCGGACCGCCGTCCCCGGCAGATGGCCGCGGGCGCTACCCTGCGCATCCAGGCTGAAGCCCCGTTCCGCCTCCGCTGGACGGCGGATGGGTGGCAGACCGTGCATGACACGTACTCGACCGCGACGGCGCTGGGGTTCGCCTATGTCGACCTGCCGTCGGCCCCGGGGCAGGTTCAGCCGTTCCAGTTCACCTTCTTCTGGGTCAACGAGGAGCGCTGGGAAGGCGCCGACTACAACGTGGCCATAGCGCCAACGGCGGTCGCTGGCCAGGTAGGCGGGGGCCGCACCATGTAGCGACGGCCAGGCTGGCCAGGTGCATGGTGCAGTCGGGGCGGCTCCGCATTCCCGGCGTCTCCGACCGTCCCTGCACGGCCAATGAGGGTCCTGGCGTGCAAAAGCGGCCGGAGGGACGACCTGACCTGGCCCTGGTCATCGCACCCGGCCGCAGGCACGCCATCTTCTTCAATCCCGGTTCCTAACTACTGCGGCCTGGGTACGACCGTGGGAACGACAGTGTTTCCATAGCGCGAGCCGCAGTTCACGGTAATGGTGGCCTCCGACAGCCACGATTCGAGTTCCTCACGGGATGGGACCGAGAACCCCCTGAACTGCATCTCACCGCTCATGTTGCCACGGTGACCCGGAGCGAACGGCTGTGTCACGCCTGTCCAACCGCCGCGCTCCTGGTGCGCGGCCAAAGCCGGCGGCAAGTTCAGCGTCTGGAAGAGGTTATCGCACTTCTCGGTACCGCCGTTGACCAGGTGCACCACATACGACACCTCGAGCCGACCGGCTCCGGTCACTTGGTAGTTCAGTTCGGCATCAGCCAGCAGGTGCATTCCCTGAGCGACGGGCAGGCCCGACCGCCCGTCCGTCGGCGCGGCACACCCCGACAGCAGAAGCGCTGCCCAAGCACCCGCCAGCAGCGAGCCAACCCACTTTTGTCTGTTGGAACTGCCCATCATCCTGCTCCCCTCCACTTGCCCTTGCCACCTTACTGCCAACGCACGGACAGGTAGGCGCCCTTGCTCCACGCCCGTTCCTCGGTGGCGACCTCCACCGTGTAGCTGACGTTGCCCTTGAGAGTCGTGTCCCACTCCAGTCCGGCTGACCAGGTTTCCTTCGTGGTCTTCACCATGTATGTATGGTCGTATCTGCTGTTAAACTGCAGGATG
>JARBUG010000264.1 GCA_029239785.1 Symbiobacteriaceae bacterium | reverse complement strand
AAGATCTGCACCGGCTACAAGGTCGGCGCCGAGATCTACACCACCGTTCCGCCCCTGCGGGTCCTGCGCAAGGCCGAGCCCATCTTTGAGACGATGCCCGGCTGGCGGACGCCCACCACGGGCGCCCGGTCGCTGGGGCAGCTGCCGCCCGGCGCCCGGGCCGACGTCAAGCGCCTGGAAGAGCTGGTCGGCATCCAGTTCCGCATCATCTCGGTGGGGCCGGAGCGGTCGGCTACGTTTGCCGCCAACACCGCCCTGCTCGGGTAACCGCAACCACATCACGCGAAAACGAGAGCCGTTGCACCCCCATGCAACGGCTCTCGTTTATTTCCGCTCCGGCTTGAACGGGCCCGGCTCAATCTGCTCCTTCAGGATCGGGATCACCTTGCCATCGCCCTGGGGGGCGACCCGCACCGGCCGACGCTTGGCGGCCCCGCCTTCGAGCATGCGCTCCAGCTTGTTGACCTTATACATGAGGTAGAGCAGCCCCAGCAGCAGCAGGACCTCGATGGGCGAAATGTTCATCTAAATCCCTCCCCGCCGTTTTTACCTACTACACTTAGGACGTAAAAACCGGCGAACAGGTTCACGCCACGGCCCTTACTTCTTCTGGATGGACCTGATATAGGCGACGACATCCGCCAGGTCCGCATCCGTCAGCGTAGGGTTGCCGCCCATGGGCAGCATCGGAATACCGGTTTCATTCAGCGGGTCTTCACCTGCCCGCCCCACCTTGATGAAGGCGATCAGGGCGGCATCATCCTGCTTCTGCATCCAGGCGCTCTGGTTGACCAAATCCTTGCCAAGCCCCGGCATCCCCCTGCCCGAGGACCCATGGCACAAGGCACAGGTGGTCTTGAAGATCTCACGGCCATGGGCGGCATCGCCCGCAGCCGCAGGCTGCTGCCTGTCCGCCAGCCTCGCCATCACAGCGTTAGCACCACCGTAGCCCACCAGAAACATGATCACGGCACCAAGGGCGACCAGCAATATCAGTTTGCGCGACATCTTGATCCATCTCGCTTTTGGCAGCACTTTCCCGTGCAACCTTACACCAAACTGACGGCTGACTCAGTGACCATGATCACTTACTGCGGTTTGTAGACCGCTCCCAAAAACAGGATCGTGCCTGTCTGGTCGTCGCGAATCGCCATCAGGTAGGGGCGGTCGACTACCATATCAAACCGCTCCTCAGGCGCCGGCGCCGACGTGGCCACAACCCCCACAGCCGTAACCGCAGCCGCCTCGGTGCCTTCCTCATTCATGTCCAGGTACGTCTTGTGCAGAATGAACCCGATTGCGAGATCCTCCTTGATGCCCGTAAACAGGTTGCTAAAGTCCGCCCCGTCCCCGAAGGCGGGACCCATGCCGAGCGATGTCATCGCAGGGATGAGCTCGTACTTCGCTTCCAGTTTCAGCTTGGGCAGCGTAATGCTGCCGGGTTTCGCAGTGAACTTACCCATCCATTCCGACCAGCGGTCCGCCGTGATGGACCCGGCAAACTGATCAAGGCTGACCCCCTCGTTGGGCAGAAGCACGTACAGATTGACCCGGCCCTCGCCGTAGGGCAGCGCCACGCCCTGGAAGTTCTCGCCCTTCAGGTAGCGGTACCGGCCGTTCTGAACCATCATCGGATGCTGGACGGTCTTGCCGCCGGCCAGGTGGAAGTCGCGGGGCTGCGTCTGCTCCTTCTTGAACGGTTCCTTCCACTTGCCGTTGAAGTAGATGGCGTTGATCAGGTACATCCGGTCATCCGACTCGGTACGGTCGACAATGGTTTTGATCTTCTGCCGGGTCGCCTTGCTGACCCAGTTGTTAATGGCGGACGTCGCTTCGTCGGCGCCGAACGCTACGGGCGCCACCTCGGCCCGGTAATGGCTGCGGGTCGCTTCCAGGAAGGTCGGATTGACCGTAAGTCCCTTCTTGTACCAGATGGAGTTGGCAATGCTCAGTTCCACCTTGGGGTCGGGGTTGGCCAGCACCGACTGGAGCGCACCGTTGGCCGCGTTCACATCGGCCATGGGGATTCCGTCAAGTGACAGGGCCTTGGCCATGGCCTTCTGGGTCTCGCCCACGGCACCGTTGGCGGTCATGCCCAGTGCCAGGGTGACGCTGGCGGGAGAGATAAACAGGTTCTCGCCAGGTTTTTCGGACCGAATTGCGTTCAGCAGGTCGAAGCTGAACGCGGTCTCTGCCCGAACCACCCGCGCGTCCACGGTCGAACCCGCGTCCTTGGAGCCGGGACCGGTTAGCGAGTCGGAGCCGGCTGGGCCTGCCGCGCCGCCGCAGGCGGTAGTCAGGAGGGCAGCTAACAAGACCGGCACGAGCATTCTTCGGTTGAGCACAGGACCACCTCCCGTTCATCACCACGTTTGACGCAGAATCTGTTTCGGGCGTTTCAGTTGGGTGGGCGAACTTTCGCCCCTGGCCAGACCCGCCCGCCGCATAAAGAAAAGCGGCGCACACGCAGTGCACCGCCTTCAATCACTACTTCGCTTCCCGCTGCTCCATCTGGAGCAAGCACTTGGAGCAAGCCCCGGAGCACCCCGCCGGGACCAGCAGCACCGCCTTGCAGCGCACACAGCGCAACGCCCCGGCGCCATTCTGATACCCGCACTTCGGGCACTTTCCCTTCGGATCGCACTCCACAGACCTCTCCCCCTTTACGCCCAGAACATCAGCCGGTGAATCACGCCGCCCAGGAAGATCGCCAGGGCCAGGTCGACGACCCAGATCACCCAGCCTTCCTTCTTGCCCCGCTCCTTCAGGATGATCATGATCGAAGCGATGCAAGGCACAAACAGCGTAATCGTCATCAACGCAACCATCGTCTCATGCGACGACAGGTTCAAGTCATACAGACCCGCAGCGCCGAAGTCACGGCGGACAAAGCCCATAATGAACGCATTCGCCGTCTCCCGGGGCAGGCCGAGCCAGCGCTCGGTAATCGGCGCCAGGCCGGACTGCAGCATGTCCAGAACGCCCCAGGCGTTCAGCGCCGCCACCACCACCGAGCCCAGCGCAAAGATACCCCCGGCCTCCGTCAGGAACGACTTGGACTTCAGGAAGGTCTTCTGCAGCACGTTGACCAACCGGGGCAGCCGCAGGGGCGGCAGATCGATCAGCAGGTCGGAGGACTCACCGGGCAGGACCTTGTTCATCACCATGCCAGTGACGCCGTAGATCACGAAGAGGAAACCCACAAAAAGTGCGGTATAACCGATGCCCAGGGGCGCCAGCATGGTCGCAATGACCGCGATCTGGGCCGAGCACGGAATCGCCAGCGACAGCAGAAAGGTGGCAATCGTCCGCTCACGCTTGGTCCCCATCAGGCGGGTCGTCATGGTCGCCATCGTCACACAGCCGAAGCCCAGAATCATGGGGATGATCGCCCGGCCGTTGAGACCGACCTTGATCATCAGGCGGTCAACCAGCACCGCAACCCGGGGCAGATAACCCGAGTCTTCCATGAACGCCAGGACCATGTAAAAGCCCACAACCAGGGGCAGCAGTAAGCCAAACAGATAGGCCAGCGTCATGGTCAGCAGGCCGAACTCGCCAATCAGCAACTGCCCGATGAAACTCTCAGGGCTGATCAGACGCGACACGTTCCCAACAATCCAGGGGGTAATGTGCTCCCCGAACGCCCACTCCTCGGTGATCCCTACTACGTCCTGGGCCAGCCATACGCCCATGACCTGATACATCAGGGCCAGGAATGCAAGCAGCAACACCAGACCGCCGAGGGGATGCAGGCTGAATCGGCTCAGCTTTACAGCGAACGTTGCGCCGCTGTTCGTCTCGCTCACAACCTGATTGATGATCTCATCCGCCCGCTCCCGCCGCAGCCGGTAGACTTCTTCCCGCTGCCCGCCGCGGGCGGTGCTGTATTGCTGGCAGATCTCCTCGTCCTCTTCCAGCACCATCAGGGCGTCGGACGGGCTCTCAATACCCGCCGGCAGACGGCGCACAATCGCTTCGGTACGGCGCCCGGGGCGGGCCCGGTCCAACGCTGCCTTCAGGGTGTCAATCCCCTGATTCTTGACGGCGATGGTCGGGACAACCTCGACGCCCAGGATGTCAGAGAGCTGCTTCACATCGATGGCCAGGCCGTTGGCCTTGGCTTCATCCATCATGTTCAGCGCCACGACCACGGGATGACCCATGTCGATCAACTGGAGCGTCAGAAACAGGTCCCGGTCGAGGTGGGCGCTGTCCACGACGTTGATCACCACATCGGCCGCGAGAATCACTTCACGGGCGACCCGCTCTTCATCGTTGAAGGCCGACGTGCCGGGGTAGTTGGTGACTTCTACGTAAACGCCCGTCAGGGCGTGGAATACCGCCGACTTCCCGACGTTCGGGTTGCCGGCCAGCACTACCTTACGGTCGCCTTCCTGTACTCTTTCTTGAACGACTTCGCAGCAAGTATGCGACATAGTTGTTTAGGCCTCCACAGGCTTTACTTGGATGCGGTTGGCCAGGTTACGGCCCAGCGCCATCTCCTGCTTGCCCTTGCGAACGACCACGGGACCGCCGGGCACGATGGCCTGGCAGATGGCCCTGGCGCCCTCGGCGATGCCGAAGCGAATCGCCTGCAGGCGGGCAAAGTCATCAGCGATCTCGGTAATAATGAAGGCCTGCCCGGGATGCGTTTCCACTAGCGTCATTAGCGACACACCTTCTTGAATGAGAATCGTTATCATCACTATCTCTATTAAACCCGAGAAGCGCAATACTGCCAAGACACCAATAGACCAAAGTACCCGTATCTAGTCGGATACTTCCCAGAGAGTAGAAGGTCTACCAAAAGGACTATGCGGCGCAAATACGGGCTGGCTCCGATAGGACCCTAGACGCTAACCCGGTAGGATTGGAAGCAAGAAGCAGTGAGTTCTAACGAGTCTTGAAAGGGGTTTTTCGTCATGACGCTCCGTAAGACGATGGCCGTATTCGTTGCAGCAGCACTTTTGGGTGCTGTGGTTACCGGCTGCAGCAAGGACGCGAAAACCACGCCCGCCGCGGGCGAAGCCCAGAAGACAAACCCGATCCCGTTCGCCGGCAAGCCGGTCAACAAGTGGGATAAGTTCTACGAGGAGAAGGACGGCGTCAAGCACTTCTACCTCTGGCTGGAGGAAAAAGAGGTCGAGATCCTCACCGGCGTCAAGGTTCCGGTCTGGGCCTTCAACGGCCAGCTGCCCGGCCCCGAGCTCCGCTTCAAGGAAGGCGACCATGTAAATGTTCACTTCCGCAACACGGCCTCGCAGCCGCACTCGATTCACTTCCATGGTCAGCTCGGTCTGGACACGCAGAATGACGGCGTGCCCGCCACCTCCTTCACCGTCAACCCGGGCAAGGAGTACACCTACGACTTCATCGCCACCAGCTCCGGCACCATGATGTACCACTGCCATGTGGCCACCTACAACCATGTGGACATGGGCATGTATGGCAGCATGATCATCGAGCCGAAGAACGAAGTGAAGAACTGGGACAAGGAATACACGTTCATCCTCGATGACTGGGCCGTCGGCAACATGGATCCCTTCGCTACGGTGACCAAGCGTGACTACAACTACTTCACCGTCAACGGCAAGGCGTTCCCCGAGACCACCCCGGTCGAAGGCAAGGTCGGCGAGGTCGTGAAGATTCGGTTCATCAACATGGGCTACCGGTCGTTCTCGATCCACAGCCACGGCTACGGCGGCCTGATCACCCACCTCGACGGCTACCCGGTACCGCAGCCCTACCAGCGTGACGTCTTCACCGTCGCCCCCGGCGAGCGTACCGACGTGCTGATCACCATGCGTGAAGGCATCTACCCGTGGCACGACCACCAGCTCGAGAACGTTCTGAACAACGGCGAGTACCTCGGCGGCGCCACGTTCCTGGTCATCGGCAAGAAGTAAAACCTGGCGGGGGCGGTTCTCAAACACCGCCCCCCTTACCCCTACCCCAGAAAGGTGATTGATGATGGCTAAGTCGATCTGGCAGCGGGCCGCGCTCGCGGCGACGGGGATTCTGCTCCTGGGCGCCCTGGCCGGCTGTGCGGCTGCCGGTGCGGCTGCCGTCACCGCTCCTCCGAAGGCTCAGACGAAGGCGCCGCCCAAGGCCGGCTTCACCGACACCAAGACGGTTGAAAACCTACAGGTCACCTTGATGGCTGATCCCTACAAGGTCGGCGAAAACAAGTTCATGGTCGACCTTAACCAGACGGACGTAAAGACCGTCGAAGCGCAGATTATCATGCAGTCCATGGGCCATGGGCAGGTTCTCGATCTGGTCCAGACCTCGCCCGGTCACTGGGAGGCCTCCTCCAAGGTGATCGACATGGTCGGCCCCTGGATGATTCGGGTGCAGGCGGTGACCGCGGCCGACGCCGAGCTTACAGCCACCTTCATGACACAGGTTAAAGAGTGAAAATAGCATTTTCGTGTCCTACCCGCCATTATGCCAACCGGCTACAATGGCGGGTAT
>JARBUG010000097.1 GCA_029239785.1 Symbiobacteriaceae bacterium | reverse complement strand
CTTCACAAATTCCTACTAGCCATAAATCGACATCTGTGATACAGTAGCAACGAACTGAAAACCGGCGACCTTTAAGACAGTCCCGTGAGACTGGCAAGGTTACATGGTGTAGGCGCGCTCCCCGCGGGGTTGCAGGCCAAACCAAACAACTTCTTGCCATCGCCGGTGAGAAGTTTTTTATTTGGCCCGATATCGCAAGGAGGAGTCGCACTTATGGCCAGCAACAAGGTATTCGGCTACCTGCCTCAGGATCGTCCCGCAGTTGGTCCGCTTCTGAGCCTCGGCTTCCAGCACGTCCTCACCATGTTCCCTGCGACGGCCCTGGTTGCCATTCTCACCGGATTCGACGTCGGCGTCACCCTGCTGGCTTCCGGCCTGGGCACCATCCTCGCCATCTTCCTCTCCAAGGGCCGCATTCCTCTCTACTACGGCGGCAGCTTTGCCTATATCGCACCGGTCACCGCAGTCGCTGGCGCCGCCTGGGGCGGCCCGGCAGTCGCACAGGTAGGCGTGGTCGCCACCGGTATCCTGAACATCATCGTCGGCCTGATCATCCAGAAGGCCGGCAAGAAGTGGCTCGACCGGATTCTGCCCCCGGTCGTCACCGGCTCCATCGCCATCGTCATCGGCATCGCCCTGGCGAAGGTGGCGCTCGATCAGGCCTCCGGCAACTGGGGCGTCGCCCTGGTCACCTGCCTGGTCACCATCCTCCTGTCGGTCTTCCTGCGGGGCAAGGGTCTGCTCGGCATGATGCCGGTCCTGCTCGGCGCTACCGCCGGCTACCTCCTCTCCCTGGTCCTCGGCCTGGTCGACTTTGGGCCGGTGGCCGACGCCGCATGGTTCGCTCTGCCGAAGTTCCAGATGCCCGCCTTCACCAGCCCCGGCGCCTGGTCCGCCATCCTGGCCATCGCCCCGATCGCCATCGCCACGCTGCCTGAGTCCACGGCTCACCTGTATCAGGTCAGCCTCTATGTCGACAAGCTGGCCGAGGAGCAGGGCCGCCCGGCCGTGGGGCTCAAGACGTAGGTCGGCCTCAACCTGATCTGCGACGGCGTCTCCGACATGGTCTTCGGCATGCTCGGCGCCTCCTCCGGCACCAACTACGGCGAGAACAACTCGCTGATGGCCATCACCCGCAACTTCTCCACTCCGGTCCTGGTCGCAGCCGGCGGCATCGCCATGGTGCTCGCCTTCGTCGGCAAGCTCTCCGCCCTCGTCTCCACGCTGCCCGTCTTCGTCACCGGCGGCCTGGCCATCTACCTCTTCGGCGTGATCGGTGTGCAGGGTGTCGCCCTGATGCAGGAAGAGAAGGTCAACCTCTTCGACCCGGCCCAGCTCGCCATCGCCGCCGTCATCCTGGTCATCGGCCTGGGCGGCAACCAGTTCGAGAACGGCATCCTGCCGATCTTCGGCATGCCGCTGCCGGCCATCGCCACCGCCGCTGTGGTGGGCATCGTGCTGAACCTGGTGCTGGTCGCCTTCCGCAAGGAGGAGCCGACGACGAAGAAGGTCGTGGGTGACGAGCAGACCGCTGACTAACGAGAACCCCTTGCGAAATAGGACCGGGCAGGGATTTACTCCCTGCCCGGTTTTTGCGTCAGCGCCTGTTGGACCAACTGCAGCTGCACGGCCGGGTGCAGGGGAGACACCATCAGGTCCGCCTGGCGCTCTCTAGTGCCATCGCACTCCTTCTGTACTGAGTCTTTCGTGATACTTGTCACTTTGCGCCGGAGCATGTAACGTCTGCTTCAGGGGTAATCTTCCCACTAGTCAAGGATGGTGGTACCCGATGTCAAGTCAGCCCCGAACGAACGCGACCCCCAGGCCGGTCATCCCGCCGACAACCTGGGCGCCGGGCAAGCTCCGTACCGTCAAACTCCTTCATACCGTGGTCTGGGTGCTCTTCGCCGGCTGCACCGTCGCCATCCCCATCCTGGCTCTGATGAACATGTTCATCGCCGCGGCCGTTGCTTCGAGCATCATGCTCTTTGAAGTGGCGGTGCTGATGTGTAACCAGTTCCGCTGCCCCCTGACCGACATGGCCGCCCGCTACACCGATGACCGCCGGGACAACTTTGATATCTACCTGCCAGAGTGGCTGGCCCGCCACAACAAGACGATCTTCGGCACGCTCTATGCCGTGGGCATGCTGTTTGCCTTCGGTCGGTGGATGCTTGTAAGGTGATGGATCCGGGGGCGGAGCACCATCATGGTGGTCACCGCCACGGGCCAGATTGCCATCAACAGATAGAGCACGTAGGTGAGCGGGCCGCCCGGAACCAGCGGCCCGCTTTGCGCGCCCAGGCCGAAGGTCATGGCCAGGTTGGCGCCTGCGGCGCTGGCCGAGAGCCATCCGACCCAGGCTGGAAAGACCCGGGTCCTGAGTGACGCCGCTGCCACTGCTACCAGCATGATGGCCAGAGGGACATAGGCGATCACAGAGATGGCGTAGGTCAGGTCGGTGAAGAGGCCGATCGTCACCGGATCAACCTCTGGGGCGGCGCCAAGCGCCAGGGCGACCTGACCGCTCTGGAAGAGCAGCTGGAGCCCGGCCCAGGTGGTGCCAGCGCCGTGGGCCACAGCGGGAAGTGTATCGGTCCCGCCCTCGGCCCGGGCCAGATAGGTGCGCAGGGCTCCGAAGAACCAGAGGTAGGCACTGGCACTCAGCACGAAGAGCAGACTTTGGGTGATCAACTCACTGCGGTACCGGACGAAGAAGGCCAGCGCCTCTGCGGGCGGGGCGGTGGCAGGCGGGGCGCCCCGTTCGAAGGCAGCGGCCGCCAGGCCCAGGGCGATGACAAGGTAGCCCGAGGCCGCGTTCAGGCGGTCCCAGCTCATGCTGCGCTTCCCCCTTTGGCGTGCGGCTTCCGCAGTGCGATCAGTGTCATGATGTAGATGATAAGTCCGACGGCGGTGGTGCCGTATTCACCAATGGAGACGCCCGCCGCGGTGCGCCAGAGGCCGAGGCCCATGGTCCAGGACTTGTCAAAGAACAGGGTGACGCCCGAATCGGATGGGTACACGTGGAGCATCGGCTTGGCCATGAAGTCGACCACCCAGTGGCTGAAGACGAGCAGCCCGATGATCAGACTGGTGCGCCGGTTGCGGCTGATGAGCATGGCGATGGCCGCTGCCGTCAGCGACCAGATGATCGACATGAAGAGACCGTGCGACCAGGGAGCGGTGGAGTCGACGCCCGGGGCGGGAAGATGCTCAACGCCCGCGGCCCAGAAGCCGGCCCAGACGATGTCGATGCCGTAGGCGGCTGCCACCAGCCAGCCTGCCGATACGTTCGGCGCAATCCGCTTCGCGGCGAGGCCGACGCCGAGATGTGCCAATCCTGCCATGTTCGGAAACCTCCTCTTATGTGCGATCGTAACGCCGGACCAGGAGCAGGGTCAGGTTCATGTGGGTAATCGCTGTGAGCAGGCCGATGAGGGCGGCCTGGTCGGGGACGGAGCCTTCGAGGCGCGTCTGACCCGATGCGAGGGTCGTGCAATGGAAGCCGTCGAACCAGTCGGCCAAGGAGCGGGGCAGGGGACCTGCCAGGATGATCTCATACTGCATGGTCTTCGGTGGGGGGCAGGGCAGGGCGCCTGGCCGGGGCGGCGTCCTGGGCCGGCGCCCGGCCCAGGTCCCGGGCCAGGGCCTTCGCCCAGGCCCTGATGGCGCCCCAGTCCCGGTGGTCGCCCTCCTTCCAGGCGCCGGCGGCCACCGCCAGCCGGAAGGCGAGGCGGTACCCGAACGAGGGTACCTTCTTGATATCAAGCACGCCGGCAAAAAGCCCTTCGCTCACCGGCCGCACCAGGCGCCGGACTGGCGCCAGCCACTCGGCAACGCCCTGACGGTACCGGTCGGCGCCGTCCATCGCCATCGCCATGCAAAGCGTGAAGGTGGCGAAGGGCCGGCGGGATAAAGCGTCCTGGTACGACTTCAGAAACTGAATCGCCTCGGGCAGCCACTCGTGCCCCTGAATGGGGCCGCCCGCGACCACGGCGCCATAGGCGTCAATGGCTGTTACCTCGTGCATGGGGCGGACTTCGGCAGGCAGGCCGTACTCACGCAGCTCACTGGCAATCGCCTCAGCCACGCCGACGGTCGATCCGGTCCGGGTCGCATAGGTGACGAGGATGGGTCCGTTCATAAAGCGATCAGCCTCCCGTTCGGTTCTCTGGCCCCATTCTGGGGCTAAACCGGGGGAGGCTGACCATATATCCAAAGATAGATTTTCGGGGCTGATGCCTAAAGCAAATGGAGCTCTCGGGCCCGGGCAACGGCCTGGGTCCGGCTCCCCACCTCCAGCTTCTCGAACACGTTGTGGATATGGATCTTGACGGTGCCGACAGCGACGAAGAGCATGCGGGCGATCTCCTGGTTGGAGCGGCCGGCCGCGACGAGGGCCAGTATCTCCTGCTCCCGGTCGCTTAGGTGGACAGCGGGGGCCGGCGCCCGGGGCGAACCCGGCCCATGGTCGCCCAGCGCCGCATGCGCCTCCGCCCGAATCGCCTCCCGGGCGCCCACCACGTCGGGCGACAACGTCCGGCCCCGCGTCGCCGCCTCCTCTTCCGCCAGGAGCGCCAGCGCCTCACCCGGGGCGCCCCGTGCCAGGCGGACCCGGGCCAGCGCATGCAGCGGCATCACTACGGCATGATGCACCTCGTAGGCCCGGTTCACCCGCAGCGCCTCCCGGGCCTCGGCCTCCGCCCCCGCCAGGTCGCCTTTGTGGCGCAGCGCATCGGCCAGCACCGCCCGCAAATTCCCCCAGACAAAGAAGGGCGCCTCCCCCCGCTCCTGGATGAAGCGGATAAACCGGCGGCAGACCGCCTCCGCCTCATCCACCCGTCCCTGCTCCAGCCGCAGCCGAGCCAGAAGCGGAATCGCCACGGCAATGGCGTAGGTGCTGCCCGTCGCCATCTCCCGCTCGGCGGCCTGCAGCCAGAGGGCGGCGGCCTCATCAGGCCGGCCCTTCCGATAGAGCAGGTAGGCAAGCGTCAGATCCGCCGTCGTGCGGAAATCCGCCTGCGGGATGGAGGCGGGAGCCTCCAGGGCGGCCCCCGACAACTCGTAGGGCTCCCCGCAGAGCTCCGACCGGAAGGCGCGCATCAGGGCGAGCAGCCGCCCGACATCGGAAGCGGCTGGTCCCCTCTCCTCTGCCGCCTCAATAAAGGCCAGGGCTTCATCCATCTGCCCTTCCATACAGAAGATCCAGGCCTGATATGTACAGATCAGAGGCGACCGCCTGACCACCGCCGGCGGCAGCCGCTGCAGCAACTGGTTGAACCCGGGCGCCGCCATTGACCACCAGCCCCCGGCGTGCCGCTCGATGATGGCCACGGTCCGGTCAAACTCGCCCGCGGCCAGGGCATGCCGGGCCGCCTCCATGGGCAGGCCGTTCTCCAGGTGCCAGGTCGCCGCCCGGCTGTGCAGGGCCGGTACCAGTTCCGGCTCCGTCTGCGCCAGGTAGGCCCGCAGCAGGTCACCGAAGAGCTGGTGGTAGCGAAACCACTGCCCGGCCGGGTCCAGGGGCGTCAGGAAGAGGCCCTTCCGTTCGATCTGATCGAGTAACGTCCGGGCGTCGGGGTTGCCGGTGACGGCTGCGCAGAGCGGGGCGGTCAGCCGGTCCAGGAGCGATGTCTGCAGCAGGAAGCGCCGGATCGCCTCAGGCTGCCGGGCCAGCACCTCTTCGGTCAGGTAATCGGTAATGAACCGGTTCTCGCCTGAAAAGGCCGCGACAAACCCATGGGGGTCCGGGTGCCCCTCCAGCGAGATGGCCACCATCTGGAGTGCGGCGATCCAGCCTTCGGTCCGGTCGGCGACCGCTGCGACGTCGGCGGCGGCGAGCGGTGCGTTGGTGAGGAACGCCGCTGCCTCATCGGGCGTGAAGCGCAGGTCGGCGGCCCGCAGTTCCTGCATAAGCCCGTGGGCCCGGAGCCGGGCCATGGGCCAGGGCGGGTCGGAGCGGGTCAGCACCACCAGCCGCAGCCCCTTCGGCATCTGTTCGATGAGGAATCCGACGGCCGCATGAATGGCCGGCGCCTCGATGGTGTGGTAGTCGTCCAGCACCAGGACCACGGGCGGCTCGGCGGCATCCAGCCCGTTGATGAGGGGCGCCAGCAGACGGTCGGGCGGGGCGCCTGCGTCCAACTCTTCGGAGAGGGCGACACCAACCGTCCGCAGGGCGGCGGCAAGATAGGACCAGAACCGGGCGGGGTCGTTGTCGCCCGGGTCCAGGGAGAGCCAGGCAAGGGGACCCGCGGTACCGGCAGCCCGCCACTCGCCGAGCAGGGAACTCTTCCCGAACCCGGCCGGTGCCGAGACCAGGGTCAGGGGGCGGCGGAGCCCGACGCTCAGCCGGTCAGTCAGGCGCGGGCGCGCCACCTGCCCCGGCCGGAGGGCTGGCGGATAGAGCTTGGTGGTCAGGAGTGGGTGTGACATCTGCGACCGCCTCCTCGACAGAATCGCCACTCAGCGGGTTGCCAGGAACGCCTCGAACTCGCCCAGGGTCGTGAACAGGTTGAGGCGCACGCCACGGGCCATCAGAAATTGGAGGAGCTTCCGATCGAGTTCGGTCGCACCCTGGGCGATCAGATCCAGGCTCCCCGCGCCGGTCAGCGCCGCCAGGTCTGGCAGACCGAGGCGCTCATAAACCCCCCCGGGTTCGCCCTCGGCTGCCGCCAGGAACTGACTCACCTCACGCTGGATGTTCAGCCCGGCAAAGAAGGCCGTCGGGTGGTCGCCTCTTTCACAGGCAGCGCTGATCTTGTCGAATGTGGCTTTTGCCTCTTCATAGAAGCCCTCCAGCGCCTCCGGACGCAGCGGCTCCGGTGGCAACACTTTGTGCTCCGACTCAATCAGGCGCCGGGTCTGGGAGACCAGTTCTGCGCATGCAGCCGCAATCAGACGCGGCTCCGGAGCGCTGGTGATCGACTGAAGCAGTTGGGCCAGGCCATTCGGCTTGCGTTTCAGGGCCAGCACCTGGTCCAGATTCTGCCCCCAGCCCCGGGTAAAGAAGGTCTGGTTGAGCAAGGCCAGCGCCGTCAGCGCTGATGCGGCCACCCCGATGGCTTCCATTCTGGCGCCGGTCAGGCTGCTCTCCTTCACTGCCAGTTCCAGGTTGTAAAGATGCAGATAAGCATCTTTCAGCCTCGCGGCCGCCTTGCCGACCATCTCCCCCTTGCGCTCGGGCTGGCACAAGGCGGCGACTTTCGCCTTCAGCGCCTCGAACCGGCGCAGGTCTGCCTCGGACCTGCTGTAGAGCACCTTGGAGTCGGCAATAATGGTGACCATATCTTCTTCAAAGGCGGCCATGCGTTCGGCTCGGGTCCAACTGATGGGCCAGAAATCGAACCCGATCCCATCCAGGACGAACTGAACGCTGGCCTGGAATCCCCGGTCGGTGGCGGGGATGAAGAAGAAGTCCAGGTCTGACTTTGCATGTGCGGTGCCCTGGGCGTAGGAGCCGTAATAGGCCACGAGCGCCACATCGTCAGGGTATCTCTCCTTCACGTGGTTAACCACGATCTCTGCTACGTTGAAGACGTCGATCATCGGTAAGACCTCACTTCACTTGTGCGCCGCACCCGGCGATTCTGGTATGACAGTTCACCATCGTCGCATATTCACCTGCCAAGGACCGCTCGCCCATGCAAAACGCAAGCCCCCGGCAGCGCAGAAGTGCGTTGCCGGGGGCCTTCATCCATCTAGTCAGCCTTCCGCCCCACCACAAGGCCCAGCGAAATCCACCGGCCCTGGTCGCGCCGGATGAACTCCTGCTCCCCGGCCGAGATGCGGCCCTCCATCTGCTTCCCATACGCCAGCCACCACTGG
The DNA here is from genome assembly GCA_029239785.1 of Symbiobacteriaceae bacterium. GTDB lineage: Bacteria > Bacillota > Sulfobacillia > Symbiobacteriales > Symbiobacteriaceae > JARBUG01. The sequence continues at coordinate 10,187 of JARBUG010000097.1, read as the reverse complement.
TAGGCCTCGGCAAAGTGGTAAGACTGCACGGGCGGCAACCCATGTGTTGCAAACAACTCCCGGTTCCAATCCAAGGTCCGGAAACACTCCCGGAACTTCAACTTGTGCTCCTCATCCAGCGCCACCAGATCATCGGGCATGACGGGCTGGCACATGGGCTCGGCAATCCCGATGGACGCCCCCGGCCGGGCCACCCGGATCAACTCCTGGAGCGCCTGGGGCCGCTCGTCGCCGATCATCTCAAAGGAGCCGATGCTGATCACCGCATCAAAGGAGTTGTCCGGCATGGGCAGCGCCTGCGCCTTGATGCGCAGGGGCAGCACGCGATTGCCTACCCCCTCGGCCTCGGCCAGGGTCTGGATCTCAATGCCGTTTGTCCAGGGCTCCAGCGTGACGACATCCACCTGCCAGTGCTTCGCGAGCGTCACGGCGATGCGCCCGGAGCCGCCGCCGACCTCCAGCACACGCATTCCCGGCCGGATGCCGGCCGCCTGAATCAAGGGCTCTGCCATATCGAAGGAACCGGGACCCCAGGCATGGGACCGATTGAGCGCATCAAAAGGGTTCAACTTTCCATGACCTCCACCTGCGAATTTCAACGGTCTCAGTATGGAAGATCAGTTGAGGTCTGGTAAGCGTAGAGAACTTTCTCCCCGAATCTTTCCGGTCGACAGGGCCTCAACCGCCAGAGATGGACTTCGGGATGGCCTGACAGCTCCCCTATATTGGTTTCAGGGTATGCCTCCCTACCTACAGGGATAGACGGTGAGTGGAAGCTCTTGCTTTTGCCAAGGAACGGCAAGCCGTGATCCAACATGGGCGTGCAAAACCTGGCCCAGAGGCACGGCCCCCCGGTGTGGGGTAATCCGAACCTCTCGGCCAGCTTCTGCTGCCCTCTGCGGGGGCTAAAATCGCCCTACCCCTCCTGCTTGGGCCGCAGCGCGACGACATCGATCTCCACCAGATAATCCGCCCCTGGCAGCCCGCTCTGCACCGTCGTCCGGGCCGGGTACGGCTGCGGGAAGTACCGGGCATAGACCTCGTTGTATGCCGCGAAATCCTTCATCTCTTTGAGATGCGCCTGAACCTTTACCACATCGGCCATCGTGCAGCCCGCAGCCGCCAGGATCGTCTGGATGTTCTCCAGTACCTGCGCAGTATGCTCGGCCACGCCCCCGGCCACGACCTCACGGCTGCCGGGCTTCAGCGGTCCCTGACCGCTCACAAAGACAAAGTCGCCTGCGATAATGGCCGGGGTATAGGGGCCGGCGGGAATCGGCGCCCCGGCAGGATGGACGGGAATCTTGCGCGTCATCGGGCATCTGCCTCCTCAGAATTCGCTATGTACGCCACTCGTAGCTTCTCCGCTGTGGGCTGTTCCCCCTGCGTCAACCCGCAAGGGTCAGTGGCGGCCAGAGACCGCGAAGAAAATCCCATAGCCACAACGACCTATGACGAAACCATGATAACGGTTACATCACCCTATCCCCCCTCAGGCTCACCCGCCCACCTACTCGCAGCACGCCCTCCACCTCCCATTGACTTTTCTGCATTTCATAGTTGACACGCAATCACCCCGCGGCTAGGATGATGATGTAACCGGTTACATCGCAAATCATCACAATACATACCAAATAGAAGCTATGAAAAAGGAGACAGACCACATGCGATACCACGCCGGCCTGATCGGCAACGGCCACACCGCTGCGCTGATCGAACCAGACCTTACCCTCTCGTGGCTCTGTATCCCCCGGTTCGACAGCCAGCCCCTCTTCGCCTCAGCCCTGGACCCCCGGCGCGGGGGCAACCTGAGCCTCACCCTTGAACTGAACGGCCAGCAGGTCAGCCTGACCCCTCTGAGCCAGCGCTACCTGGGCCACTCAGCCGTCCTGCAAACCGAACTGACCGGCCCGGGTATCCATATCACCGCCACCGACTTCATGCCCTGGGGCCGCCACGGCATCGCCCGCCGCATCCAAGTGCAGGGTGCGGCAGGGCAGGCCCAGCTCGTCATCAAGAGCGATCCGGTCCGCTCTGCCCACCTCCCCGTCTCCCAGGCTGTAGGTCTTACTCACTTCGCGATCCAAACCCCTGACGGCTTCGCCCTGATCCAGGGCCAGAACCTGAACCTCCAGACAGGGGAAGTCGCCTGGGTCTGCATCGCCTGGGGCGCCACACAACAAGAAGCCGAAACCAACCTCAAAGACCTCAAGACCGCCACGGTCGACGACGAACTGGCCCAGTGGCAGGCCTGGCTCGCACCGGCCAAGAAACCCCGCCAGGTCCCCACAAAATGGGAAGAGGCCTACTGGCGCAGCCTGATCGTCATCCGCCTCCTCAGCTACGAACCCACCGGCGCCCTCATCGCGGCCCCCACCGCCTCCTTCCCGGCCATCCCCGGCGGCGACCACCAGTGGGACTACCGCTTCACCTGGATGCGTGACGGCTACTACACCGCCCTCACCCTCGACGCCGCCGGCCTCCACCGCGAAGCCAGACGCTTCTACGACTTCTGCTTCACCCACCAGGAGCCCGACGGCCACTGGAAGCAGCCCCTCTACACCGTCGACGGCATGGAGCCACACGAACGGCTGATTGGCGACCTCCAGGGCCCCGGCGGCGAAGTGCCGGTCCGCCTCGGCAACGCCGCCTCCGGCCAGCTGCAGCTTGACAACGAAGGCAGCATCATCCACGGCCTCTGGTTCCACTACAAAACCTCCGGCGACCTAACCGCTCTCACAACCCACTGGGACGGCGTCCGCCGTGCCGCCGACTGGACCGCCGCCAACTGGCGCCGCCTCGAGTCCGGCATCTGGGAGCCCCGGGAGTACGTCGCCCACTGGGTCCACGGCAAGGTCATGTGCGCCGTCACCCTCCGGGCTGCCGCCCGCATCGCCAAAGCGCTCGGCCACACACAGGACGCCCACCGGTGGCAGCAGACCGCCGATATCATCGCCGAAACCGCCATCCAAAACGGCTGGGACTCCGAACGGCAATCCTACGTCCGCCACTGGGGCCCGACCCCCGAAACAGAAGCGCCCATGGAGATCTCAGTCCTCGCCCTCGTCTTCTACGGGCTGCTGCCCGCCAGCGACCCCCGCATCCGCGCTACAATCGCACGCATGTACCGTCCGGCCGATGACGGCGGCCTGATCCTCTACGGCGGCGTCTGCCGCTACGAAAAGGCCGCAGTCCCCTTCTACCTGCCCACCCTCTGGCTGGCCCGCTACCACCTGATGGCCGGCGAACCAGAGCACTGCGACCAGTGGCTGGACGTCTGCCTGAACGCCGCCACCGGCCTCGGCCTGATGGCCGAGCACTTCGACGGGCGCGACGGCGCCCAGTGGGGCAACTACCCGCAGGCCTTCAGCCATGAAGAGGTCGCCCGGCTCATCCTGGAACGCTCCCAGGGCTGGTCCTTCTTCGACTGGGAGGCAATCGATCCGGAACCCGCCATCTAAAACGAGGTGACGCCGGTGTCAGGTCCGACCATTCGCGACGTAGCCGCCCGGGCCGGGGTCTCCGTCGCCACCGTCTCCCGCTTCCTCTCCGACCCCGACAAGGTAGCCCGGGCTACCCGTGAAAAGGTGGAGGCAGCCATGTCAGAACTGGGCTGGCGCCCCAACATGACCGCCCGCAGCCTGGTGCACGGTCGGACGGGCCTCTACGGCGTCATCGTCCCCGACGTGGCCAACCCGTTCTTCGGCGAACTGGCCACGGGCATGTCCCTCGCCGCCTCCTCCCTTGGCGTCCAGCTGGTCCTGCTCCACACTGACCTCTCCGAGGAGCTTGATGTCGCGGCGCTTCACCTGTGCCGCCAACACCGACTGGACGCCGTCATCTATACCTCCGGCTCCCTGGGCCCCGCACACCGGACGGCCGTTGCGCAACTGGGCCGCCCCGTCGTGCTGGCCGCCACCTACGACCCCGAGGACACCCTGCCCGGCATTCTGGTCGACTCCCAGGTCGGCGGCAAAATGGGCGCCCGCCACCTCCTCAGCCTGGGCCACCGGCGCATCGCCCTGGTAGGCGGCCCCGCCGCCGACCCGATCGCCGCAGGCCCCCGCTGGACAGGCTGGCGGCTTGAGCTGGCCGCCGCCGGCTGCCTCCCCCCGCCCCACTGGCAGCTGGAGGTGGGCTGGAAGCAGCAGTACGGCTACCAGGCAGCCATCGCGCTCCTGCGGGAACCGATCCCGCCCACCGCCATCCTCTGCGGCTCCGACGTGCTCGCCCTGGGCGTCCTGGCAGCCGCCGCCGACCTCGGCGTCTCTGTCCCCCATGACCTGAGCGTCGTCGGCTTCGACGGCCTCAACCTGGCGTCGCTCTGGCGCCCGTCGCTCACCACCCTGAGCCAGCCCATCGGCGACATTGGCCGGGAGGCAGTCCGCCTGGCAGTCTCCCTCACCGAGGGCCACGCCGCTCCCCCCACCCGCTGGCTCACCCCCGAACTGGTAGTCCGCGGTTCGACGTCTGCCGCCGTCCGGTAGCGCCGTCCCGCTGAATGCACTGCGCACCCATACCATTTCCCACTTATCCCTGAACGAGGAGGCCAGATCCATGCGACGCATTCATCTGCTGCTCACCGCCCTGTTAGTCGCTTCTCTGACCCTGGCAGCCTGCGGCGGCAAGAATGACAAGCCCGCCACCACCTCCGACGCCGACAAGAACAACACCCCCCCTGCCGCCACCCAGCCGGCCAAGACCGAGAAGAAGACCGTCACCGTACTCGGTCAGTTCACCGGTCCGGAAGAGTCCCAGTTCAATCAGACGATCGCCGACTTCGAAAAGGCCAACCCTGACATCGACGTCGTCTACACCGGCGCCAACGACTTCGCCACCCTGATCGAAGTCAAGGTCCAGGGCAACGACACCCCTGATATCGCCATGTTCCCGCAGCCCGGCGGCGCCGCCCGCATGGCTAAGGAAGGCAAGCTGGCCCCCCTGTGGCCCGAAGTGCTGGCCAACATCGACAAGAACTACGAAAAGGTCTGGAAGGAGCTCGGCACCTTCGAAGGCAAGCCCTATGGGCTGTTCCACCGGGTCAACGCCAAGGGCTGGATCTGGTACAACAAGCCCGCCTTTGAGAAGGCCGGCTACAAGGCGCCGACTACCTGGGATGAGCTGATGAAGCTGGTCGAGACCATGAAGTCCACCGGCACCGCCCCGTTCTGCGAAGGCATCGGCGCCGGCGACGCCACGGGCTGGAAGGGCACCGACTGGATCGAATCGATCATGCTCCGCACGCAGTCCCCCGCCAACTATGACAAGTGGGTGGCCGGCGAGCTGAAGTTCAGCTCCCCCGAAGTGAAGAACGCCTTCAACAAGCTGGGCCAGATCTGGCTCGATCCGAAGGCTGTCTACGGTGGCCAGAAGACGATCGCCACTGTCGCTGTGGCCGATTCCGCCAAGGGCCTCCATGCCAACCCGCCGCAGTGCTGGCTCCACTTCCAGGGCAGCTTCGTAACCAGCTTTTTCACCGAGAACGTCCAGAAGGAACTGGACAAGAACGTCGGCGTCTTCATCATGCCGCCTATCGATCCGAAGGTTGAGCCCGGTCTGGCCGTTGGCGGCGACGTCTTCGTGACCTTCAAGGGCAAGGACCGGCCCGAAGTCAAGAAGTTCATGGAGTGGCTGACCACGGTCGATTCGACGGTCACCTGGGCCAAGCAGGGCGGCTCCCTCTTCCCGCACAAGGGCCAGGACCTGAACAACTACAAGACCGAGATCGAGCGGACCATGGCCAAGACCATCACCACCGCCAAGGCTGCCCGTTTCGACGGCTCTGACGCCATGAAGGCGGAACTGAACCGGGCCTTCTGGGTCGGCATCACCAACTGGGTGAGCGGCACCAGCAACCTGGATACCGCGCTGAAGGAGATCGACGCAGCAGGCAAGTAGCCTCTATCCGAAAGCCATAAGGCAGGGCGGGTGCATCAGCCGTGCACCCGCCCTGTCTGACCCGTTTGATTCGCCCCCCGTAAAGGAGGAGCATGATGCGACAGGCACGCCCCATCCTCTCCGTTCTGCTCACAGCCGCTGCCTTGCTGGTTCTCATGCAAAGCTACATCTATCTGCGTGACGGCCAGATGGCCCAGTGGCTCCGCGCCCTGCTGGCCATCATCTGGGGCGTCGGCGGCCTCATGCTGCTCTTTACCCTGGCGTCAAACGTCGTGGAGCAGTTCTCCCCGCGCTGGAAGCGCCGCCTGGTGCCCATCCTCTTCGTCGGCCCCGCGGTGGCGATCGTCATCTGGTACCTCGCACTGCCGGCGGTCCGCACGTTGGTCGCCAGCCTCTACGACGCCAAAGGTGAGCAGTTCGTCGGCCTGGCCAACTACATCTACGCCTTCACCAGCCGTGAGATGCTGCTCTCGTTCCGCAACAACTTCCTCTTCTGGCTGATCTTCGCCACCCTGTCCAGCGTCATCGTTGGCCTTGTGATCGCGGTGATGGCCGACCGCACCAACCCGCTCTTTGAAAAGATCTGCAAGGCCATCATTTTTATGCCCATGGCCATTTCGATGGTCGGCGCCTCGGTCATCTGGCGGTTCATGTATGAGTACAGGCCGGCAGGCGCCTCACAGATCGGCCTGCTCAACGCCATCGTGGTCGCCTTTGGCGGCGAACCCCAGGCCTGGCTGATGCAGCAGCCCTGGAATAACCTCTTTTTGATCGTCATTATGGTCTGGCTCCAGTCCGGCTACGCCATGGTCATCCTCTCCGCCGCCATCAAGGGGGTGCCGGTCGAACTGAATGAAGCCGGCCGCATCGATGGGGCGAGCGAGGTCCAGCTCTTCTTCAAGATCACGCTGCCCAACATCTGGGGCGCCGTGGTCACCGTGGCCACCACCATCATGCTGGCGACGCTGAAGATCTTCGATATCGTCCAGTCGATGACCGGCGGCAACTTTGGCACCCAGGTCATCGCCAACGTCCAGTACACCCAGATGTTCCGCCAGTTCAACTACGGTCGGGCGGCAGCGGTGGCGATCGTGCTGCTGCTGGCAGTGCTGCCGGTGATGTACTACAACCTGCGGCAGTTCAACAAGCGGACGGAGGCGTTCTAAATGAAAAAAGCCGGGACCATGCTCGTCTACGCCATCCTGATCTTCCTGACGGTCGCCTGGCTGACGCCGACCCTGGGCCTGCTGGTCAGCTCCTTCCGGCCCGATAACGAAGTGAGCGCCACGGGCTGGTGGACAGCCGCCACCCACCCCACCGAGTCGACCTTTACCCTGGACAATTACCGCACCGTGCTGGGCCTGCCGGCGCCCGGTCAGGTGATTCAGCGCGGCCGGGAGAACATCAACCTGCTGACCGCCGTGGTCAACACGCTCGCCGTGGCGGTGCCCGCCACCGTGATTCCGATTCTGATCGCGGCCTTCGCCGCATACGGCTTTGCCTGGATTCGGTTCCCCGGCCGGCGGTGGCTCTTCATTCTGACCATCGGCCTGATGGGTGTGCCGCTGCAGGTCTCGCTGATTCCGGTGCTGCGGGATTATATCAAGATCGGGCTGAACGGCACCTACCTGGGCGTCTGGCTGGCCCATACGGGCTTTGGCCTGCCGCTCGCGGTCTATCTGCTGTATAACTACATCAGCACGCTGCCGAAGGATATCTTTGAGTCGGCCTTTATCGATGGCGCGACCCATTTCACCATCTTCGTACGGCTGATTCTGCCGCTCTCGGCGCCGGCGCTGGCCTCGTTTGCCACGTTCCAGTTCCTCTGGACCTGGAACGACCTGCTGGTGCCCCTGGTCTTCCTAAGCTCCAACCAGGGCAGCCAGGTGCTGACCCAGCGCCTCCTGGGCCTCATGGGCTCCTTCGGCCAGGACTGGCACCTGCTGACGGCCGGGGCGTTTATCTCGCTGCTCCTGCCCCTGGCGGTCTTCTTCGGGCTCCAGCGCTACTTCGTGCGGGGGCTGATGGCTGGGTCGGTGAAGCAGTAAGAGGTTTTATTTTGCCACGGATTACACGGACCTGCACGGATTGGCTGGGTCTTCGAGTCGGGTTGCCGGGCTGTTCGAGAACCACGGTTAGCCTTCCAGGTTATTATCATTAATGATATTTCCCCTGGTGGACTGTTCCTGGTTCTTGCAACTACCCGGTGACCAGACTAGGAGACCCCGTTAATCCGTGCAGGTCCGTGTCATCCGTGGCGTAAGAATGTCCCGAAATCCGCGCGAACCGCGGCTAAATATCTGCCTTCTTCTCGACACGCTTCGCATACAGCCCAACCAGCGGCGCCAGGAAGACCGCGGCCAGCATCAGCGCCGCCCGCAGGGAGAACCGGGTGCCCACCCACCCCACCACGGGCCCGCCTGCCGCCTGGCCCAGGGCATCGGCCTGGCCCACCACCGACAGCACCGTCGCCCTTGTCCCTGAATCGATCTGCTGGTTCACCCAGCTCCGGTAGGCCGGGTGGTAGATGGCGCCAACGAGGTAGTAGACCAGCCCACCGCACACGGCCATCCAGATCGACGGAGCAGCAGCAAAGAGCACCAGCGCCCCCACCCGCAGCCCGGCCGCGATCAGCAGCGTCCGCCGCACCCGGTGCTCGGCCGTCAGATCCAGGTACCGCCGTGCCCACGCCGCCACGCCAATCGCCAGCAAGGCGCTTACCACCGCCAGGATGCCAAACCCCGTCGCCGGCGTCACCGGCAGCAGATCCGCCAGCCCGAAAGTGATCAGATAATGCGCCTCCCAGAGCCGGTCAAACCCCTCCGATGCCGCACCTGCAATCACCGTGGCAGCCAGGAGGGCCATCAGCAGGGGTCGGCCCCGCACGGCGCCGATCCCTTCCACCAGCGTCTCCCTCATGCCAGCGAACGCCGACGCCGATTCCCGGGGGCGGGGCACAAACGTCGTCTCCCCCATCCGCATCAGCCCAAAAATACCCATCCCCACATAAATCACGCCGCCCGCCAGAAACGGCAGATGCAGCGCCACGTTGGCCAGCACCACACTGATGGGGATGCCCACCAGCCCCATCAACCGCTCCCACTGGCCCACCTGCAAATGGAGTTCCCCCACCTGATCGGCGCCCACCTCATCGGTGACCCAGGCCTCCTCCGCCCCGCTGATGAAGGTCCAGCCGATGCCCCGCACCACTTCGGCCAGCACCAGCGCCCAGAAGAAGGTAACTGCCCCGCCCCAGAAGGGAATCGCTCCCTCCAGCAAGTACGCACCTGCCATGACAAACGTTCCGGTAATCACGGAGAGGCGCCGGCCGTAGGAATCAGCCACCACCCCGGTCGGCACCTCAAAAAGCAGGCAGGCCACCTCAAGCGCCGTGTCCACCAGGACCAACTGCAGAGGCGTCAGCCCCAGCCCCTGGACGTAATAGAGGGCGTAGGTCGTAAACATAATCGAGCCCGCCAGGCTGCCAAGCGCCTGCCGGATCAGGTACACACGAGCGGCTCCAAACAAAGCGAAATCCACCTCCACGCCCCTCATCATAAAGGGCGCACAGGTGGATACACAGTGGTCTGCTCTGTTCTAAAACGAATTTTCCGCTCCTAGATCAGCGAGGAGAGCCGCTGGATGCGCTCCTCCATATCGGGCCGCGGGTTGAACCTGATCATCTGCCGCAGCGGCACCAGGGGCTGCGACAAGTAGAGCGGCAGGTGCCACCGGTTGATGCGCCCCCGGGGCACCGCAGGTCCCGCCTTGCGCAGCGCCCGAATCAGCCCGTCGGGCCGTCCGGCCAGTTTGGCGGCCAGCAGGTCGGCCCGCTCATCCTGCCCGCCGGTCGACGACAGATGGAGCAGCGGCGCAAAGAGCGAAATACTGCTCCGGGGTGGCTTGGGACGGCCGGCGCCGCGCCCCTGCACCATGAAGATGAAGGCAGCGGCCAGAGCCGAAGCGAACGTGGACCAGCGCCCGTCGCCCTGTTTGATATGGGCCAGCCCGTGGGCGATGACGCCCTTTACCTCTTCCAGATCCATGGCATCGAGGAGGCCGTCGGTCAGCACGATGGCGGTCCGGCGCCCGCCCCTGCCCAGCACGAACGCGTTGGGCTGGGTTTCATGGATGATGTACAGGCCCGGCGTGGGCAGCCCGGCCCAGGAGGCCATGCCCCGGGTAATCGAGTAGAGCTGCGGCTGGTCCTCCCGGGCCAGAGGGGCTGCCCCGGTCACCGACAGGACCACTTTTTCGGCAGATGCATAGAGGAGCAGAGCCAGGGCGAG
>JARBUG010000096.1 GCA_029239785.1 Symbiobacteriaceae bacterium | reverse complement strand
ACTCACCAGAAAACAGCGGGGGACGTGCGGCCTCACCAGGAGGGCACGTCCCCGTTGCTTTAGGTATGACCGCTTCGGGAATCGCTCTTAGGAAGAAGACTAGATCTTTATCTCACCCTCCACGACGTCCCTGGTGCCAGAAGCTTTTTTGAACTCCACAATAGCGCACTTCAAAGGGTTTCCTTCACACCGAACGGTTAGGGCCTCCACGTAGGTGTATGCCTTAAAGTGCTGGTTAACCACGTCCAGGAGGACAGCCCGCACTTCAACTTCGAAATGCTCTTTGTCCGCAGTCATGATTCGATACCCTGTAGCACCCTGAGCCTGACCCACGTTCAGTGAGAGGTTTGTTCCCTTTAGAGCTTTCTTCACCTCTTCGCTGAGGAGACTTTGAGCTACCTGCTCTTGCCGATTACTGCGAGCGTGATAGAACTCATGCACCGCAAGGACGGCATTACTGCTTGACGATTGCACCGAGGATGGAGTGGCATAGGAACTGCTCGCTGGTTGCACCGGGGGGAGACTGGCAGGGGAGCTGTTCGAACTACTGGAGCTAGCTACCGACTTGGGTTCAACCAAAGTCGACTTCGGTTCAGCGGAGTTGGCCTTAGTGCAACCCGTTGCAAGGACCAAAACGACTAGCCACATGGCCCATCGTTTCACATTATCACCCCCATAAACGTTTTCATAATCCATTTCAGCTTGTCCCCGTGATCTGGGTCGGTGGCATATGGCGACCTTCCCAGTGCTTCCGCCGCTTTCGGGTCACCTCTCGATGCCCAAACTTTGGCATAGCGGTCATCGGTACTGAGCAGGTTAATCCAATCGTCAACGGACTGCTCAAAACTAAAGTACGCCCTGAAGCCGTCCACTAATCTGTTGTCCTCCCTGTGTTCCCATGTCTCGGCCCAAGCAGTCCCAGCCGGACCCGCCCCCTTAATATTGTAGAGGTTGAGGCTGCTCTGACCAGTGTCGGCGTCCCTGGTGATGTAGAGTCCATACTGCGTCTCAAGCCCCGCCTGGGCTACCACCAGTTCCCATGCTACACCAGTCTTTTCCGCAATCTTCTTGGCGTAAGGAGTAAACAACTCCACGAAGAGCTTTGCGTTTCCCGCAGCCTTTGACACGTCCGGAATGGTCATGGGTCTGGGAGCACCATCCTTGATGGTACATATTCCCTCCTTGAGGTCCTCGGGCGTGCAAGCGTTGTGACCAGTCGGGTCAACATAATTGACCGGGTTGTTCCCGACGTACGTGTACAGGTTCTGCGTCCATGGTGTCCAGGGTGAGCCCTTATACGTATCCTGCGTCAGGAATCGCCCAACCTCGGGGCTGTAGAACCTGGCCCGGAGGTAGTACTGCGATGACGAGTAGTCGTACGTGTAGGAGGCCACCGTCGCACCTGACGGATCGACCAAGCCCGTCACGTCGCCATGCCTGTTATGGAGGTAATACCCCACCTCACCGGAACCCAGCATTCGACCTAATACTGACTGCCTGCCCCGAACTGCGTCGCAGTAATTGAGCCCGTGCCGTCGCCTTCGTTGATGACCTTCTGGTCGTTCCAGTAGAACCGGTCGGCATCCGTCAGCGTGGCCCGCTCAGCGAGCAAGCTGTCGCCGTCGTACCGGCAAGAGACAATGTCGCTGGGCGTCTGGACCTGCGTCAGCCGGTTCAGACCATCGTACCCGTACTGGTTTTTGCCGTCGCTCAGCAGGTTTCCTGCCTTGTCACATGTGAAGGCAGAATTGCCGGACGGTGCGGCATCGTAGACGTAGCTGGTGGTGCCCACTGCGTCCGTCATGCTGGTCCGGTTGCCGGCACCGTCGTAGCCAAACTGGAGGCTGCCGGCGGGTCCGGCGGTCAGGGAGAGCCGGTCGGCCTGGCCATACTGATAGGCCGTCGTCCCCTGCGGGCCAGTTTCACTGACGACGTGGTCATTTGCGTTGTAGGTGTACCCGAACTGTTGCAGGTTCGTGCCGCTCCGGCTGTTGGTGACCAGACCGTTCAGTGTGGACCCGCACATTCGGATTGCGATAGAAATTCCCGGCGAGCTTCTCGCTCGTCCGGGAAATTATGGCGGAATCGGCGGAAATAGGGGCCACAAGATGACACAACCCCCGTTTTCTGGTCTAATCTGGGTCATTTTGCGCCCTGCAGGTGGTCCACAAGAGCGTTTACGGGGTGAACAGGCCCTTCAAACACGGGATTCCGATACATTTCCCAATCGACCTAAGCTCGCTCTTGGCAAAAGTGGCGGAATCCTGCCTCCCTCACGAACGGACCGCTAGTCTGCCATCCATGACCAGTGGCGTCCAGGTTGCGGCACAGGCGACAGGTGCGCAGAGGCAGGGCGTGACCGGCACCGGGACGGGCGTGATCATCCCTTAAATATTTATCCGTCCTTATCGAACCAGCCGATCCCTTGGAACGTATTAGGATGTGATGATCTAGCCTAATACAGTTTCGATAAGGAGGACCCCGAATCATGACCGATAAGAAGAGCACGGGCTCCGGCGACCAGCAGCCCCAGGACCAGAAGTTCGTAGCCCCCATGGCCTACGACCCCGCCAAGGCCGCCCTTGATGCCGCGGCAAAGGCAGCCCACGAAGCCACCCTCCAGGCGTCCTCCCTCGTCAACCAGGGCAGCCCGAGCGTGGCGAACCATCTCACCCCTTCCGCCACCCGGGGCCCTGCGCGCATCAACAAGCGCAAGACCACCCGCCGGGTCACGCGCAACCTCCAGGACCCCTTTGTCTGGTACAAGTCCCCGGCCACGTTGATCTTGGGCGTCGCTGCCAAGTGGATGGCAGAAGACAACGCCAAGGCCCGCAAGGTGAAGAAGCGCAGAGGTGATGTGCTGCGGATCCGCTTTGGCCGCTTCGAGAATGACCCGCACATCTACTTGTGGGTAACTGATCCGAAGGATAACGACGGTTATGACCTCGAACTGGTGAAGGGGCAACAGGTGATCAACTTCTCTGACTGGGCGTTCGAGGAGGACCTGGCGCCGCCGCCGGGTATCAAACAAAAGTTTGACCTGATGGAGACGAACGAGCCGGAGTTCGGGGGACCGGTCCTTTGCTTCAACACGGAGCAGGCCCGGAAGACCAAGACGTTCGACCCCTCCGGCGGCAAGGCCGACGAGGACGAAGACGAATAAGCACAACTAGCCCCCGGGTCTTGGACCCGGGGGTAATCGCGCGGGTCAGCCGCCGCTACTGGAGCGTGCTGCCGGCCGTATGGCACTGGGCGATGGCGTTGTCGACGGCGTTGATCGCCATCTGATAGGCCGTCTTCGCCTGCGGGTTCTGGATCGTGTTCAGGGTGCTGCTCATCTGCTGCTTGACCTGCTCGCACTGCTGCTTCGCCTGCTCAAGCACCTGCTTTGGATCGTTGGACATGGTCTCTCACCTCCTGCAACAACGTTAGCCTGCGCAGTTGGTGCACGATCGATGAGGGGTCAGGGAAAAGGCCGAATCGTATGGCGGGCGGGCCAACGTCTAAAGAGAAGCGACAGTCGCACGAAGGAGGTTTCGGCCACATGGATGATCTGCGGTACCCGGTCGGCCCGTTCACCTTTGACGGAGAAGTAACCGAGGCCAGGCGGCAGGAATGGATAAACGAGATCGCGCAGGGGCCTGCCAAGCTGCGGGCCACAGTGGCCGGCCTGACAGCCACCGAGTTGGACACCCCCTACCGAGACGGCGGTTGGACGCTGCGGCAGGTGGTGCATCATCTGGCGGACAGCCATATGAACAGCTACATCCGCTTCAAGCTGGCCCTGACGGAGAATGAACCGACCATCAAGCCCTACGACGAGGCGCAGTGGTCCGAACTGGTTGATGCCCGCGCCGCCCGGATTGAGCTGTCGCTGGAGCTGCTGGAGTCGGTGACCGAGCGCTGGGTGATGGTGCTGCGGTCCCTGTCGGCCGATGAGTTCGAGCGGGCCTTTATCCACCCGGAGGGCGGGCGGATGACGCTGACCAAGGCGCTGGCCATGTACGCCTGGCACGGGCGGCACCACATCGCACACATCGCGTCGCTGCGGCAGCGCAAGGGCTGGTAATAGGAAAACGGGGGCGCCTGGCCGGCGCCCCCGTTCTGTTTATGGCTTGTCCCATCCGTTATCGACGATGATGCGCCAGAGTTTGCGCGAGTACTCGGGGTCGGTGGCGTAGCCGAGGTTCTGGGGGCCGAGCGCCTCGGTCCAGGCCTTGAGGTTCTTGCCCGCCGCATGGGCAGGCTTGTAGTAGTCGCTGGTCAGCAGGCGGGCGTGTTCGGTGATCGATTCGGTGTAGGAGTTGTAGGCCCGGAAGCGGTCGGTCACCTGAACCATGCGGCCGCCGATGAACTCGGTGGTGCTGGCGTCGACAGAGCCCGCCGGACCGGTGCCCTTGATGCCGAAGAGGTTAAAGCTTTCCTTGCCGGTGGCGGAATCCTTGGGGGTGGCGGCGCCCCAGCCGGTTTCCAGAGCCCACTGGGCGGCCTGGATTTGCCAGGGAACTCCGGTTTCGCGCTCGGCTTGCAGGAAATGAGGCTTGAGCATGTCAAAGCGTTCTTGTGCGGCTGTGCCGGCCGGCTGCGGTGCGGCGGCCTGGACGTAGGCGGCGGGGATGGCCCGGCCTGCCAGCGTCGGCAGGTCAACGCCGGTGACGTCGGTCAGGGCGGAGAGGTCGAGTTGGTCGCCGCCGGCCAGGCTGAGCATGACGGCGGTTTTGGGGTCGATGTGGCCGCCGGCCAGGAGCTTCGCCACCTGTGAGATCACTTGCTCAGGCGTGGCCGTTTCGGCCTGGGCCGCCCGGAGGAGTTCGGCGAAGGATGGTGCGGCCGTGCCGGCCGGGACCTGGCGCTGCGCCTGCTCCACCGCCATCTGGACCCGCTGCAGATTGGTGCTGTCGATTCGGTTCACCGCAATCCCCCCATCCTTTTTGATATCATCTAAGCCTGAAGTATATCAGATAACAGACTGTACGACTATCCATCTGGAGGAATCTGTAAACAGATGCAAATCGAACAGGTAGATGAAGCCCTGGCTGAAGTGTTCGGGCGCTACTCAGAGAAGTGGCAGCCCGCCGACCCGCTGCGCAAGCTGATCGAGCGGGTGCTGGGGCAGCGGACGACCGGCGCCCACGTGCGGCGGGCGTTCGAGAATTTGCAGGCCCACTGCTCCGGCGGCTGGGCCGATGTGACAGCGTTGCCGCACGATGTGCTGGTCGATTTGATTCGTCCAGTTGGACTTGCGCAGCCAAAAGCTGCAAGGGTACAGGGCATCTTGGAGCGAATCTATCAAGATCAGGGTGCGTACACCTTGGATTTCCTGCGGGAGATGGATCTGCGGTCGGCCACGCGGTACTTGCTGACGTTGCCCGGCGTGGGCGACCATACGGCGGCGCTGGTGCTCATGTTTGGCCTGGGGCGCCCGGGCGTAATGCCCGTGGACAGCCACGTGCACCGGGTGGCCCGGCGCCTGGGCTGGGCGCCCCACGATGCCTCGCCGAAGGTCGTGCAGCAAGCCATCGAGGCCGCCGCACCCGCGATGAACATGATGGACTTGCACGTCAACCTTGGTAACTTGGGTCACCGGGAGTGCCGGAGCGGCATGCCTGATTGCCCGAACTGCCCGGTCAACCACTTGTGCGGCACGGCCTTGCGCCAGCCCTGGTGGGCGGAACCGGGACCTTAGGCTTCTTGACAGTGCAGTTTCGAACGGTCTATGGTTGCTATACAGTTCCAGTAGGAAAGTGGGCGTGCTTTCGTGGAGCAAAGAGAGCCGAAACGGTCTGCGGGACGGGCGCGGCGGCAGGTGCGGTCTGCTGCCAGCGGGTCCCGGTATCATACGAAGTGGATTATGGTGGGCGGCGCCGGCCTTTGGGGTGCGCTGGCTCTGGCCGGCCTGACCGGCTGGTGGAGCACGGCGGCGGTGGCGCTGGGCGCCGGGGCCGTAGCGTGGTGGGACCGGTACGCCGGGCGCCCGGCGGCGGCGCCGGGCACGGGGCGTGGGCGGCGGGCCGGCCGGGCGCCGGGCGCCGGGCCCGGGGCGCCGGGGCGGCCGGCGGGCGAGGCGCCGGAGCGCCGGGACCGGCCCAACGCCGTGCTTGAGGAGTACAACACGCTGCCGGCACACCATCCGAAGCGGCAGCCTGAGCCGGGAACCAAGGCGCCCAAGCCTGCGGCAACCAGGGCGAAGGCAACTCCGGCACCGGCCATCACAGAAGAGACAAGGCCCTCCCTGCTGGCACGGATTCTGGCCCAGATGCCCCGGGTGCAGAGCCCGGCCCCGGTGGCCCCGGCCCCGGCGGCTCCGGCCCCGAGCCCGGTGGCTCCGCCGCCCAGCCCCGCCCCGGAGGCAGAGGCCGAGGTGGAAACCATCACCTGGCCAGAGCCAGAAGCAACGGTTGAGCCCATCACGTGGCCTGAGCCCGAACCTCTACCCCAGGCGGCCCTGGTGCCTGCCCCCGAGGCGGAGCCCGAGACCACAGTAACAGTTGCCCCCCTCTGGCCCGGGCAGTTTCCCGAGCCTGCCTTCCCCGCCCCGGGTCCCGCCCCGGACCTATGCCCCGCCCCCGACCTGACCGCGCAGCCCGCACCCGCCCCGGTGCCCGCCCCCGTGGCCGCACCGGCGGCCCCCCTCCCCCTGATTCGCCCGGCGTTCCAGCCAACCATGGAACCCGTCCCCGTCCCGGAGCCCCCCACCGCACCGGAGCCCACCGCGCCTCCCGCCCCCATCACCCTGCCCGCCACCGTGGCTCTCCCCGACGACGGCACCTACCGCCTTCCCTCGGCAGCCATGCTCCCCGTCCCGCCACGGGCCTCCGCCATCTCCGATGACGAACTCCTCGAACGGGGCATCCTCCTCGAATCCACCCTCCGCACCTTCGGCGTCGAAGCCCGGGTCATCGAAATCAGCCCCGGCCCCGCCGTCACCCGATACGAACTCCAGCCGGCCCCGGGCGTCCGAGTCAACAAATTCACCCAGCTCACCGACGACATCGCCCTGGCGCTCGCCGCCGAGGATATCCGCATCGAAGCCCCGATCCCCGGCAAATCTGCCGTCGGCATCGAAGTGCCCAACAAAGTCCGCCAGATGGTCCCCCTGCGTGAAGTACTCGAGTCCCCGCAGTTCCGCAATCACCCGTCCAAACTGGCCGTCGCCTTCGGCAAGGACAACGCCGGCAACGCGGTCATCGGCGACCTCGCCCGCATGCCCCACCTGCTGATCGCCGGCTCCACCGGCTCCGGCAAGTCGGTCTGCATGAACACGATCATCTCGTCGCTGCTCTTCAAGGCCCGTCCCAACGAAGTCAAAATGCTGATGATCGACCCGAAAATGGTCGAACTCTCCACATATAACGGCATCCCGCACCTGATCGCCCCCGTCGTCATCGACGTGCGCAAGGCCGCCGGCTACCTGAAGGGCGCCGTCAAGGAGATGGAGGCCCGCTACGAACTCTTCGCCGCCCTGGGCTGCCGGAATGTCGAGCAGTATAACAAAATGGTCGCGGCCAACCCCGGCCCCGACCCGGAGCATCCGCTCCAGCCGCTGCCCTACATCGTCATCTTCATCGACGAACTGGCCGACCTCATGATGGTCGCCCCCGCCGACGTCGAAGATGCCATCTGCCGCCTCGCCCAGATGGCCCGGGCCTGCGGCATGCACTTGGTCATCGCCACGCAGTCGCCACGGGTGGACGTCATCACCGGTCTGATCAAGGCGAACGTGCCGAGCCGCATCGCCTTTGCGGTCTCATCGCAGATCGACTCCCGGGTCATCATGGACAGCTCCGGCGCCGAGCGCTTGCTGGGCCGGGGCGATATGCTCTACCATCCCAGCGGGCTGCCCAAGCCCGTGCGGGCGCAGGGCGCCTTTATCGATGAGGCGTCGGTGGATGAACTGGTCAAGTTCGTCAAGGCGCAGGGCGAGCCGGTCTTCAGTGCCCGCGAAGTGGCGGTCGATACCGACAAGAAGAAGGGCGCAGGCCCACTTGATGACGCAGGCGCCCCCTCCGCCGCCGATGCCGTCTTCCCGCAGGCCGTGCGGGTTGTGATCGAGCATGGACAGGCCTCGGTCTCCATCCTCCAGCGCCGGCTGCGCTGCAACTACAGCAAGGCCGCCCGGCTCATCGACATGATGGAGGAGCGGGGGTATATCGGGCCGCACCAGGGCTCCAAGCCCCGCGATGTGCTGATCAGCCTGCCCCAGTGGCAGGACGAGTTCGGAGACGCCGAGGAAGTGGAATGAAAGGGCACGACCGCATGAAACTGGCGCCGAGGATCAACTCCGCGGCGCCTGTCCTTTGACTTCCGTCCTGTTACAACTTCCTTGAGCGGGTGCGGTTGCGCCCGCTTTTTCGCGTCGACGGACGGGTTTGCTTCCATACGAAGACAGCGGCGATCTTCACGATTATGCGTTCTGATTGGAAGACACTACTTCAGGGAACGCCTACCAGTATGAATAGTGGTGGAGGTGCCTATGCGACTGATTCGGATGAGTGAAGCGGCGCGCATGCTGGGAGTGGACGCCCAAACCTTGCGCCGCCGTTCGATGGGCAGGGACTTTGTAGAGATCTACGGGAAGCAGTTGCGAGTCTACCGAATGGATATTCGGCCGAATGCCGAGCGGCGGTTTGATGCCGATGAGATCGGCCGGTTGTTGGCCCGTGTCCAGAAGGCGAGATGAGACAGGGCGCCGCAGAGTACCAGCCCACCGACGCCGACCAGGACACAAGAACAAGACCCGTGCCACCCCTGTGACGGGGGCAGCACGGGCCTTTCTCTTGATGGTCAGTCAGGGAAGATGTCGGACAGCGGCATCTGGAAGCCGGGCAGGAGTGCCGATGTCAGCGCCGACTCCTTCGCTAAGTGTTTCCCAGTCTCCCCGCTGAAATCGCACACCTCGATGGTCTGCGCCTCTGGGTCGACAATCCACATCTCCCGAACTCCGTACTTCTGATACAGCTTGCGCTTTACGACCTTGTCCCGGCTGGCGGTTGAGGGAGAGAGTATCTCCACGACGAGATCGGGAGCACCATGGACAGCCCCATCGAATCGAAGGAGTTCCTGCCGGGCGGCACTGACGAAAAGAATGTCCGGTTGCACCACCGTCTCATGATCCAGCACCACATCGGTTGGTGCAGGGAGAACAGCTCCTAGCCGCTCCGTCTCCAAGCTCATGTACAGCTTGTTAGCCAGCCGCATCAGCACCCGCTGATGACGGACGTTCGGTGCAGGTGTCATCAGCAACTCCCCCTCGATGATCTCATACCGCTTGTCCTCTGGCAGCAGCTTGTAATCATCGTAGGTGAAGCGTGGACCGGCCATCGACATCGTCATCCCTCCCTTTCCACCATTATACACCAGTGGAAGGAAGCACAAACCCCCGGTCCTTTGCCTCCAGGCAGGCGTACAGCACCAGCCCGATTGACCAGGAGTGCGACAGCGTCAGCATCATCCCCTTGGGCTGGAAGCAGTTCGTGTTATACCACCGCTCCGTCACCATGCCCTTGTAGGCGTTAAAGTCGCCATCCTCCCGGGCGATGAACTGCAGGAAGCAGGCCAGGTTATCCCGGGTCCGCTCCAGGTAGTACCGGTCGCCGGTGTAGTCGGCCAGCCGGAGCATTTCCGGGAAGGCGACCAGGCCATAGTTATGCAGGTGCTGGTTGGACGGCGAGGCCAGGTCGGAGCCCCGGGAGCGGAAGTCGAACTGCTTGAGGAAGGTCCGCGGCGGGAAGTCGAGGTTGTAGGTCCAGCGGAAGGTCATGGTCCAGTCCGCCGCCCGGCGGGCCAGGTCGAGCCATTCATCCTGGCGCCCGGAGGCCACGGCGCCCGCCTGCGCCGCCTCGTACAGGGAGACGTACGCGATGATGGCATTATACCCGTCCTCCGACGTTGGCGCCAGATGGACATCCTCCGGCGCCCCGTAGATGAACTCATCCCGCACAAAAGAGGCGTAGTAAGCGCCGGCCTTCGCCGCGGCATCCCGGAACCCCTCATCGCCGAACATCGCCGCCCCTTCGAGCAGCGCCGTAATCCAGAGGATGCCGCCGGCCCCATCCCACTCCATCACTTCGCCGGTCTCGGCGTGATAGTAGGTGCCAAAGGAGCCATCCTCCCGCTGCATGCGGGTCACGTACCGCAGGTTGGAGAGCACGGCCTCCCGCCAGTTCGCATGGTCGGGCTCTACGACCAGAGCCCGAATCATGAAGAGCGTCGCTTCGGAGATGGTACGGGTGTGAATCCAGCCCCGGTTCGGCGTCCAGCCCTGGGACCAGCCCTTCCCCTCCCGCCACTCGCCCCAGAACATGCCTGCCGGGGCGACGCCCGAGGCGATCTTATCCAGCACGGCCCGGGCGGCTTCCGCATACTTCCCGTGCCGCAGCATGGCGTAGGCGTAGGGCACGCCGCTGACCCAGCCCACGTGCATGTTGTACCGGTCGCCTTTATGGTTACCTTCGCGATCGAAGGCGGCGGTTTCGATCAGGATGTTGTCGCCTTCCTTGAAGTGCCAGCGCCACAGGCCGTAGGCGGTCAGCTCGGCGGCCTCGGCCGGGGCCATCCAGGGGTTCAGCAGGCTGACCCGGGCATCACGCTCGTACATGGCCCGCACGAAGGGGTCGTAGTTGTGCCGGTCCGGCCCCGTTACGTAGATGCGGTAGTTGAGGAAGACCACTTCACCGGGCTCCCAGTGCACGGTCGGGCAATCGGCCGGCAGGGGCTTGCCCGGTTCGGCGTAGAGCACCGGCGTCTCCCGGTAGGGCCAGTTAATTTGCAGTTCGGCCCCGTGGCGCCCGCCGGCGAAGCCGATGCCGGCCTGGCCCAGTTCGGAGACCTCGTCCACCGCCAGCGCGCCGCACGTGGACCCCGTCCAGCCGAAGACCGACGGCAGTGCCGCCCGGTCGGCCCGGAATGCCCACGCATCCGATACCAGGTCGGCCCCGCGCCCGCCCCGTGCATCGTAGCGGGGGTAGAGCCGGGTGCACCGCTCCAGCCGGTTCTCGCCGTAGAAAATGCCGGGAATCAGCCAGGTCGGGGCGCCATCGCCCACCACTTCCCACGCCACCTGAAGGCCGCAGTCGATGGGTTCGGCGCCGGTGTAGGTGACCCGCAGTTCCACATCTTGATAGAGGCCCTTGTCGGTAAAGTGGACGGTTGCCGCAAAACCGCTGCCGGCGCCGTGCAGCGTGTGGGGGTCGCGCAGACCGCCCACGGGAACTTCGCCGACCACGCCGCCGGGCACCATCACCCGGACCAGCGACCGGGCCCTCATCAGGCCGCCGCCGCCCTTCAGCCGCATCTCACCGGGAAGCCAAATCAGTTCCGCCAAGGCGGACCACCTCCGTATTCCAGCCCGCTACCTGCAGTTGCCGGTGCGGTTCGTCGATCCCCGTGAAGTTGACCGCTACGTTGCGGGCCTCGCCGGGCAACAGGCTGAAGTAGTTGCTGCAAACGTAGACATATCCTTCGCGCTCCGCCAGGGGGCGGGCGTCGTCGATGCGGATGTTCAGGGCCGTGCTGTCGCCATCGTTGCGGATGGTCAGGGTCCAGTGGTTATCGCGCTCGATTTTGAGTCGAGTGGGCGGCGCCGCCAGCAGGGGCGCCAGGTTGGGCGTGCGGGCGAACAGGTAGCGATTCTCCGCCCCACCCAGGTTCAGATCGAGGAAGAAGAGCTCCTCCACGCCGTCCAGCGGCAGTGCGACGCCACCCAGGGCTGTGGTGCCGTCGGGCCTGACCGCTGCCGAACGCTCCTCGCTCAGGTATACCTTGCCGCTCAGACCCACCACCCGGACAATCAGATCCAGCACCAGCGCCTTGTGGTCGCTGTTGAGCGCAAAGAGTTCGGCCTCGAAACGGTCCGCGCCCGGCCAGACCTGGGACGCAAACCGGGCGGTAATCGCCAGCGACTCGTAGGCCTTGCGCACGCCCCAGTAACCTGGTTTCGGGATACCGTAGTAGTCGACTGCCGCCGTGCAATAGCCGTTGGGGTAGGGCTCGTTGAACTGCCAGGGCAGCGTGCCGCTGCACTGGTAGGCCCGGCGCCGGTCGGCTTCCAGGGCGTAGCGGAGCGCTTCGTGCTGGAGGAACTGGCTCGCCTTCTGCAGCGCGCCGATTTCGCTGATGCCGCCGAACGCCTTCTGGACCAGGGGTTCGTTTACCCACCAGGAGCCCAGGTGGAAGTAGACCGGGTTGTCCCGGGTGGCGGGCCACTGGTTCGCCGGGCTGATGGTGGCGTTCAGCGTTTCGATGTTGGTCATGCCCTCGGCGCCGAACTCGCTGTGCAGCAGGCAGGCGCCCCGGTTGTAGAGCGTGTACTGCTCGGTCAGGCCCTGGTGCTCCCAGGGGCCGTGCACGTCGTGCATGCCCAGGGGGTCCTTTTCGATGGTCTGGATCGTGTTGCTGAACTGCCGGCCCGTGGGCGATGTGGCCAGCCAGTAACGGTCGGGATCGAGGCGGGCGACGGTCGCCTTGAGCGCGGCCAGGACGGGCTCACCGTCATCCAGCGGGCTGCCGTCCAGCCCCTGCAGTTCGTTGCCGCCACACCAGATCACCAGCGACGGGTGGTTCCGCCGCTTCGGGATAATCGCTTCGGCCTCCCGGACCATCATCTCGATAAATTCGGGTTCGGTGGATGGCTTGTTTTCGATGCCCGAACTGGATTGGATGAACTCCTGCCAGACCATGATGCCGAACCGGTCGCACAGGTCGTAGAAGGCTTCCTTTTCGATGAGGCCGCCGCCCCAGATGCGCAGGAGGTTGACGCCGGCCTGCCGGGCCAGGGTGAGCAGGTGTTCCAGCTTGGCGGGCCGCTCGACGCCGTACATCACGTCGATGGGGACCCAGTTCCAGCCCTTCGCATAGATGCGCTTGCCGTTCACCACGATGGTGTAGGGGCGGGCGGTTTCGTCAGACGTTTCGTTGGGGATGAACTCGACTTTGCGGATGCCAAAGGGGATGCGCCGGGTGTCAGAGCCGGTTATGCGCACTTCGAGGTCATACAGGGGCTGTTCGCCGGTGCCGTTGGGCCACCAGAGTTTGGGGTGGATGACCGGAAGCGAGAACTCGGCGGTGGCGCCCACCTCTCCCTCCGTCTCGGCCACGATCTGGTCGCCATCACGCACCACGACCTGCACCTTCGCCGGACCACCCGATACCTTCACGCTCACCTGCACATCGGCCCGGTGCAGGTCGTCGGTCAGCACGGGCCGCACGAAAACGTTCTCGATGCGGGCCGGCCCCGTCACCTCAAGGTAGACCTCATCCCAGATGCCCAGATGCGGCATGCGGGGGCAGAAGTCCCACCAGTAGGTCATGCGGCTCTTGTGCGTCCGCACCTTGCTGGTCTTGGACACCTGGGGCTGCTCGGGCGGCGCCGCCTCCAGCACCACCGAAAGCATGTTCTCCTCACCGTACTTCAGCCGGTCCGTCACATCGAAGCTGACGGGGACGAACATGCCAGCGTGCTCCCCAAGCCGCTCGCCGTTCAGGAAAAACTGCGCGGCATAATCGACGCCGTCGAAGCAGAGGCGGACCTGCTGCCCCTTCAGCGTCTCATCGGCCATGAACTCCTTTTTGTAGATCCATGTGCGTTGATGGGCCCACTCGATGAGCAGGCTGTTCGTTTCAAAATACGGGTTGGGCACCAGCCCGCGCTGCCACAGGTCATGCTGCACACTGCCCGGGACGGCGCCCTGGTACCACCAGCGCAGATCCTTGGTGTCCGGTTTTTCGGCGTTCCGCCAGATCCAGTCCTCGCCCACGAAACCCTTGAACTGCCAGTCGCGGCCGCCGAGCGAAATTCGCTGTGCCATGGTCGACCTCCGCTCCACACTTAGTCTATTGGATATACAAAGTGAATGGTGAAAGGGTTCGCCTGCCAGTTGTAGAAGTCCTCCCTCAGTCTTCCCGCATTTGAAGGATCGGAGCACCACATCATCATGGAGGGGACCATTCATGTTTTGGGAGGAACTGACCGCCAAAACGTTTGCCGCGGCCGTGGAACAGAGCCAGAAAGTCTGCCTGCTGCCCATTGGCGTCATGGAGCGCCATGGCGACCATCTGCCCCTGGGCACCGACCTGTACCTGGCCCGGGCCGTGGCAGCCAGGGCCGCTGAACTGGAGCCCGTCGTGGTCTTCCCGCCGTACTATTTCTCGCAGATTTTCGAGGCGATGCACCACCCCGGAACGGTGGCGCTCCCTTCCACCTTGCTGATGCAGGTGCTGCAGGCCATCTGCGATGAGATCGCCCGGAACGGCTTCACGAAGATCGTGCTGCTCAACGGCCACGGCGGCAACGACTTCTTCCTGCGCTACTTCTGCCAGACGCAGCTTGAGCGGCGGAAGGATTACGCCGTCTATCTGCTCGACCGGGGCGGGGCCGAAGTTGGGGCGGTCATGAAGCAGCACGCCGAGTCCAAGTTCGACTGGCACGGCGGCGAGTGGGAGACCAGCACCATGCTGGCTGCCCGGCCCGACCTGGTCAACATGGAAGAAGCCCGCCGCCAGCCCCCGGCCTGGGGCGAGCCCCGGTTTGACCACATGCAGGGCGCCTACACGTTTATTTACTGGTACGCCCGCTTCCCCGACCATTACGCCGGCGACGGCGCCTGCGGGAGCGAGGAGAAGGGTCGGCTGATGCTGGAGGCCCAGGCCAGGTTCGCAGCGGAGATGATCCGGAAGATCAAGGCGGATGCGACGACCCTGGCGCTGCAGGACGAGTTCTTCGGGCGGGTCGAGAAGCCTGTGTACCGGACGGATCGGACGGATAAGCGATAGTCTTCGGGCCGGCTGCCTAACTCGAGCAGCCGGCCCGGTTTTTGTGTTGATCTCTACTCCGCCTGGCAGGTCGGGCAGATGAACCCCGCCGTCGACCCGGTCTTGATCTTCACAATCGCGGTGCCGCAGCGGGGGCAGGGCTGCCCTTCTTTGTACCCGATCAGGAAGAGGCGCCCGGCGTCCTGCAGGTTCCCCTGGGCCCGGTAGAAGTCGGCCTCCAGGGCGCCCAGGGCGATGGCCCGCTCCATCACTTCTGCCACCGCCTTGTGATAGTGCGCCAGGTCGTCATCGCTGAGGCTGCCGAGCTTCCGCTGCGGATGGAGTTCCGCCTGCCAGAGCACATCGTGGGCATACGCATTCCCGATGCCCGACAGCTTCTCCTGATCCATGATCAGCGACTTCACCGTGCTGCGCGGCGTGCGCCGTGCGATGGCCGCGAACTCCGCCACCGAAACCGCCAGGGGCGACGGCCCCAGTTTCGCCGTCTCTTTGAACTGGGGCAGCTCGGCCGCCGTCAGCAGCCGGATATACCCGAACCACCAGAAACGGCAGGTAAAGCCCGACCCGTCATCAAGCCCGATGCGCACCTGATACTTGGCAGGCCGCTCCGCCCCGGGGCCGTAATGCCAGAGGTCGGCGCCCATGCCGAGGTTGAGCAGCAACAGCAGATCCCCATCCAAATGGAGACAGAGCCATTTCCCCCGCCTGGACACAGCCGTCACACGCCGCCCGGTCAACGCGGCAACGGCCTCACCAACAGAAACGTTGAGGCACTTCTCCTGCAGCAACTCCACCTCGGCAATCTGCCGGCCCGAAAGCGCGTCGTGCATCTGCTGCTGCAAAATGGTCAGTTCCGGCAACTCGGCCATGGTCACACCTCCGTACGCTGCTTCATCCACGCTACTGGCGCCGGCACAGGCTCCCAGTGCTCCCCGTTGGGGCTGGCTACCTTCAGCCGGATCTCCGTCATCTTCCGATAGTACGAGTGGTTGATGTCGACCGCCCGTCCTGCAATGATCTCCCGGTTGGCGGCATCGATATCAAACGGCACCGCATGATGCTCCAGGCGGACCCCCTTCGGGGTCAGGTCGAGCACGGCGAACTTGGCGCTGGTCGGGTCGGCGTCAAACGGGGCGCCCACGCTGCCCGGGTGGACGATCAGCACTGCGTCGGTGGCATGATGCAGGGGCAGGTGACAGTCGCCGAAAACGGCCACGTCGATGTCAGTCAGGTCCACATCATGCCCAACATAGGGTGGATGCAGCAGCCGCTGCCCCAGCGTGGCCGGGTCACCGCCGGGCCACCACTCATGTTGGAGGAGCACCCGCCACCCCTCCAGGTCGAGCACGATGCGCTCCGGCAGGGCGGAGACCGCCTCGTACATTGCCCGGGGGTCCGTGTGGGCCAGCCGCCGGCACCGTTCGTAGTAGGCCATGGTGTCGCCGTTGCCCCGGACAAAGTACCCGGGACTCGTCCGGCCGATCCACTCGACCACAGCCGCGTCGCCAGTGGTGGTCCAGAGGTAATCGCCAAGTCCGGCCACCGCATCGATTTGCAGGTCTTCCAGCCGGTCAATCACACGGGACAGCGCCGTCCAATTGCCGTGAATGTCTGCTACAATCGCAAGCCTCAACAACTTCACCCGCATTTCATAGACGTTAGGGAAGAAACAGGAGTTGTCATTGCAATGTCGAAACTTCGTTATAGTGGAAGACTTACCCTTCTATCCGCGATGGAGACGGCAGGAGGCGAAGAGGCATGGTTCGGTCCCGAAAGCTCCGGTACCGCTGGCTGATTCTGCCCGTCGTGCTGGCCAGCCTGCTAATACCCTCTCCCGACGGCGTCCGGGCAGATGACCTGGCGGATGATATCCGGATGCGGCAGGAGAAGATGGACGAGGCTGCGGCCAACCTTGCCGCCGCGAAGAGCGACCTGGACCGGGTTTACTGGCAGCGGGAGCAGATCAGGCTGAAACTGCAGAACACCGAGTATGAAATGAACCTGGCCCGGGCCAAGCACGCCGTGCTCGACGCCCAGCGCCAGGATGTACAGGCCACCTGGTCCAAACTGGATGCCTCGGTCAAGGAGACGGAGGCGCGGCTGGCCTCCCGCAAGGGCCAGTTCCACAGCCGGCTGCGGGCGATTCAGGAGCGGGGCCGTGTCAGTTACCTGGGCGTACTGCTGGGGTCGGCCAGCTATGGCGACTTCCTCAGCCGCATGGAGATGCTGCAGACCATCGTTAAGCACGACGTGGAACTGATGACCGTGATTCGTGCCGACAAGCAGCAGTTGGAGGGCGAGCGGACCGCCGCCGCGGCCGAAGAGGCTCGCCTGAAGGGCCTTGCGGCCCAGGCCCAGGAGCAGGCGGACCTTGCCGCCGCCAAGCAGGCCGAGTTCAACCAGCAGGACAAGGCGCTCCAGGAAGGCCAGCGGGCGTTGGAACTGGCGATTGCCGAATGGGAAGTGGTCTACGAGCGGCTCGGCGAAGAGATTTACAAACTTCAGCTTGAGCAGAAGCGGAAGGCCGGCCGGTTTGCGCCCATTGAGCCGATTCGCGGCTATCCGCCCATTACCGATGACTTTGGTTTCGGCCCAGACCCGATTGTGGGCGGTAACCGGAACCATGGCGGAACCGA
The DNA here is from genome assembly GCA_029239785.1 of Symbiobacteriaceae bacterium. Classification (GTDB taxonomy): domain Bacteria; phylum Bacillota; class Sulfobacillia; order Symbiobacteriales; family Symbiobacteriaceae; genus JARBUG01. The sequence continues at coordinate 722 of JARBUG010000096.1, read as the reverse complement.
TTTTGGCGCCAACCGGGGCACCCCGATTTTGGCGATTGAAGATGGCGTGGTGATCGCCCGCCGGTACGACTCGGTTTACGGCAATCTGCTGATTATCGACCACGGTGGCGGCATTGCCAGCTGGTATGGTCACGCCGAATCGTACATGGTGAGCGAGGGCGAGACGGTGAAGCAGGGCCAGCAGGTGGGCAAGGTCGGCTCCACCGGCTACTCCACCGGACCCCACCTCCACCTGGAGATCCGGGTGGAGAACGTGCGGAAGGACCCGATGTCCTACCTGCCGCCCCGGTAGTGCAGACCGTAAACGAACCGCCCAGAGCCTGCGTGCTCTGGGCGGTTTTTTTGCTGCCTTATGGTTGCAACCCCGGCAACCGGTCTGCCTTGCCCGGCTCCGGCTGTGGCACCGCACCAGCCCCGGCCGCCGGCACCTTTACTTTGGCGGTTTCGGCCACGGCCTCATTCGGGTGCTGGAGGTCATACACCTTGACCTCCACCTCCCATTCACCGGCCGCGGCAAGCTCCGCCGGCACCTGGATGAGATAGCTTTCCTCGCTCTCCCAGGTGGTGGGCACCCGCTTGCCGTTCATCAGAACCGTGCCGGTGGGCGGGAAGTGCCGACCCTGGACCCGGGCCGTGCCGCCCGTTTCACGTACCACCTGCTCCACTGCCATTCTCCCGAGGCCCAGTACGAAGTCTGCGTCGACGATGTGGTCTCGGAAGCT
>JARBUG010000263.1 GCA_029239785.1 Symbiobacteriaceae bacterium | reverse complement strand
CGCTGCTCGAGTGTTAAATTTCATGGGTCTCTGTCCCACGGGAGCGGTGGAGATGTATCGTCACGACAAGAAACCCGGCACGGCGCGCAAGTCTCCTGCAGTTGGTGGTTCCCCCGGCTCCTCTCAGCTGTTACCGCCCTCGGCGCGCCCAAGTGATGTCCGCCGTGGCGGCCCGACCACCGGCTCCGCACCGATTCAGATGGTGAAGCACGTGACCTTTGCGCCAGAAGTCCAGGATAATGAAAAGCCACCGTCGCAGACGGTCAAATCCAGTGCGCCCGATGAGCAGAGCGCCAACAAAATCCACTTTGCCAAGCTCTTTGCGGAGCTGATGGATAAGCTGGGGCTCCCCATCATGCTCGGGGGCGGCGCAGCCGCAGCGCTGCACGGGAGCGGCCGGGCGATCAAGGATCTCGACTTCAAGATGGGTTCCGGGTGGAAACAGGCCTGGAAGAACGATGAGGATCGCCTGAAGATCACCGAGAAGATTCTGGTCGCCCTCAAAGAGCGCGGCTTCAAGGCCGAAGCGACTAACGCCGCGGACAAGACCACGTTCCCGCACGTGCTGCGCCTCAGCGTGCTTGTGGAGGAAGGCATGGAACCGATGGACGTCAGCATCACCAGTACCGGTCTTTATGATGAAAAGGGCCTGGTGCCCAAACCCGTTCCGATGATCTCGCCGTCGGACCTGATCATGGACAAGGCCTTCGCCTTCGCTGAGCGTGGCGGCTCGGACACGGCCAAGCAGGCGACCGACCTGGTCGACATGACTACGGTGCTGCGCAAGAACCCCTCAGCCATCGACGAAAAGGCCCTGTTGGTCCGCTGGAAGGGCTACCGCAAGAAGTGGCGCCGCGAGCAGTCCGTCAAGGAGGAATCGGTGGGCGAGGAGATCTTAAACCGCGTCGCCAACGCACATCAAAAAGTCCACGGTCAGGAAGGGCGCGCCCTCCTCGCGGCGCGCTATGTGGAGCGGCTCGAAGGGGCGATCGCCAAGGGCGGGCTGATCGAGCAGGACCGACAGGAGCAGAAGGAACGGTCCATCGAGAAACCGCAGAAGCCCAGCAAAGAGGAGGCAACCGCCTCGGAACCGACGGTAGACCCGAAGGAGCGTGAGCTCAGGCTGCTTTCGCTGCACGCCTTGTTCGCGGACGTCCAGAAAGAGGAACGGTGGGCGACCGCGAAAAAGGTGCTGGCCGCCTCTGACATCAAGCTGCGCAGGGTGGCGACGTCGGAGGCACTGACCGCCGCGTACGATGATGCGCTCCGCAACATCTATGGGGCGAAGCTGACAGACCACAAGCAGTTCCTGGCCAAGAACAGCCCGCACAAGGAGAAGTCCACCTACGCCAAGAGCCTCGAAGAGGCGTACACCATCCAGAAGCTCGCCCTGCGGAAGGCTGAGGCCGGCGCTCTTGCGGAGCAGTGCCGGAACGGCATGGCCAAGCTTGACCAGGTAACAGGCGACTGATATAGATGGCGAAGACCCGGGCGAAGATTCGCCCGGGTCTTCGCCATGTGTCAGTCGCTCACAGCATCTCGTTCAGCTCCGCCGTGGCGCGCCGCAGGTCCTGGGCCATCGTCAGGATCGGGGCGAACAGGTCGCCCACCTGCTGGATGCGCTGATGGACCGTGCGGATGGTGAAACGGGGCGGGAAGTCCTGCAGCTCTTCCCAGGTGACGGGGGCGCTGACCGGGGCGCCGGGCATGGGCCGCACCCCGTAGACCGAGGTGATCGTCTGCCCCCGCCGGTTCTGCAGATAATCGACATAGATCTTCCCGGTCCGCCTGGCGATCATTCGCTCCAGCGTCACCTTCTGCGGATAGACCTTCAGCAGCACCCGCCCGATCGCCTCGCAGAACGCGGCCGTCTCGGCGTAGGTGTAGCCCGGCCCGCAGGGGCAGTAGATGTGGATGCCCGTCGCCCCGGAGAGCTTGGGGAAGCCGTGGATTCGCACGGCCGCCAGGATCTGGCGGACCAGGCGGGCCAGAGTGACCACCTCTGCGAATGTGCAGCCCTCGGAGGGGTCGAGGTCGATCACCGCCCAGTCGGGATTGTCGGGCGTGGCGCAGCGGGAGAGCCAGGGGTGCAGTTCGATGGCGCCCAGGTTGGCCACGAAGGCCAGGGCCGCCGGCTCCTCCGCCACCAGGAACTGCAGGAGCCGGTCATCTTCGGCCATGAAGGGCCAGGTGGGCATCCAGTCGGGTGTGCCGTTGGGTGCATCTTTATGGTAGAACCATTTGCCGTGGATGCCGTCGGGGTAGCGGGTCAGCACCAGCGGGCGGCCCAACAGGTATGGCAGCAGGTAGGGCGCCATGCGGGTGTAGTACTCGATCAACTCCGCCTTGGTGATGCCGTCTTCCGGCCAGAGCAGCTTGGTGGGGTTGGTCAGCAGCAGGGTCCGGCCGGCGACGGCGACAGGGGTCTTGAGGGCTGCCACCTTACTGGACCCGGATCTCCAGGGGTTCCCAGAATTCGAGGGCCTTCCGGACCCGTTCGGCATCCTCCTCATCGATGCGCACCAGCATGATGACGCCGCCCCGGCGGGCCTGGCCGGCATAGAGCGTGGCATCGTCCTGCTGGTCGGCGACGGTGTACTGGCTGAGGCCGCCGAGGAAGGCGCCCACGCCGGCGCCGGTCAGGGTGGCGATCAGGCCGCCGGTGGCGACCAGGGGAGCGAAGCCGGGAAGGACGTAGTTGGCGGTCAGCCAGCCGACCGTGGCGCCCAGGGTGGCGCCAACCACGACGCCGGAGCCCATGGGGATGTTTCGGGGCGGCGACTGGTTTTCGGCGGAGAGGCCGTAGCCCCGGCCGGTGATGACATTGCCGGGGCGGGTCCCCTGTTCGGGGCCGTCTTCCCGGCGGGGGAGCAGGGTGATCTCCAGATCCCAGCCGCGCCGCTCCAGGTCGTCGGCGCAGGAGCGGGCGCCGGTCAGATCTTCGAAGACGGCGACGTAGGTGAGGTCGCCGCCGGGCCATTTGTTCGGGTCGGTGGCATCTTGGAGCAAGATGGCGGCATTGTCCGTGCCGTTCAGGGCGCCGTGGTCGGTATCGTGCCGGTAGTGCTCGGGATCGTGGTGGTTGGGATGGGGGTCTGGCATGGGTGGTTCGCCTCCTTCTACGGTAGTTGTGCCCTTTGTGGGGGCTCTGTCGAGAAACCGATCAAGACGGGGTCCCGGAGGCGTTGCTCTTCCGTCCATTCGGTGTACTCGATGATGGCGGTCAGACGGGGCTCGGTCCAGACGACCGGGCCGGGGGGGCCTGAGAAGCGGTCCCGCAGCGTTGGTTCGTAGGCCAGCGGCCGGGGCGCCGGGGGCAGGTGGGCCTTCAGCGTGCGGAGTTGTTCTGCGGTGATGCCGGAGCCAACCCGGCCGATGTAGGTGAGGCGCCCGGCGGGGTCGTGCGCGCCGAGGAGCAGGCCGCCCGGGCGCCCGACCGGGGCGGTGTAGCCGAGGATGACGGCGAGCAGTTGCTGCTTGCGCTTGATCTTGAGCCAGTCCCGGGTGCGGAGGCCGGGGGTGTAGGTGGATGCTCGCCGTTTGGCGACCACCCCCTCTAGCTGTTGTTGGGTGGTGGCCGCGAAGAGGTCGGGGCCGCTGGGGCCGGGGAAGGATTCTGCGGTTTGGAAAGATGGCCCGGGTTCGGGCAGGAGCCTGGCAAGCAGGTCGAGGCGCTCTTCGAGCGGCGTTGTGTAGAGCGGGCGGTCGCCGTATTCGAGGATGTCGAAGAGGATCAGGGTGGCCGGGGCGGTGCGGAGCTTGCGGGGGTCGAACTGGCCGCCGACGTCGCGCTCCAGGATGGCTGGGAAGCTGGGTTTGCCGTCGCGGAGGACGACGATTTCGCCGTCGAGGACGAGTTTTTGGGATTTTGGGAGGTGGGTGACCAGGCCGTCGAGGTCGGGAAAGAGGGCGGTGCGGTCACGGAGCCGGCGGCTCCAGTGGCGGATGCGGCCGCCGTCGATGAGGGTCAGGTTGCGGACGCCGTCCCATTTGACTTGGTAGAGCCAGGCCGGGTCGGCGAAGGGGGCCGGGGCCGGGGAGAGGAGCATGGGTTCGAAGGGGAGGTCCATGGGCTAGCCGGGCGGCACGGGGGCGCCCGGGGCGCCCGGGCCGGGGGCCGCCCCCGGCGGAGCGACCGGCAAGCCCGGCAGCGGCACGGCGAAGCCGGGAGCGGGGCCCGGGGCGCCGGGCGCCGGGCCGGGGGCGAAGCCCGGGGCGACCGGGCCGGGGGCGTAGCCCGGGGCGCCCGGGCCGGGGGCGTAGCCCGGGGCGCCGGGCGCCGCCCCCGGCGGGGCGACCGGCAAGCCCGGCAGCGGCACGGCGAAGCCGGGAGCGGGCGCCGGCGGCGCCCCGGCCGGCGGCCCCGCCGCCACGCCCGGCTCGGCGCTCCGGCCCTCCTCGGCCT
>JARBUG010000095.1 GCA_029239785.1 Symbiobacteriaceae bacterium | reverse complement strand
TTATGACGCACCTACATAGTACGAGATACGGGGGAGAATGTAAACAGAAAGGAGAGGCCATTGTGAGGATGACCTCTCCTTTGTGTCTAGTGGTGCCAACAGGGGCGGGCGCAAATAAGTAGCTTCAACTCTACGTAGCGGGAGGGCCTCGACGGCCCTCTCGGTGCGCCCCGGTAAGCTATCGGGGGGGCACAACGCCGGCGGGCCGGGTCTGGTCGGGGGTTGAGGAGCATCGGGGCGTTAGTTCAAAGTCCATGCGGCAGCATGGAGTATTCCTCTGTGTAAGCCGTCCCGCCGCGACGAGCGCCCCCGGCCGGACCCGGCCCGCCCACATTGAACACTACCGGCTCCCCAACTCCGCTTGCAGTTCATTCGCCAGCGTCGTCAACTCCTGCGCCGCCATGGACGTGCCGTAGACCATGGCCACCACCTGCCCCAGGTCCTCGCGCACCCGCCGGAGGTTAGCGCTGCCCGCCTCGGTCACCTGCTCCACCTGCCCGACGGCGCTCAGCACCTGCTGGCTGCCGGCGGCCATCTCCTCAGTGGACGAGGTGTACTCCTCGCTGATGGCGGCCACGTGCCCGATCGTCTCCTCGACGGTCTGGCTGCTGGCGGCCACGGCCTGGAGGCGCCGGAGCATGGACCGGACCTGCTCGGCAGAAGTGCGGGCCGAGCTTTGAATGGTGGTCAGCGCCTCGCCGGCCTGCCGGGAGATGCCAATGCCCTGCTCGGCCCGGTGGCGTGCATCTTCCATGACGTCGGTCGCCTGCCGGATGCCGGTCTGGATGCGGGCGATCAGTCCGCCAATCTCCTGCGAGGCTCTGGCCGAGCCCTCGGCCAGCTTGCGCACTTCATCCGCCACCACGGCGAAGCCACGTCCATGCTCACCGGCCCGGGCCGCCTCAATCGCTGCATTGAGCGCCAGCATGTTGGTCTGTTCGGCGATCGCGGTGATCGTCTCGACGATGTGCCCGATTTGGGCCGACAGGCCGCCCAGGTCGGTGACGGTGCCCGCCGCCTCTTTGACCGCATCGCTCAGGCCCTGCATGCCTTGCAAGGTCTGGCTGACGGCCCGGGCGCCCTGCTCGGCCCGCTCGGTGGCATCGGCCGAGGCCTCGTCAGCGCTGGTGGCATGCTCGGCGATTTCGCGCAGGGCGCCGGCCATGTCGCGGGTGACGGTGAAGGTCTGCCCGACTTCACGCGATTGGTTCTCGGCACCGGCCGCGATCTGCCCGATGGCCTGGACCTGCTGGCCCAGGGTTGCGGTGATCTGCCGGATCGCCTCGGTCTGCTCGTGCCAGCCCCGGTCGAGCTGGTCGACAAGGACTTTGAACGAGGTGTCCAGCCGCTGGCGGGCGCCCTGGCTGCTCTGGCCGAGTTCGGCGGCGGCCCGGATCAGTTGTTCGGCAGTCAGACCGGCCTTTTTGACGACCGTGTCCAGCCGCTTGAGCCCATCTTCCTGCTCCGCGGCCCGGCGTAGGTTTTCACGGGTCAGGTCACGGGATTTGACGGCGACGGCACCTGTGAGAAAGAGCAGGAAGAGATTGATGACGATCTGCCCGGAGACCGCGTCCAGGCTGCTGGTGGCCTGGCCGGTGTAGTTGAACCAGGTCGATGCGGCGGCCAGGGAGAGGGAGACCAGGCTCGCGACGGTGGTCAGGGTGACGTCGGCGAAGACCAGGCTCAGGATGACCGGGACCAGCCAGAGCGGCCACTGGGTGCCGTTCACGTCGGGTGTCAGGACCGCGACAAAGAGAATGTTGGCGAGCAGGGCGGTCACGGTCAGGTAGCGCATGGGCCAGCCCGTGAGGCCCCACCGGAATGCGACGGTCGGAATGGCCATGGCGACCAGGCCGGCGCCGACCAGCTTGAGCATGGTCGGCCATGCCATGCTCATGACGCCTGCGAGAATGGCACCGGCAAGCACCGCGTACAGCGGCAGCAGCGACCAGACCACCTTAATTGCCCACCGCTCCACAGCCCGGTCATGTTCGGCTACGCGATTCGTCTTTGACACGTTCTTCCCCCCGTATGGTCTGACAGTCTCTTCTTTCTAGGATCGTACCTAACGTTTCCTCTAGATACATTTTATAGGTTACGCTTTACTGAGTTCGCACACTCGGTTGAGAATTCCTGCCAGCTTTGTGAGGGAGTTTGTGAGGGAAAGGAAAATCGCCGCGCTCTCTGTCGCGGCGGTCGGGTCCGGCCGCCTGGGCAAGTAGCCTCCCAAAGGTTCCGCGGGCGCACCAGGGGGACCATCGAGGTCCCCCTGGTGCGTAAGACTGATTTTGCTTGCTGCGCCCGCTTGCCCGGGCACATGAGCAGAGGCCTGCATCCCAGGGATGCAGGCCTCTGCTCGCCGCCTTAGCGGGCGCCTCGTTCTTGATCAAGCCGCACCGCTTCCTCCGCCAGGGCCAGGCCCACGGCACGGTTGCGCTGCCACTCCTCTGCGAAGGCCGACAGTGGCAGCGGGCCGCCATCGGTGTACCGGCCTATCTCCAGGGTGAAGCCGGGGCGCCCGACGGTCTGGACGAACCAGTCCTTGTAGCCGCCGCCCGAGGGGTTCTCCTCCGGGGGGAGCAGATCATAGCCCGTCAGGCCTGACAGGCGCTCGGCGATGCGGTGGTCCCGCTCCACGTTCTCCGGCCAGGTGTGGAAATGCCAGAAGATGACCTGACCTGCCGAGTGGTACGCGACCACCATCTCCGGATCAAGTGCCAGGGTGAAGTCGAACAGTGCCCGGCTCTCGCTGGCCACCAGGGGCTCGGCTCCCTTGTAGTGGGAGAAGGACGGCCCTGCCGGGCTGGCCGCGATATAGGCCCACTCCGCCGGGTATTGGCGGTTCAGGTCGATCCCCTCGCCGTTCGCCTTCCAGCCGCGGAAGTCATCCCTGCCGCCGTTCCATGCCAAGAACCGTGCGTGCGATTCCGCCGGAAAGGCGGAGAGCCCGACCTGGGACAGCGTTACGCCGTCGGGGTTGAGCATGGGAACGAACCAGAGCGTGGCGCTGCGCAGGAGTTCGTTCACGTTGAAGCCACCGAGGGTTTCCCCCACGGTGGCAGCCAGTGCGTAGCGGTCGGCCATGGCTGCCATCAGGTTGGCGGTGAGCCACTCGGAGCCGTGGTGGGCACCGACCAGCAGCACGGTGCCCGGGCCGGTGCCCAGCCCCAGTGCCCAGATCTCCCGCCCGTAGGCGGTCTGGCCAAGGGTGCGGACGCGGGCCAGGTCGGGGTACTGGGCCGCCATGCGCTGAAGATCACTGGTAAGAAGTTCGTAGGTGTAGACTTGCTCAGGGTTGACGATCGAGAAATGGTCCATGATCTGGACCGGCGGCGGCGCCGTTTCGCGATCGGGGGCGTCGGCAGCCTCGGAACCGGCGGGCGCCGCCGGCTCGACACCTGCATCGGCCACCGCCTCGGGGGGCGCATCCTGCGGGCGCACAGTCCCGCCCAAGTTGGCACCCGCCACCACCGCCGGTGCCGCCACCGCCCCCGGCGGCAGGGCCACCAACGCCGGGCCAGGCCCGCGCCCTGCCCGGGCCTGGCCCGGCGCCAGAAGCGCCAGGCCCAGCAGCCCTGTCATCAACCCGGGCACCAGTCGCCGCGCGGTGATCACCCCTGGAGCACCACCTCAGCGGTCGCCGTACCGGCCCGGGCTGTCGCCGCCGTCACGGCGACCCGGGCGCCCGACTGCTGCGCCCGCACTACCCACTCAACCCACGCCTCGCTCCGGGCGGGGCGCCCGCCCGTCGCTGCCCAGCCTTCCAGGTGACCGACCTCCTGCCGGACCTGCCCGGAGAGCACCTGCACATCGCCCGCAAGCCGCACTTCGATGGGCCTGGCCGCCTTCATCGTCACGGCCATCTCCGTCACGTTGGTCGGCAGGCCGCCCACGTTCCGCACCGCGGCCGACACCTTGTACAGGCCTGCGCCAAGTGGCGAAACCCGCAACTCCACGGTCAGCCGCGGCGTAGCCAGCGCATGCTGCACGATGAAGGCAGCCGCCTTCGTGACCTCCTCCACCAACAGCGGCCCCTCCGGCGGGTTCTGGATCGCCCGCTTGGGGTCCCAGCCGCCAATCTCCACCGGCCCAAGCTGCGGATGCTCGAACGGCGCCCAGCCGATGAACCCGCCACCGCCCAACTCCCGGTCGCTCCAGGCGAGCAGCTTCCGGTCATCTTCAATGACCTGGGCTTCGGTCCGGTCGAGCAGCCCCTTCACGCCCACCTGGGCATAGCCCTGGGCGCCGGCCCGCAGGTCGGGGTTCCACAGCTCGAAGGTGTAGGCCTGCACCCCGTAGTGCTCGTACGCCCAGTCATCGGCGCCCTTCACCAGCGCCTCCTGCCCGGGGTAGTTGAACGCCCCAAAGGTCGACTTGCACGGGGCGCCCGTCAGCCGGGTGCACATCTCGCCGATGCGCTTGAAGACTTCCAGGTCGGCGCCGTTCATCTTGTCGTCGCCGCCGTTTGACGGCGGACGCAGCAGGACGCCACCGGTCGTATGGAACGCCACATACGCCCCGATATTGGGGTGCCCCACCAGGAAATCGGCCAGCGCCCGGGTCTCCGGCTCGCTCAGCGGGTAGGGCCCCGCCCCGGGCTGCTTCGCCTCGGGATTCCAGAACGCCGGGTAGTTCCGGTTAAAGTCCATCCGCCGGGGGTTCCGCATCGGCAGAATCGCCTTGCCATCCCACCCCTTGATGATGCCCTCGAAGAAGACCCGGTAGAACAGACCCTCACGATCTTCGGGCCGCCGCGGCACCATCAAGCGGGGATCCTCCGAGTCCACCTTCCAATCCCCGTCGGGATGAACCTGGCGCATCTCCAGAATCAGCCCGTCGCCGTTGATATCCTCCGCGTAGAAGCCAGGGGCCTCCTCCGCCTCGGGATACCGACGGGGGCTCGACCGGAGCTTGGTCGGCGACGACAGGTACAGTTCCACCCCATCCACGGCGATGCGGGGCACCGCATAGACCGCCCGAGTATCCAACAGCTCCGTCGCCACAGGATCTACCCCGTACCCAGACAGCAACCAGTGGATCGTATACAGCGCCGCCGCCCCACCGGTCACCTCACCGGCGTGGGTATTGGCATCAAACAGATAACCAGGCTTCGCATCATGCGCACCGGTCGCCCGGTTTGTCAGCGTGACCGCCCAGACCGACCGCCCCTCCGCCGAGAGGCCGATCTCTTCCAACGTGCACAGGGCGGGGTATTCGGCGGCGCAGGCCTTCAGGAACGCCGTCATCTCGTCGTACCGCAGATAACGGCCGGGTTCGTATGCTACCACCGGCTTACCCTCCCAACACGATCTCGTGCGATACGTAGCCGCCACGGTCACTCGCGACGTTTACCGTCACCACAGTTCCCGCCGCAGCGGCGACGACCCATTCGGCCCACGCCTCGGTGGTCGGCGAAGCGCCGTTGCCCCACATGGAGGCACCGCCGCAGCCCCGGCCCAGTATGTGGCCCAGTTCCTGCTTCGCCTTGCCGCCCGCAACCGTCACATCGCCGGCGAGCGTTACCTCCACCGGCTTGGTGGCCTTCATGTTGACGGCGACCTGCGTCACGTTTGTCGGCAGATACCCCCGGTTGACCACCTGCACGGCCAGCTTAAAGAGCCGGTCGCCCAGGCGGGTCACCCGCACGTCGCCCACCCGTAGCAGCGGCAGCGAGAGCGCATGCTCCACCGTAAAGACGGTGGACTTGTGCACTTCCTGATGCAGCAGCTTCTCGGGCGGGTTCTGGCCCACGAACTTGGGCTCCCAGCCGCCAATCTCCACCGGCCCGAGCTGCGGATGCTCAAAGGGCGTCCAGTTGGTGAAGCCCTCGCCATTGAGCTCCCGGTCGTTCCACGCAAGCTGCATGAGCGCCTCTTCTTCCCGCTTCTCATCGGGCAGGTTCTTCAATTCCTTGAACGGCCGGTACGGCACGCCGCAGATATACGGGAAGTTCCAAAGCTCCATTTCAAAGCCCTGAACGCCCATCTGGTCGTAGCACCATTCCAGCCAGGAGCCCACATCGAGCCGGTCCGGGTTGTAGTCAGCCGTGAAATACTCATAGACGCTGACGGTCGGATAGCCCGTAATCCGCTTGCAGGTCTCGCCGATCGCCTTGTACATCTGGAGGTCGAACCCGTTCATCTTGTCGTCGCCAATCAGGGGCGACGGGCGCAGGTTCATGCCCGACCGGGTGTGGTAGCTCATGGCCGCCCCGATGTTGGGATGCTTCAGCCAGAACTCCGCCATCGCCCGCACTTCGGGCCGGTCGAAGGGGTAACGGCCGGCGCCGGGCTGCCGGTACTGCGGCTTCCAATTGAGCGGGTAGTTCCGGTTAAAGTCGAAGGACCGCTCCCGGGAATAAGGGCCGCCGGGGTCGCCGGTGATCGCCTTGCCGTCGTAGAACGGCTCCAGCCCACCGTCTGCCGTCCGCCGCTTGATCGTCCCTTCCGTGTGGATCTTGTAGAAGGTGCCGTCCCTGTCCTCAGGCCGCCGGCGCACCATCAGCCGGGCGTCCTTCTCGGAGACTTTCCACTCACCCTCGGGGTGCGGGATTCGCATCAGCAGAATCTTGCCGTCGCCGTTGATATCTTCAGGACGCAGCCCTTCGGGCTCCTCGGGCGAAGGCCACATCAGCGGCGTCGACCGCAGCATCTGCGGGTTGTCGAAGTACCACTCCGTGCCGTCCACCGAGAGCCGGGGCAGCACATAGACCGCCCGGGTATCCAGCAGTTCCGTAACCGCCGCATCCGTCCCATAATTCGTCAGCAGATAGTGGATGGTGTAAACGGCCGTCGCAGCAGCGGTCACCTCACCGGCATGATGCTGCCCGTTGATGTGATAGGCCGGCTTGACCGTGTCCTCGCCGGTGGCGAAGTTGGTGATCGTCATCGACCAGATCGCGCGCCCCTCGGACGACTGCCCCACCGACTCCAGGCGGCACAGGTGCGGATAGCATTCCGCCCAGGCCTTTAAGAACGCCGTGATCTCGTCGTAGCGATGATACTTGCTGGAGCTGTAGGCCTCCAGAACCTTGCGTGCGTCGCTCATGCGCCTACACCTCCGCCGTCAGGGCCAGGGTGATGGCGGCCTTGCCGGCCTTCTCCGAAGTGACCCGCACCGTCAGTTCGCCGCCCTGCGGCGCCTTGACGATCCACTCCACCCGCTTCTCCCGCTGGTTCACGGTGCTGCTGGGGTAGAAGCCGCTGGGCGGCACGATCCGGCCTTCCAGGTGGCCCAGTTCCTCCCGCAGCTTGCCCAGCACGAGCTCGGCACCCGCGGGCAGTGCCAGTTCCGCCAGCACGGGCTTGACCGCCTTGACCGCCTTCGCCTGCTCGGTCACGTTGGTCGGCAGGTAGCCGCGGTTCTTCACCGTCACGGCGACCCGATAGACGCCTTCGCCGAGATGCTCCGCCCTGGCTGCGCCGATCTCCATCAGCGGCGAGGCAGCGGCATGCTTCAGGCAGAAGAGGGCGTTCTTGTGCGCCTCCGCCTTCAGGAAGCGGGGCGGGGCGTTCTGGAGCAGGTCCTTCATCGACCAGCCGCCCAACTGCACGGGTCCGAACTGCGGGTGGTCAAAGTTGTACCAGTCCACGAAGCCCTCGCCGGCCAACTCCCGGTCGACAAAGGCCAGCAGCGCCAGGCCCTCCTCCTCGGCATTCCGCTGCTTGGTGGGGTTCAGGAACGGCACCCGGTCGAGGCCGGCCCGGACCCGCAGGTCCCACAGCTCCGTGGAGTAGATCATCAGGCCGAGGTTCTCGTAGCACCAGTCAAGGAAGGCGCCCTTGATCGGCTTCTCCTTGTCATAGGCAAAGCCATCGTAGACCGAAACGCAGGGGTAGTTGGTCAACTCCTCGCCCACCTGGCCGATGGCGCTGAAGGCCAGCCGGTCCTTCGCGGCCATCTTCGCATCCGTCTTGAACGACGACGGCCGCAAAATGATGCCCGTGGTGGTGTGGAACGACTGCCCGCCCACGATGTTCTTCTGGTTCAGCAGGAACTCGCCGATGGCCCGGGTCTCCGGCTCGCTCATGGGGTACGGGCCGGCGCCGCCCTGCTTCGCCTCGGGCTCCCAGTTGACCGGGAACTGGCGGTTCATGTCCAGGCCCCACCGGCCAGGGGCGGGCTTGATCTCCACGCCGTCAAAGTTGCGGACCAGCCCCTCCTGGAAGAGGCGGTAGTACTGGCCGCCATACTCGTGGGGCAGCCGGGGGATCATCAGGCGGGCATCCTTGGCGGAAATCTTCCACTCGCCGTCGGGGTCGGGCACCCGCATCTGCAAAATGACGCCGTTCCCGTCGATATCCTCGGCGTACAGGCCGTCCTGCTCCTCCACAAAGGGGTAGGGGCGCACGCTGGAGCGCAGGAAGTAGGGCGTGGTCAGGTACTTCTCAGCGCCGTCCGGCGAGACCCGGGGAATCACATAGAAGCTGAGGGTATCGACCAGGCGGGTGACCTCGTCGCTCTTGCCGTAGTTGGTCACCAGGTACCAGGCGGTATACAGGGCGCAGGCCGTGCCGGTCACTTCGCCGGCATGCAAGTTGCCGTCCACGTAATAGCCGGGTTTATCATTGTGATCACCCGTGGCATGGTTGGTAATCTCCAGGCACCACAGGTCGCGCCCTTCATAAGACTTACCAATCGAGTACAGACGGGTCAGGTGCGGATAGGCCTCGGCCAACTGCTGCAGGTCATGCACCAGTTCATCGTAGCGGTGATACTTGCTAAAATCGATCTGCACGGTCACGGGCGGTCCCTCCTGCTTTTGGGCTACCAGTATCCTGTGATCTTGATTCTTTGTGTGGCGAAATATCTCCTTCAGCATAGGAAAAGGCCAGGGGTGCGGGCAGTACCCGACCTCTGGCCTGATTGGCGGAAGCGCTATGGATCAGCGGGCCACGAGCACCGGGCACGGAGCGGTGTGCAGCACCTTGTGCGACACGCTGCCCAGGAGGAGTTCTTTCACCTGACCCAGGCCCCGGTTGCCCAGGACGATCATGTCGTAGCCCTCCAGCCGCGCCAGGTCCACAATCTCCTCTGAGGGTTCGCCCACCTGCACTTCGGTGACCACCCGGTCCTCGGGCAGGCCCAGGGCCGACAGGGTCCGGCGGAAAATCGGCTCGGCAGACCGCCGAATCATCACATCAAGCGGCACCTCGGGCGTCACCTTGTTTCCGTCTTCATCGGTCATGAAGTACGACCGCGGCACATGCGCCACGTGCAATACGGTTACCTGGGCTTCGGGCTGACAGGCAATCAGATCACCAAGCAGTCTGGCTGCATGCATACTGCTCTCACTGCCATCCGTCGCCAGAAGAATCTTCTTCAAATCATTCGCCCTCCTCCGCCAGGTTGTCAAAGCAGACGCGGTAATTCCATCAAGTACCTTCATGGTAGCCGCCACGCGGGTAGACCTACCATCCACCCTCCGCCTGATTTTTCACTAGATATTAAAAACCACCCGAGGACTTCGGGTGGTTGTTAGTGATATAGATCAGGGATCTCCGGCCAAGCCTTCGCGAATGGCATAGCCAACAGCTTCCGAACGGTTCCGCAGATGCAGCTTCTCCAGAATATGCCGCATGTGGTTCTTGACCGTGCTCTCGGCGACGTACAGCTTGGAGGCGATCTCCTTATAGGTGAGACCGGTACTGGCCAGGCGGAGCACTTCGACTTCACGCGGCGACAACTGCTGGCCTTCTTCCTTGCCAGCGGAACCGGTGCGCGGCATCCGGAACTCTTTGAGCATCTTTGCAGCCATAACCGAAGAGATCGGAGCCTCACCGGCGAACGCTGACTTGAGCGAGGCGACAAGCTCTTCCGGGCCGAGGCTCTTGAGCAGATAGCCATCGGCACCAGCCTTGATCGCTTCGAACAGGTCCTTGTCGATCTCGGAGACCGTCAGGATGACCACCTTCAGGTCCGAGTACAGCGCCTTGAGCTTCTTGGTGGCTTCAACACCATCAAGAACCGGCATGTTGATGTCCATCAGCACCAGATCGGGCTTCAACTTGGGCACCAACTCCAGGGCTTCCTGTCCGTTGTTCGCTTCGCCTACAACTTCCACGTCGCTGCTGGTGAGGATGCTTAGTACGCCCTTGCGAAGCATTAGATGATCGTCGACAATCAAAACTCTCATGGCACGGGCGCCCTCCTTTCCCTCTTAGTATCACTCTACCATGGTTTCAAGGTCTAGGACAATCGGCTCCGTGCCCTAACGGGTGTTAGTCCCTTGATACCTTGCACGTACTGGTACTTGTCGGGGCTACGGTTCCCATACGAATGCGGTAGCACTCCCTATCATAATAGCAAATAACGGCGCTGATACAAACAGCGCCGTAGAAAAGTATTAGCGATTTCTCGCCAAATCTATCATAAATCGCAGATGCGGAAGCAAAAAGTGCGGGAATACTAGCAACGCGCCGTCCTCCGCACGCGTCAATGCCAGCACCAAGGTGCACCGGCAGACGAAGACGGAAAGGTGGGGCGCCGTGTACACGGAGCTAAGCATGAAACTGCTCAACGGGCGGTCGATGGCGATCCGGGTAGACCCGCCCTTTGACTTTGACGATCTGGAGTTTGTGCCAGGCATCAGGGCGATTTCGCTCGGCAACGTGACGGTCCTGTACGAGGGTCTGGTCTACGACGTGCGGCCCTCGGGCCGGGTTGAGTGACCGTGCGCTTCTAGAGCCCGGTCCAGCGTTTGAAGAGGCTGGCGTCAAGGCCGAACTGGTCCAGTACCTTGCCCACGGTCTGATTCACGATGTCGTCGATGGTCTGGGGCTTGTGGTAGAAGGCCGGCATTGGCGGCAGCAGGACGGCGCCCATTTCCGTAACGGTTGTCATCAGGCGCAGGTGGCCCAGGTGGAGCGGCGTTTCCCGCACCACCAGGACCAACCTGCGCCTCTCTTTGAGGCTGACGTCGGCGGCGCGGGTCAGTAGGTTGTCGTTGTAGCTGTTGGCCACGCCCGACAACGTTTTGATGGAGCAGGGGGCGACGATCATGCCATCGGTTCGGAAAGAGCCGCTGGAGATGGCCGCTGCCACATCGTTTACGGGATAGACCTTGTCGGCCATGGCCAGCACCTCGTCCACGGTGTAGGGCGTCTCGTAGGCGATGGTTTCGCCGGCGGTCTCGCTCAGGACCAGGTGTGTTTCGACACCGAGATGGCGGAGCGCCTGCAGCGTCCGGATCCCGTAAATGGCGCCCGAGGCGCCGCTGATGCCCACCACAATCCGCATGTTAGCGCGCCTCCGTTGCCAGCGTATGTAGCTCGTCCAGCAGTGCCCCGATGATCTGTACGAAATCCTCGTGCATGAGCCGGTAACGGTAGCCAATGCCGGAGGTGATCTCCACGAAGGATTCGGTGTCCGCCAGCACTTCGTTCACGTCCAGCCGCAGGGCGGCCTCCTGTTGCATGACCTGCATTTCCGGCCGGACTACGGCTGCCCGGCCTTTGACGTAGTAGAGCGTGCCGGGCCCGGCTATTTGCAGGGTAGCGATGCCGTTGCGCTGCACGTTGGCCAGCGATTGCGACGAGCCGCCCAGCGCCACCCAGACCTGGTGGGGCGCCACAGCAACACAGCCTGGGGCCATGGCAAGGTGGGGCCAGCCGGCGGGGTCCAGGGTGAGCACGGCGAGCCCCAGCCCGCCCGGGCGGTAGAGGTTGCCGTGGTGGAGCTTCTGCAGGAGCTCTTGGGGCAGGTGATCCCCCATGTGTTTGGACACGGCAGTTCCCCCTCTTTTGGGCTGATCGGCCTTGAGCGGCGGCCCGGGCCCGGTCCGCCTGACGCAGCGCCACCCCACGGTTTGACGGGGCGCCGAGACGGACCATCGAGGTCCGTCTCGGCGTTACGCGGGTTGGGCGCAGACAAGCATAGTCGTCCTACGCCTGGGCGGACTTCGATGGTCGGCCCAGGCGCCCCGATACACCTCGACGGTGGTGTGACGCCGGCGGTCGGGTCTGGTCAGGGGTTGAGGAGCCTCGGGGCGTTAGTTCACCATCTTTGCGGCAGCAAAGATGATACCGCTGTATGAGCCGCCCCGCCGCGACGACGCCCCTGGCCGGACCCGACCGCCGCTCAGCCAAAAACCCTGGAAGCACCAGGGTTTGACTAGCAAGGCTCCTATAGCTCGTCGAGCGAAACCAGCCCGGTTTTGATGGCAAACTTGGTCAGTTCTACAGCATCGTGCAGGTCAAGCTTTTCCATAAGGTTGGCCCGGTGCGCCTGCACCGTCTTGATGGAAATAAAGAGCTTCTCGCCGATCTGCTGGTTGGTCAGCCCCCGTGCAATCAGGGTCAGAACCTCCCGCTCCCGCTCGGTCAGCTGCTCCAACTGTGGATGCGGAGTCCCGTCAGCCCGGCCCAACTGAGCGGTTGCCGTTGCGGCAGGCGCTGCTGCGCCCCCACCCTGGCCGATGTTTTCCATAACCGTACGGGCGATGTCCGGGTGCAGAATCACCTGACCCGACACGACAGCCTTCAGGGCCGAGACCAGTTCCTGAGCCGCGGCCCGCTTCAGCACGTACCCGGAGGCGCCGGCCTTCAGAATCGGCAATACATACTCTTCACTGTCATACATGGACAAGATCAGCACCGGCAGTTCCGGATGCCGCCGCTTCAGTTCCGTCGTTGCCTCAATGCCGTTCATGCGCGGCATGGCGATATCCATCAACACGGCGTCGGGCTTCAGCTGCTCAACCATCTCCAGCGCCTCGACACCATCCTGCGCTTCGCCCACAACATCGACTTCACCGCTGGCGGACAGCAGGTACCGAATTCCTTCCCGCAAAATCGCATGGTCGTCGACCAGCAGTACACGAATGTTAGCCACCAGCTACCCTCCCCCTTCCTCGATCCGGCACCGACACACTGACGGTAGTTCCGCGTCCGGGGCCGGAATCGATCCGCACAGTGCCCCCCACGAGCGCCGCACGCTCTTGCATACCAAACAGGCCCAGCCCCCGGTCCTTATCATCCTTGCTCACCACGTGCACGGGATGGAATCCGTGGCCGTCATCTTGAACGACCGCCCGGATCTCGCCCGGCTCCCGCTGCAACGTGATCGATACCCGCTTTGCTTTCGCATGTTTGACCGTATTGGTTACGGCCTCCTGAATGATCCGGAACAGCGCTGTTTCCAACTCTTCAGGCAGGCGCTGGTCCACGCCCGATGCCTGGAATTCCACCTGGAGCCCCCGGGGTACGACCCGCTGATTGACGAACCAGCGCAGGGCCGGCACCAGGCCGAGGTCATCGAGCACCGAGGGGCGGAGGTCAAACATGAGACGCCGGGTCTCATCGAGTGTGCGCTGCGCAATCTCCTTGGTCAGACGAACCCGTCCCGCCAGCTCGTCACTTGGATCTGGCAACTGCTTTTCGATCACATCCAGGTTGACCATCATGGTGGTCAGCGACTGGCTGGTCTCGTCGTGCAGTTCTCGGGCGATCCGCTTCCGCTCTTCTTCCATGGCCCGAATCACCTGCGATGCCACCGCCTGCCGGTGCTCGGCCAGCCGGTCGAGCATCAGGTTAGCGATTTCGATCACCCTGGCGATATCCGGGTCGCCGGCCACTTCGGGCGCCCGGGCCGAAAAATCGCCCCGCCGCACCCGGTCAAGCGTCACTTGCAGCGCAAACATGGGCCGAAACGCCAGCCGGAGAATCCCATAGTTCACGCCCATCGAAATGGCCAGGCCGGCCAGGATGAACAGAACGGCGACAATAGGCTCTGCCGCCCGGTCATGCCAGACGTGGGTCGCTACGGTGACCGTGGTGACGGTGCCAACGACCACGATGACGGCGTTGGCGACCAGGACCTTGGTAAAGATGCTGGTGCGGTTGTGCAGGTTCGTCAGCCAGCCCATTTAGACCTCCACGATCTCAAACGCGTACTCCGTTTTGGCCGTCTTGTTGACCATATGGAGGACGCCGCAGTACTTCTCTTCAATATAATCGAGCGCTTTTTTGACCTTGGCCGGATCGATCTGCTTGCCATACAGGGTATAGCGGGAGATGACGTGGGTGAAGACCATGGGATCGGTGTCGGCCTGCTGGGCTTCCACACTGATTTCAATTTTATCGACTTGCTGGCGCATCTTCTTCATCATGGTGACCAGGTTGGAGCCGGCGCAGGAGCCCAGGGCCAGGCAGACCAGTTCTTTGGGGCCGGCGCCCACCGGGTTGCCGGCTTCGTCCGTTCCGATTTGCACTTGGATTCCCTTGCCCGTGATTCCGTCAAATACGTAGCCGTTTCCGTTCCACGTCAAGGCCGCTTTGTGGGCCATGGTACATCCCCTCGTTCGGCGGTATTGAGAATGAGTATGACTTCGACTTGCCCATGAGCCATCCCTTTCGGGGCCCTGCCATTTCGACGACCGGAGGCAGCGAGTCGGTATGCCGGTGCGGCGGGTGAAACTGCCGATATTCTGCCCTCCGGTTGTAAAAGGGAAACATGCCCGCCAGGGCCTGGCGGGCATGTGGCTCACACGCACCCCTTGCAAATGCCGGGATATGTCCCGAAGTTCGGGTTGTAGCCCGGAATTGCCGTTACCGGACAGAACCCCGGAAACGGCGGCACGGCGCCAAAAGTCCCAAATGCCCGGTTATACCCGGGAATGCCAGGGACGGGGCAGAAGCCCGGATACGGTGGAACCGCCCCGAAGGTCCCGAATGCCCGGTTAAAACCTGGAATCGGGGTCAGACAGCCGGGGCAGGCAAACGCACCGCCCACCGGCGCAGCCTTGCCGATCGCCACCCTCTTCACCTCCAGACAGAAAGACCCTGCTCCAGATTACGTTGCCCTGCCTGGGAATGTGAAAACCCCCGGGGCGCCGGCCCCGGGGGGAAGATGACTAGTTGTTCCACATCGACTGGACGTTGGTACTCACCTGCGGCAGCCCGTATCCGGCGGCGATGTCGTAACCGGAGCCAGCGTTGTTGACCTGTTCAGCTCGGGTGATGTCGTGCGACTGGGCGGCGTTCACCAGCCAGTTGCGGGTCGACGTGGCGCCGTTCCACATCTTGGCGGCCAGGCCGGCGATGTGCGGCGTCGCCATAGAGGTGCCGCTCATCAACTCGTACCCGCCGCTCTTGGAGGTGGAGAGGACGCTCCGGCCGGGGCCGGCCACTTCGACTTCACGGTCGGCGATGCTGTTGTCGTTGCCATCATCAAGGCCACGGCTGGAGAAGTAGCTGACCACTTCATCAGCGTTGAGCGAGGCGACCGCCACCGCTTCCTTGAAACCGCCGGGGTAACCGATGGTGTTGGCATTCGGTCCGCTGTTGCCGGCTGCCGCAATCACCAGAACGCCCTGGCTGTTGGCATACCTGATCGCATCCAGCTCGAGGCTGGAAGGCGCCGACGACCCGAGGGACATGGAGATGATATCAGCGCCATTGTCAGCCGCCCAGGTAATCGCCCGGGCAATGTCGTCGGCGTAGCCGCGGCCCTGGTTGTTGAGCACCCGGTAGCTGAAGATGTTGGCGCCGGGCGCCACACCGAAGATGCCCAGGCCATCGGTGCCACCCGCCGCAGCGATGGTGCCAGTCACGTGAGTGCCATGGCCATGGCCGTCGAGGCAAGATCCCTGGATCATGTCAACCTTATTGTTGGCAAAGTCGACGCAATCGGTAATGATATTGGTTCCATTCGCCCGGAAGAAGTCGGGATGGTTGATGGACCCGGTATCGAGCACGGCGACGGTCACGCCACTGCCGCCACTGACTCCGGCGGGCGTCAGGTTCGGGTCGCCATAGATCATTTTGATGCCGTAGGGAACCTGGCTGGTGGGGACGGTCCGGCCGCCAGTGCCCGGCTTACCCTTGCCGTTGTCGCCCTTGCCTTCGGGAGTGGCATCCACCCAGCGTTCCGGCACCAGTTCGTAGGAGACGCCCGCTTCAGCCAGTTGCCGCAGCTGGGCGGCACTGACTTGGGCCGAAACCTTGCCGTTGCCGAAGCTGTGCCGAGCGGCCACCCCGTGAACCTTGGCGTCGCCCGCCATGAGTGTGATCCGTTGTCCCTGGTCGGCGGGTTGTTTGGCCGATACCCCCACGGCCATGCTGACCACGAGCAACATGGCGCCCAGGCCTGCGATCCACTTACGCATGCATCGAGCCTCCCCTCATGAGATCGGTGAGGCGGAGGGTCGAGTACCCTCCGCCTCGTATACACAGTTTACATTCTCAGGAATTCATGGGGGAATAGGTCGATGGTCCCAATAGTCCTAGTTCGACTTGGGGCTCGCTCAGGAAACGACATCCGTCGGCTGTCACCACCACCATCTCTTCGAGGCTGACGATGCCGGCCGAGGTCATGACGCCCAATTCCAGGGTGTAGACTTCGCCTTCTGCCACGGCCTGTTCCACAGTCTGGCCGTAGCGGGGCCACCGGGGACCCAGGAGGGTGGCGCCATCGTGGCAGGTGCGGCCGACCTGATGGCCCAGGGCGTGCTTGTACTCCTCGTACCCGGCTGCAACCACGTGACCGCGGGCGACAGCGTCCACATCGGCGCCGGTTACGCCGGGACGCAGGAAGATGGAGGCCGCCAGGATGGCGCCCCGCACGGTGTCAAAGGCATCTTGTACCTCGGTCGGAACCGCCGTTTCGCCGGGGCGGGCGACGTACCAGCACCGCTGCAAATCGGCGCAGTAGCCGCGCTGCTTGATGCCAAAATCGAGGTGGACAACCTGCCCGGGCGCCAGTTGGACATCGCCGGGGCCAGCGTGGCCGGCGCCCGATTCCGGGCCGAAGTTAACCATGGGGCAGTACTCCCGCTCCCAGGAGGTCTGGGCTTTGAGGGCGTCGACCCGGTCGTGGAAGGCTGCTGAAAGGTCACGCTCGGTCATGCCTGTCCGAAGCAAGTGGGGGACTTCCGCGAAAATCTCGATGGTGGCTGAAATCGAAGATTCGATGCGGGCCAGTTCTGCCGCGGTCTTGCGTGCCCGCAGTGCCGAAGCGAAGGCGTCGGCGCTGACGAGCCGGTCGCTGAACTGCGAGCCCTTGAGCCAGTCGAGCAGGCTCAGGTACATGCCCAGCGTCAGACCATCGGAGGTGTGGTTATCGCGGGAAAAGTTCAGGCCGATGCGCTGGGGCTTCAGCCTGTGCAGTTCGGCCAGGAGCGGGGCGCCCAGGTCTTCATCGTATCCGATGACTCTGGTGAAGCCACCCGATGCCTCGACATTCTCCACATCGTACCGGCCGACGATGGCGATCCGCTCGCCGCTGCGGTCGATGAGAAGTGCCGACTGCCAGGTGACAGTCGTCTCCAGAATGAGCGGCAGGCTGGGGTCGCAGAGTTCGCCGGTTTCACGGCCCAGCAAGAGCCACAGGTCAAGTCCGAACTCGGGCAACAGTGCAACGGCCTGATTCAGCTTTTCATGGGTGAGCATGGCGGACCGCATCTCCTTATTTGAACAGTTCGATGTTCGACTAGTTCGGCACCGGCGGGGGCAGAATCCTTTTGCTGCGCGAAAGCGCCCGCCGAGGGCTTGTCGGCGGGCGCTGTCATTGGCTATTCGTCGCCGGGACCGGCGCTGACCAGGGCAACCCGGTCGACACCCAGATGGCGGGCAGCCACGGCCTTGAGCTCCTCAGCGGTGAGCGCCCGCACCAGGTCGGGGTAGCGCTCTACAAAGTCGAGCCCCAGGGCGAAGCGCTCCACCTCGGTCAGCCGGGCGGCAACCCGCTCGGGCGATTCGTGCTGAACGGCGGGGTAGTCTTCGAGGAAGAGCTTCAGGGCATCCAACTCGTCCTGCGGCACGAGTTCTTCTGACAGGCGGCGAAGCTCCCGGCGGAGCAGGTCGGCGGCGAACTCGACCCGGGACGGGTTGACCCCGATGTGCACAGTCCAGGGCGCCGCACCCAGAGCGCCGCCGAAGGCGGCGTACTGGTAGTAGCTGAGGCCGTGCTTCTCACGCACGTCACGGAAGAGGCGGCTGCTGGCCGGCGTGCCGTTTCCGCCGAAGAGCGTGGCCAGGAACTCAAGGGCCAGGAAATCCGGATGGCTCCGGTCGACCAGCGGCCAGCCCAGGGCGATGTCGGTCTGTGTTTTGCCAGGGATGGTGGCGTGGTCCTCTTCGGAAGCCGTGCGGGCCGCCACGGGCGGGAAGGTCGGGCGCCCGGCCCCGCCGGTCCAGCCGTCCAGAATCCGGCTGATCCCGGCTTCCACATCGGCCGGGTCGACATTACCGACCACGGTGATAATGGCACCCTTGGGCCGGAAATGCCGGTCATGGAACTGGGCCAGATCATCCCGGACGATCGCCTTGAGCGACTCCTCGGTGCCCCCGGCGGGCGCCCGGTATGCGTACCCCGGCGGATAGAGCATTTCGCTGAGCCGCCGGGCGGCGACCGAGCGGGTATCGTTCTCGGCTTCCCTCACCCCCACCAGCATCCGCTCCCGCATCCGGGCAAACTCCGCTTCGGGGAAGGTCGGACGCAACAGGACCTCAGCCAG
>JARBUG010000094.1 GCA_029239785.1 Symbiobacteriaceae bacterium | reverse complement strand
CCTGCCTGCATCCCATGCTCATGCCGGGGTGTGGGAGATGTGCTTGGGCCCTACTCTCGCAGGCACTCCAGGGGAGAGCCGGGGTCGGCGGACAGAGCCGGAGGCACCCAACTGGGCGCCTCCGGCACCTGCCGACCGGGTAGCGTGGGGCTGCGGGTTCCTACTGCCACAAGTGTTCCGGGCAAGGGGGGGCCCCGCCGGGGGCGCCGGAGGCGGTTTTCCCGCCTGTATCCCGCCTGTATCCCGCTTGTTTCCCGGTTGCCTCCCGCCTGCGTCAGATTTCACCGGTACCATGGGACAAGCGCCAGAAGCCCGGGCTCCTGGCGCTTGATCGCGGTGGCCTACGGCTGTTCTTGCTGGGGCGACCCGGATGTCATCTGCCCGGGCTCGTTGCCGCCGGCGTTGTAGACCCGCTCCGTAGCGGTCAGCGACCAGCGCTCGCCGCTGCGCATGGGCTGCAGTTCGCCGGCGGTTGGGGACTCGGCCCCCTCCGCCCCGTCCCCAGTTTGGATCATCCCTTGATAGTTCTGGGTGATATGCTCTGTCATAAATGTAAACGCCTCCTCGTGACAGTAGTCTGCCACAAGAAGGCGTTTCCTTACCCGAGCAGCTTGGTCAGCCAGTTCTTCCAGACCGGGGCCAGCGCTTCCGTGGCGACCAGGCGCTCCAGGGCGGTCCGGTCGCTGTGGTCGTGGTAGACCGTGTGGTTCAGTTCCGCCACGGTCGGGGCGCCCTCGACCCGGGAGAGCAGGGTGACCGCATCGCCGGCCTTGATGTTGCCCTCGGTCAGAACTCGTACATAGAAACCGGTAAAGCCGCTATTCTGCACCCGCTTGACCATATCGGGCAGGCCGTTGCGAATGACGGTTTTGAAGCAGGGCACCCGGGGCTGGCAGACCTGCACCACTGCTTCACCGATCTGATACACATCGCCGATGCGGGCCTCGGTTTCGGTCAGGCCTTCAACGGTCAGGTTCTCGCCCATAACGGCCGGGCCGGGTTCGCGGCCCAACTCCGCCGCCCAGTAGGGGTAGTGTTCGGCGCTGTAGAGCAGGGCGGCCTTGTCGGGCCCGCCGTGATGGACCAGGTCGGCCTGGGCGTCGGGGGCGAAGCCGGTTTTGGTCAGGAACAGGGCGCCTTCCACCGGGTACTTGAAGAAAGCGGTGCTGACCTGCTTGCCCTCGTACTCGTAGATGGCGGTGCCGCCGACGTTGAGTGAGCGAACGATCATAATTAGGCGCATGCCTCCCGTTGTCGTGTTCGTATCTCCAGTCGATTCGCCACGCGCACCGTTCATTCCTACGGACACAGAAAGGGAGCACCGGACGGGCCGGTGCTCCCACATGCTATTTCCTTGTGGCCGCCACCTGAGCCCTGGCGCTGCCGCTGCCCAGGTCATCGGCCTGAATGCGGAACATCAGGTCACCCATCCGGTCGCCCCGGGTGCTGACCACCACGATGCGCCCTTCCAGGGAGTCGGTCGCCTCGGGCATCTTTACCGTGAGCGGCAGGACGGCAGATGCACCGGGCTGCACCGTGACCGTGTCCGCCGTCACGTCGCTCAGCGGCTGGGGCGCCACCAGGAAGACGGCGCCCTTCAGGTTGACCGTCTTCGCCTCAACCCCCGCCGACTGGACGCCGGCCATAATCTGCCACTCGCCCGGCACGGGGTCGGAGCACATGACCATGGCCTGTCCCTGCGAACTGGTCATGGTCGCCCGGTCGCTCTGGGCGACCGAATCGTACATGCTCACGGAGATGGTGGTGTCGGGCTGGTCCCACGTCAGCATGATGCCGACCTGCTTCGCCCCGTACGGCACCTGCACAGTGGCGACCGTGGCCTGGCCCTCGCCGTGGGCCTTCCCGCCGGCATCAACGCCGGTTTTGATCTGGCTTTCGACGGGCTGCCAGGAGAGCTTGGGCTCGGCGGTCTGGACCATGGGCTCCACCGTGAGCGGCATGAGGCCCGGGTTGCGCACGTAGAGCGCCATGGGCGCCTGCTCGCCCGGCCCGACCCGCATTTGAATGGTGCGGGGCGATACGAGTTCGCCGGCCAGTTCGATGTTGCCTGTATACGGCTCGGGCTGGCCCCGCCCGCTGAAGGCGAAGGAGTGGAGCGCCAGCCGCCAGGTGCCGGGCTGCGGGTTGGCCTGCACAATCTGGCCGCCGCGCACGTCGGTGTCGCCGTCGTCCATGATATCCATGCTGTTGGAGCGGCCCTGCACGGTGACGCCGGCGGGGTCGACCAGGTAGAACTCGAGGGCGTTGTCGACATCCGGCCACTGAATGGAGGCGATGAGCGACCGGGCGCCCTCGGGCACGGGCAGGGCGTGGTAAATCCAGTCGCCGTTGCCCCAGTCGCCCTGGTAGCCATGCTGGAAGGAGCCGGCGAAGGTGCCCTGCCCCCGGTTCAGGGCGATGGGTACGACCACCGGGACGGGCACCGCCGTGGTGCCGACCATGAGGTGGCCGGCGTGGGTGCCGGCGGGCGTACCATCGGGCACCCGGAGCCGGAAGGCGAGCTGCCGGGTTTCGCCCGGCGCCAGCGAAAGTGTGCCAGAATCGCCGCTGACCCAGTTCCAGGTGGTGCGGCGGTAGGCCCGCATGGAGAGCGTGAACGGCTGCACGGTGTCGCGCACGCCCAGGCGCAGCGTGACCCGAGCTGTCCAACGGCCGGCCGCCGGGCGGGCGATCCAGGCATCCACGCTCTTGCCGAGTTCGACATCACCCGAAATGCTCGGGCGCTGATAGTTCACGAAGCGGCCCTTGGGGTCGTAGACCGCCACCATGAGGCGGGGGGAGGAGGGGCCGTGCTGCTCGCTGGGCCAGTCGAGGGAGATGTGCATCAGGTCGATGCCGCCGGCCACGTTGAAGGGAATGTCGATATTGGCCTGCGCCGTGGTGATTTCGCCCTGGAAGCTGTGGCTCAGACCCTTGAGTGACTCAAAGGTGACGCCCTTGACCGGTACGGCCATCGACTCGGTGCCCACGTTTGTCACGTCGATGGTGAAGGGAACGTCCTGCCCGGGCAGGGCGATGGCCGGGTGCGGCTGCGAGACGGTGAGCGCCTGGGTCTGGCCAAGTACGGCCTGCACGGCGCGCAGGGCGTTGGCCCGGCCGGCGCCCTGCATGTGGGCGGGCAGGCCCAGGTCATCGGCCGTGCTGCAGGCGATGCGGACCAGTTCATCCGGCGTGGGGAACCGGCCCCGGGCCTTGTAAAAGGCCTGGTAAATGAGCGCCGCGACGCCTGCCATGAGGGGCGCTGCCTGGCTGGTGCCGCCAAAGAGCTGGTAGTTCTGGCCTTCTTCCGAGCCTTCGGTGGGCGCCAGGCCCCAGTCGTAGGCCCCGGGCGCCAGGATTTCGGGCTTGATGCGCCCGTCGGCCGACGGCCCCAGGCTGGAGAAGGTGGCGAGCTGGTCGGCCGTCCAGAGCCCGGGTTCGGCCAGGAAGCCCATTTCGGAGAAGCTGCGGTAGCTGGTGCTGGCGCCCACGGTCAGGGCGCCCGGCGAGGAGCCCGGGCTCTTGAGCGTGCCGATGCCGCCGCCTTCGTTGCCAGCGGAGACGACAACCAGAATGCCCCGCTCCCGTAGCGCCGTGACGGCCTGAGCCAACGGGTCGCTGCCGTCGTTGGGCAGTGTGGTGCCGCCAAGGCTCATGTTGACGATGTGGGCGCCGTTTTCCGCCGCCCACTCCAGCGCTGCGATGATGCTGCTGTCGTAACCGCTGGGCACCCGGGTGTCAAAGACCTTGGCAGTCATGATCTGCACGCCGGGGGCCATGCCTTTGATGCGGCTGAAGGCTACGGGCTTGCCGCTCACTTCATCGCGAATGGTGTAGATTTGACGGGCCTGTGCAGCGATGCACCCGGCGACCGCTGTGCCGTGGCCGAGGGTGTCGGTCAGGTCGGTTTCGGTGAAGTCGGCTGCGAGGGGCTTGCCGTTCGGCCCGACGAGCGCGATGTTCTGCAGGTCGGGGTGGGCGAAGTCAATGCCGGAGTCGATGACGCAGACCCGAACGCCTTCGCCGGTAATGCCCAGGGCGTGGACATCTTCCACCTTCATGAGCGACAGGGCGAGAGGCGACATTTCAGGCTGCAGGGGGCTGGTGGGCAGGGTGTCGGCTGGGCCGGCTACTTCTTTCCAGTCGTCGGGGCTGAAGGGCTTGGGCGGGATTTGGCGCCGCCGGTCGGGCAGTACTTTTGCGTTCGGGTACTTGGCGAAGAAGCGTTTGAGCGCCTCCGGCGACATGGTGGCCGCCACGCCGGTAATCAGGCTGAAGGAGTGCGCAACCTGGGCGCCGCAGTCCGCCAGGCTTTGTTTCAGTTGTTCAGGTCCTTTTGCGATCCCGCATTCGCACACAATCATACGAGAGGCGTGCAAGCGGATACCCCCCTTTGTCTACCGTCTTCTGACATTTCTTCACGGAGGCAAAAAATCCCTGCACTATAAGATTATTCCCAGCAGCGAAAGAGCCGGCCCGGTCAGGCCGACTCTGCTGTAAGGGCTATTCAGCCTGCAGGACCCGATACACCGGGCCCCGGGCCACGTCCCGGGCCGGGGGCAGGGACGCCAGGGCAGCCAGGACCGGTCCGGCCAGCAGGCAGGTCACGGTCAGGGGCCCTACCGACAGCGCATCCCGCAAGGGCATTTCCAGGCCAACGGCGACACCACCGGCGAACGCCATACCGGCCGCCACGCCCAGCAGGCTTCCGGTCAGACCGAGCAGAACGGCTTCAAGCACCACCTGGCGGCGGGTCTGGGCGGGGGTGGAGCCCAGCGCCCGCAGGGTGGCCAGTTCACGCTTCCGTTGATTCAGCCCCGTCAGCACGGCGTTTACCAGGCTGAAGGTGGCAATCAGGAAGATGGCGGCCAGCACTGCCCCGAAAATCGCCCAGCGCTGGTTGCCCATTTGGCGGGACTCCGCCAGCTCCTGCCCCAGGTCCCGCAGGTAGACTGTGCCATCGAGCAGGCCGCGCACGGCTCTCAGCACCTGATCCCGCTGGCCCGGGTCATAGTTGAAGTAGATGGCTGTGGTGGGGCCGGGGGGCAGCAGGCTGGCATCCACCGGGACGTCGTAGCGGCGGAACGGCAGGTTCGCGACGACGACCGCCACCTTAAGGGGTAGCTCCTCCCGGGGCAGTCCCCGAATGGCCACGGCGGGTGTGAAGCGGTCCGGCAGGAAGGGGAGCGTGTCGCCTGCCTCGACTCCCCACTGGGTGGCGAGATCTTCGGTGATGATGACGCCGCCGGCGGGATACCCGGTGCCATAGGTCTTCGGGTCGATGGGCACCAGGGCGAGCCGCCGCTGGGCGCCCACCTCGCCGGTGACCTCCTGCCCGCGGGCCCGCACAGCCGTGACGCCGGGGACGGCGGCGATTCTGGCGATGAGGGCCTCGTCTACCGACTGGCCGGGCAACTGGGTCTCGACCTGCGCATCACCTGCGAACTGGCTGCGCACGTAGGTTTGGTCGTTGCGAATCAGCACGCTGAAGATGGTGCCGACGCTGGTGGTAAGCATGATGCCCAGGATGAGGATGGCCGCGGTGAGGGCGTTACGCCGCCGGTGGCGCTGGATAGTCCGGGCTGCCAGAATTGACTCAGCGGGCCAGATGGGCGCCAGGAGGCGGGCAAGCAGGGTGACCAGGGCCGGGAGAATCCGGGGGAGGGCCATAATCAGGCCGACGGCAAGTGCGAGGCCGCCCACGGCGCCGAGCAGGGCCCGGAGGCCGTCGGCCATGGCCAGCGCTCCCGCCATGAGGGCGGCGCCCAGTCCCATGACGACGAGGCCGAGGACGCCGCCGGCTTTCTCTTGCCGGGCTTCCTGCCGGGCATCGGGGCGCATGGCCTGGAGGGGCGCCACCCGGCCGGCGGCCCGGGCAGGCTTCCAGGCCGCAACGAGGGCGAGCAGGACGCCTGCGAGCCATTCCAGGGCCAGGGTGGTCCACGGGAAGACCGGGGCATGCTGGGCGACGCCGAGGCTGGCGGCGGAGGCGCCCAGGGCGCCCCAGGCGATGAGGGTCCCGGCGCCGACGCCGGCGAGACCGCCGAGGGCGCCGAGCAGCAGCGCCTCCCGCAGCACCAGCCCCATCACCTGGCGCTGCCCGGCGCCCACGGCCCGGAGCAGGGCCAGTTCGCGGCTCCGCTCCTGCACGGCCACGGTGAAGGCGCCGGCCACCAGGAACACGGCGGCAAACAGTCCGGCGATGCCGAAGGCGACGGCCACGGGCTTCAGACCGCCCATGTTCTTCTTCACTTCGTCCAGTTCGGTGCGCAGTTCCAGGTGCAGGTCTGGCTGCCTGGCCTTCATGTTGGCGCCGACGTTTGCCTTGTCCGCCCCGGGCTGCAGGCCGAAAACCCGCAGCGTCACCTGGCTGCCCAGGTTCATCTGCTGTTGGAGCCAGGTCAGGTTGAACATCAACGAGTCGCTGGATTCCTTACCGGATGGGGGCAGCAAGCCGACGAGCCGCACGGTCTGGGGTCCGGTCGCGAAGGGGAGGGTCAGCGTATCACCAATCTGCATGCGAAGTTTCTCGGCGATACGGGGCTCGACAGCGAACTCGGCGGGGCCGGGGCGCCTGCCTTCCCTGACCGGGTAGCCGTACTCGCCCTCAGGGAATTCGCCGATGCCGATGTAGTTGACGGCCTTGGTGCGGTCCTCAACGTCGGGCGTCAGGTAGAGGATGCCGACACTATACCGAACCCCATCTATCCGACCGAGTTCGGCCTGCTCCGCCTCCGTCATCATCCGCCCGTCACGGTAACCGGCCATAATGTCGTAAGTGCCGAAGCCCTGGCGGAGTTGCTCGGCAACGGATGCCTGCAGCGTGGCGCCCAGAATGGTCAGGGCCACAATCAGTGCCACCCCGAAGCTGACGCCGAGGCCCGTCAGCACCGCACGGAGCCTGCGCACTTTGAGGAACCTTCCTGCCAGGCTGCCAAAGCCCCGTTCGATCAGTGTGCTAGGCATGTGCCGCAACCTCCTCGAGCCGGGTGCGAATGGCGTGGATTCTAGCCGCCAGCGGTCCCTGCTGCCGCTCTGCCGCCGCGATGCTGCCGTCGCGCAGGTAGAGCACCCGGTCGGCCCAGGCCGCCACGCCCGCATCGTGGGTGATGACGATCATGGTCTGGCCCAGTTCGTCGCAGGAACGGCGGAGCAGGGTGAGGATTTCGTTGCTGGTCTTGGAATCCAGGTTGCCCGTGGGCTCATCTGCCAGCACCAGGGCCGGCTCGGTGACCAGCGCCCGGGCAATCGCCACCCGCTGCTGCTGCCCGCCGGAGAGTTCGGCGGGGGTGTGGGTCCGCCGGTCGGCGAGGCCCACGAGGCCCAGCATTCGCTCCACCCGGGGCCGAATTTCCGCCGCCCGGCGCCCCGCCAGCAGCAGGGGCACCGCCACGTTCTCTTCGGCCGTCAACACCGGCACCAGGTTGAAGGACTGAAAGATGAAGCCGATCTTTTCCCGCCGCATCTCCGCCAGCCGAGTTTCGTTCTGATCGGACAGGTTCGCATCGTCAATCGTGATGCTGCCGTCGGAGGGCGTTTCCAGGCCGCCCAGAATGGCCAGCAGCGTCGACTTGCCGGAGCCGCTGGGACCCATGATCGCCACGAACTCGCCCTTTTCCACCGACAAATCCACATGATCGAGCGCTACCACGGCCGCCGGCCCTTCGCCGTATACCTTGTTCAGCCCCGCCGCACGCACAGTTGCCATATCTGCCGACCTCCTTCATGGCTCTAACGATACCGAAGAACCGTCACAGCCCTGTCCGGAAATCCTCAACAGAGTATCAACAATTGCAGGTGAGGCTGTGACAAGGTCGGTTCAGCCGTTACGATAGAAGCGGGAGGCGAACCGTACGTGGCAACGATCTTAATCGCTGATGATGAAGCTGAGATTGTCGAACTCCTGCGCGACTATCTGGAGGCGGACGGGCACACCGTCATCGGCGTTGGCGATGGCGATGCGGCCCTGCAGACCGCCCTTTCCACCGATGTGGACCTGATCATATTGGATGTGATGATGCCGGGCAAGACCGGCTTTGAAGCCTGCCGCCTGATTCGGGAGCAGCGTGACGTGCCGATCATCTTCCTGAGCGCCCGTCAGTCTGATGTGGATAAAATTCGGGGCCTCGGCCTTGGCGGCGACGACTACTTGGGCAAGCCCTTCAGCCCCGGCGAAGTGGTGGCCCGGGTAAAGGCGGTGCTGCGCCGGTACCAGCGGAACGAGGTAGGGCCGGCGCCCCGCATGCGTTTTGCTCATCTTGAAATTGACCCCATGGCACGGCAGGCCTACGTTCATGGCCAGCCCGTCAACCTCACGGCCAAGGAGTACGACCTGCTCGTCTTCATGGCGGAGCATCCCCGGCAGGTTTTTACCCGCGAGCAGCTCTTTGACCGCATCTGGGGGGACTTTGGCGACCTGCATACCGTAACCGTCCACATCGGGCGGATTCGCGAGAAGGTACCGGGGCTGATTGCCACGGTGTGGGGCGTTGGATATCGGTTTGAAGGAGAACGGTCATGAAGCGGCAGTACTCCATTCGCACATGGCTGGTCGGAATGATCGTTGTCACGGCGATCATGGCGTATGTAGGCATCTTCGTGTTCGTCATGATTACGAATCTGTGGCCCCGCAGCACCGATGAGCCCAATACGTTCGTGCGGGATGAAGCACGTCTGGCCGCGCTCCAACGGGCGGTAGAGACAGCCCCGGAGCGCTGGGCCGACTCTGTGTGGCAGGAATCGCTTCAGACTGAACTGAACGACCTCCGATTCATGCTGCTCCTGCGCGACGCAGACGATCGGGAGATTTACCGGTCGGGGCTGCCTTTCGCATCCAAATACCGCATCGTGGAACGGCGCACTGTGGTCATGGCACCGACAGGCCTGGCCGGCGAAGTGGTCTGGTACGACGTGTCGCCCCCGGGTGGCGGCCTGAACGATCAGCAGTGGCAGCGCATGCAGAACATCGTCATTCCTACCGGCGGCGTGCTGATTATGGTGCTGACCGCCGTGGGCACGGTCTGGTACATTACCCGGCCCATTTTGCGCCCGCTGCGCCAGTTGTCCGGTGCCGCCCGCCAGATTATCGCCGGGGACCTCGACTTCGAGGTGCCTGAATCCTCCGTGCGGGAAGTGAACGAGTTCGCGGGCGCCTTTGCCCAGATGCGTGACGGCCTGAAGGAGTCAATCGGGAAGCAGGCTGTCATGGAGCAGGAGCGGCGGATGTTCATCGCAGCCATGGCGCACGACCTGCGGACGCCGCTTACCTCCGTGCGGGGATACTTGGAGGGCATTCGTGACGGCGTTGCCCGCACGCCCGAGAAGCTGGACCGTTACGTGTCGGTCGCCCTGGAGAAGACGGGTGCCATGGAACGTTTGGTGGACGGGCTGTTCAACTACTCGAAGACTGAGTACCTGAACCAACCGCCACATCTGGCGCCGGTTCGGGTCGGCGAGTTGGTATCGGCGGCAATTGCGGGCCTGTCGCCACAGGCTACGGCCAAGTCGATCGCTTTGCGGGTTGATGAGCCGCCGGCCGACTGCACGATGCAGGGCGACCGGGATATGCTGAACCGGGTGCTGGACAACCTGTTGGACAACGCCCTGCGCCATACGCCTGGTGGTGGCACCGTTACCGTGGGCTGGCGCTGTGGGATCGATCATGTGCGCATCTGGGTACAGGATACGGGGCCCGGCATTCCCCCGGAGGACCTGGGCCGCATCTTCGAGCCGCTCTACCGAAGCGACAAAGCCCGCTCCACCCGGACGGGCGGAGCGGGCCTGGGGCTGGCAATCGCCCGGCGCCTTGTGGAGGCGCACGGCGGGACCATTACGGCTGTCAACGAAGGCGGGGCACGGTTTATGCTGACCCTTCCCGTGACACCGGCGAACCGTGGTCCACAAGTGGAGCGGTGAAATCCTGCACCACCCGCCGCCCCCGGCGGACCAGCTTGCCCGTCATGAGGCTGTAGGGGAGCAGGCGTACCGCCACGGCATCAGCCATGGCGCAGGTAATGAGCAGCGGCACCAGGGCGTCGAAATGGCCAGTAACTTCGGCGGCAAACAGCACGGCCGCCAGTGTCGCCCTTACGGAGGCGCCGAAGAGCGCCGCCATGCATACGAAGGCGACCATGCCCGCCGGAATGCCCGTCACGGGCTGAAGCAGCCCGCCGAGCACGGCGCCGGCCGCTCCGCCTACCATGAGGACCGGGGCCAGCACGCCCCCCGAGGTCCCCGAGCCCAACGACAGCGACCATGCAGCGAACTTCCAGACCAGAATGCCCAGCGCCAGGCCCAGGGTGAACTGCCCGGCCAGCAGCCCGGCGATGGTGTCGTAGCCCACGCCCAGCGCCCGGGGGAAGAGCAGGCCAATCAGCCCGACCAGCAGGCCGCCCAGCATGGGGCGGGTCGCAAAGGTGAGCCCAGGCAGCCGCTCGTAGAAGTCTTCCACCCGATAGACCAGCCAGGTCAGCCCGGCTGCCGCGGCGCCCGCCACCACGCCAAACCCGGCATACCAGAGCAGGTGGACCGGGGCGAAGGGGACCACCGGCACCGCCGGGAAGAGCACCCCGGTGTCACCCATGACCGGTCCCCGCAGGGCCGCGGCGATAGACGCCGCCAGAGCGATGGGTACAAAGGCCCGGGTCGAGAACTCGAAGACCAGCAGTTCAAGCACCAACATCACCGCCGCCATGGGCGTGCCGAAAATCGCCACCATGCCGGCGGCGGCGCCTGCGGCGAGGAGCACCTTCCGCTCGTCCGGTGTGACGGCGAGCACCTGGCCGAGGAGCGAGCCGACCGCCCCGCCGGTCATCATAATGGGGCCTTCGGCACCATACGGTCCGCCGGTGCCAATGGAAATTGCGGCAGACACCGGCTTCAGCACGGCGACGTCCGGGGTGACCCGGCTTTCCCGGAGCATGACGGCCTCCATCGCTTCGGGAATGCCATGCCCGCTAATGGCCCGGTTGCCGTACTTGAGCATCAGCCCGATGACCGCGGCCCCGGCCACGGGCAGGAGGGCCGTCCACCAGCGCCCGGCGTAGGGGGAGTTGTGCGGTTCCACGAGGCGGAACCCGATGTCGCCGAACCAGGCCAGGTGGAGCGCCAGCCCAATGAGGCGGCTTAGTGCGAAGGCGGCTCCGGTGCTTAGCACACCGGCCACGGCGGCGAGGATCGTAACCTTGCCCATGCGGAACGCCAATCATCTCACCTCGGTACACTATATCGCCCTGGCGCCTGACCAAGACGCTGAAAGTGCCCACGGCGACTCGCACACAGGAAAGGAGCCCCGCACATGCAGGGCTCCTCTCATTCATGATGACGACGGTTCTACCGCGATGTTTCGATCGCAGCCGCCAATTCCCTGGCTAGCTTCATGGACGCTACCCGCAGATAGATCGTCTGACCGCCGGCTCGCACCCGCAGGCCGGCCTTGGTCTGCCCGCCCGTGTGGTCGAGGCCGATCTGCGTGTGGCTGCCGGGCGGAATGAGAATCTGGTAGTAGCCGCCCTTGCCGAACTGTGCCAGGACCTTGTGACCTCCCTCGTCATGTGCGGTGAGGAGGGAGGAGTGCAGTGCATCAAAGTGTGGCAGCCCGCGCCTGCCTTCCGGGCGGAACGTGCCGGTGGCTTCCACCGAAACGGGCCATGCCGTGTTGGGGGCGCTCAGGGCGGCGCTCAGGCGGTGGTCGGCCCGGAAGACGACGTAGCGCAGAAGCCCAGGCACAATCAGGACTACGAGGGCCAGCAACACAAAGGCAAATCCGGCGTAGAACCATCCCGGTGCCTTCGGGCTGAAGGTTGTGTCCAGGTAATGGGATGTGAGGACTGGAATGCCCGCCTTGGCCGCCTCTGCGGCGTCTTCTTTGACCAAACGGTACAGCTCCCCGTCCACAGGCCGCAGCAGACCCACAAAAGCGCCGCTGTACCGGCTGCCATCGCCTCGGATCAACATGGCCTCGTCACCCATCCATAACCAATAATAGCGTTCCTTCTTATTGTCCTCGTTCTCATAGGCCCAGTCCTTGTCCGATGTGCCAATGACGGATACGTATTTCCGGTCGGGTACGCGCTGGATCAGATCATGAATGGCAACCTTGTCCGGGAGAGCGTTGGAAACCGTATCGCTAAAGTCCGTCCACAGGTAGATGCCGAAGCTCGCCACGAATACCACGAGGACCCAACTGAGGGGGAGGAAGTAGTACTTGGCGCGGCGGAAGCCCAGGCTCATTTCGGTCACCCAGCCCCAGAAGCGGAGCAGGGCCGGGCCCTTGGGGATTCGGTCTTCATCCGGCTCCGCCGGGACCGCCGGGGCGGGGCGCCCGGGCGCCGCCGCAGGGGCTGGACCGGGCGCCGCCGCCGGCGCCTCCGGGGCGCCCGACAGGCTCCGGTCGTAGGCCGCCCGCCGCTCCGGGCTGGAGAGCGTCGCATACGCTTCGTTAATGGCCTTCAGCTCGTCCTGGTTGCTGGTAACCTCGCGGTCCCACGCCAGCGCCCGATACGCTGCCTTGATTTCGTCCTCGGTCGCCTCGGAGCTCACACGCAGAATCTCATAGAAGGTCCGACCTGCCATGACATCACCCTTATGGAGTATTCGGCTCTCGCCCCAGTTAGATGGGGGATGCGGAATTTCCTTCTAGCTAAATAAAACGGCCCGGGGGAAGCGCTCCCCGGGCCGTTTTTGCTGTTCGTTTACGCGTGTACGGCGGACTTGGCCGCCTCCATGCCACGCTTCAGGGCCTCGCGGTTGGCCGGAATGAACCGGGCCTTATCCTCGCCCATCACCTTCAGCATCGCCTTCAGCACCATTTCGATGTCGACCACGGGCATGGCGCCGAGCAGGGCGCCCAGGGCGACCATGTTGGCGAACTTCTGGCTGCCCAGTTCAATGGCGGTATCGGTCGCGGCCACGTTGACGACGGTGATGTCGGTACGGGTGGCCTTCTTCTCGCAGAGCGAGGTGTTGACCACCAGCACGCCGCCGGGCTTGACGGCCTTCTCGAACTTCTCCAGGGAGGGCTGGTTCATGACGATGCAGAGGCTCGGTTCGGTCACCAGGGTGCAGGCGATCTGCTGGTCGCTGATGACGACCGAGCAGTTGGCGGTGCCGCCCCGCTGCTCGGGGCCGTAGGCGGGCACCCACGACACGCACTTGCCCTCGAAGTTACCGGCATACGCAAGCAGCTGGCCGGCCGTCAGGACGCCCTGACCGCCAAAGCCGGCGATCAGAATCTCATGCATGAACACCGGCGGGCACCTCCTTGGTCACGTCCTTCAGCTCGCCGAGCGGGAAGTACGGCAGCATTTCGCCGGTCACGTACTTGTTGGACTCGGACGGCGTCAGGCCCCAGTTGGTCGGGCAGTTGCCCAGGACTTCGACCATGGTAAAGCCGACGCCCTTCATCTGCAGTTCAAACGCCTTCTTGATGGCACGCTTCGTCTTGACGATGTTGCCAACGTCGGCCACGTGGGTCCGGGCGACGTAGGCGGCGCCGGGCGTGGTGGCCAGGATTTCGGCCATGCGGTAGGGCATGCCGGCTTCAGGGCCACGGCCGTACGGGGTGGTGGCGGTGACGGCGCCCATCAGGGTGGTGGGGGACATCTGGCCGCCGGTCATGCCGTAAATCGAGTTGTTGTACATGATGCAAGTGATCTTTTCGCCGCGGACGGCGGCGTGAATCACTTCGGAGGTGCCAATGGCGGCCATGTCACCGTCGCCCTGGTAGGTGAAGACGCAGGCGTTCGGGTTGGCACGCTTGACACCGGTGGCCACGGCGGGCGCCCGGCCGTGCGGGGCCTGCACGAAGTCGGTTTCAAAGTAGTTGTAGGCCAGCACCGAGCAGCCGACCGAGGCTACGCCTACGGTCTGCTCACGCAGGCCCAGTTCGTCGAGAACTTCAGCAACAAGCCGGTGCACAACGCCGTGGCTGCAGCCAGGGCAGTAGTGGGTGACGACCGGCGACATGGACTCGGGCTTGCCGGCAATCTGCTTGCTCACTTCGCTTCGCCTCCCATTACCTTCTGGATCTCGTTCAGGATTTCGCGCGGCGTCGGCACGATGCCGCCGGTCCGACCGTAGAAGTCGACCTTGGCGCGACCCAGAACGGCAAGCTGCACATCCTCGACCATTTGGCCGGCGGACATTTCAACATCCAGGAAGCGGGTGACGCCCCGGTCCACCAGGCCGCTAAGCGCCGCAGACGGGAACGGCCACAGCGAGATCGGCCGGAAGAGGCCGACGTTCAGGCCAAGCTGGCGGGCGGCGTCAACGGCGGCACGGGCCACGCGGGCGGCGGTGCCGTAGGCGACGACGATCAGGTCGGCATCTTCGCACTTGTACGCTTCAAACTGGACCTCATCTTCCATGACCTTGAACTTGGCCTGGAGCTTGATGTTGTGCTTTTCCAGGCCTTCCGGGCTCAGTTCAAGCGAGGTGTGAATCCGCTTGCCGCGGCCCTTGCAGCCGGTGAGGGCCCAGGGCTTGGTGTGAGGGCCGGGGTCTTCCTTGATTTCAGGGAAGCGGACGGGCTCCATGGTCTGGCCCAGCAGGCCGTCGGCCAGAATACCGACCGGGTTTTGGTACTTGTCAGCCAGCTCAAAGGCCTGCACGGTCAGGTTGACCAGTTCCTGCACGGTGGAGGGGGCGAGGGAGATCATGCGGTAGTCGCCATGGCCGCCGCCCTTGACCATTTGCCAGTAGTCGCCCTGGGCGGGCTGAATGTTGCCCAGGCCGGGGCCGCCGCGCATCACGTTGACAACAACCGCCGGCAGCTGGGAACCGATCATATACGAAATGCCTT
This sequence comes from Symbiobacteriaceae bacterium, assembly GCA_029239785.1. GTDB lineage: Bacteria > Bacillota > Sulfobacillia > Symbiobacteriales > Symbiobacteriaceae > JARBUG01. The sequence continues at coordinate 3,704 of JARBUG010000094.1, read as the reverse complement.
CCTGCTTCAGGCTGTAGCCCGGCGAGGAGGAAGAGGTCATGACACGCACGCCGGCAGCGGCGGCGCCGAGCACCATGTTCACAGCCGCCACTTCGGACTCGGCCTGCAGGTAGGTGCCGTTCACCTCAGGCATGCGGCGGGACATATAGGCCGGCAGTTCGGACTGGGGCGTAATGGGGTAGCCGAAGAAGAAGCGGCAGCCGGCCCGAATGGCGGCTTCGCCCAGCGCCTCGTTCCCCTTGACCATCGTCAGTTCCATTTCGTGGGCCACGAGCGACACCTCCTAGGCAACCTGCCAAATGGTGAAGCAGACTTCGGGGCAGACGAGCGCGCAGGCCTTGCAGCCCGTGCACTTCTCCGGATCCACGATCGAAGCGGGGCGATAGCCCAGGGCATTGATGTTACTGCCCATGGCCAGAACATCTCTGGGGCAGGCCTGAACGCACAGTTCGCAGCCCTTGCAGTGGTTCTCCTGGAGCTCCAACTTGGCTCGCATGTGATTTTTACCCCCTTACTTGACCTCAATCGCCTGCAGTTCCCAGGGTGGCCGCATTTTCAGGTCCAGCGGGAGGACCTTTAGCCCCGTCAGTTGGGCGGCAATGTCGGCTTTGGCGGCTGAGAAGAGCACGGGCAGACCGAGAAGTTCGGCAGAAGCCTGAACCTGTAATAACCCCTCCAGCACGTGGGACGGCTGGGTGAGCAGGCCAGCGTTAGCGTTGTTCACCACACCGGTGAACTTGATCCGGGCGACTCGTTCGAGCCAGCGGGCGTACTGGGCCACCTGCTGGGGCGTTCCGGTCCCCGGGCGGTACGGGTTGATTACCATGATCGCCTGGTAGCCGGGCTGGAGGCGGCCGGCCATGCTGCCGACCACCCGGGCGCCCTCGTCGCCGCCGACGTCGGCGACCACGGGGCCGTCGTAATGGGAAAGGGCCTGCACCGCCCGAGCGGTGACCACCGGCAGATCAGACCGGCTGAGGTCGCCTTCGGGTGCAATGACATCGACTCCGGCGTCTGCCAGTTCGGCACCGACATCGCGGGAGCGGTAGTAGGGCGTGATAAAGTCGAGGTCCAGCAGCATGGGGCGCTTTGGCCCTGTACCTAACGAAAGGGCATAATGAATGGCCACCTCGGTTTTCCCAGAACCGAAATGGCCAAGAAATAGTGTCCGAGAAGTGTTGATCATCTCGCATTCCCCCCACCTTCATGATAGAACAGGCGATACCGCGCGGGGTATCGCCAATAGTGGTTAGGCAAAATGGCCTAACTTTGCGGGGATGCGGCTGTGGTATATCGGGCATTGACCCGTGGGCGGATGGGGTACTGCGCGTAGTCTCTTCCAAAAAAACTGTCGCACCTTGTCGAACGATTCAGCGGACCTTTCCGGATGTGTTAAGCGTCTAAGGTATACCATGTCTAGGAAGGGGAATTTCTATGTACTCACGGGTCCGGCGGCTGGTTTCGGTTCTGCTGTCGGCGGTGCTGGTCGTCGGTGTGATGGCGGTGCCCGCCTTTGCTGAAACGACCGGTCAGGCGGCTTCTGGTCCGGCTGCCATTGCTGCCAAGGCCAATGCGGCCGTGGTAGGCATTTTGAACACCATGAAGCCCACCCCGGGCAGCACCACCAAGGGGCACTCGGCCGGCACCGGTTTCTTCTACAAGTCTGGCATCATCATTACCAACGCCCATGTGGTCGCAGATGCTCAGGAACTGAAAATCCTCTACTCCGACAAGACTACGGAAATTGTTGCACCCAGCGATATTTTCGCCGACGCCACCTCCGACGTGGCGGTCATTAAGGTGAAGAAGAATATCGCCCCTGTGCTTCTGGGCGATTCCGATAAGGTAACGGTGGGTGAGCAGGTCGTGGCCGTTGGCAACCCGCTCGGATTCCGCCTGGGCAACTCGGTCAGCACCGGCATTCTGTCGGGCGTGGGCCGTGGTATGGGTTCGGCCTATCCGTTCCTGCAGGTGGATGCAGCCATTAACCCCGGCAACAGCGGCGGCCCGCTCTTTAACCTCAATGGCGAGGTCATTGGCATCAACAGTGCCAAGATGGCCGAAATCGGGGTCGAGGGCCTGGCGTTTGCCATTCCCATGAACACAGCCAAGCAGATCGCAGAAGCGCTCCTGAAGGACGGCAAGGTGGAGCGGGCTACGCTCGGCATCGAGCTGTATGAGGACTGGCAGGCGTACTTCGGCGTCCCGAACGAAGAGGGCGTTGCCATCGCCGCGATCATCTCCGACGGCCCGGTGGGCATGACCGGCCTGCGGTCCGGCGACCGCCTCGTTTCGCTGGACAGCACCTCCGTTTACACGTCTGATGATGTTCATGCGTTCCTCGCCAACAAGAAGCCCGGAGATACGGTCACCATTACGGTTCGCCGCAGCGGGCAGCTGCTCTCTGTTAAGGTGACGCTGGCTTCGCAGGACGACCTGAAGAAGCTGGCCGAAGAGGGCGGCGTCGAAGAGGCCGGCGGCATTTTGGTCGATCTGACGGCGGGTCAGATTCAGGAAGCGGCCGATTTTGGCCAAGAGATGGCCACCGGCTGGGCCGATATCAGCGATGATTACTTTGCCGTGAGCGGCAGCAACTACGCCATTCTGTGGACGGAGTACCTGTATGTGGCCCGCCGCATTTCCTCGGCCTACGAGTTCGGCTTCCAGCCCTCGGTGGGCTTCCAGCAGAACGTTGCCAAGGAGATTAACGGCAAGGTTGAACTGCAGATGGAGATCCACGGCGACGCCGCGAACTTCCTGCAGGGCGCCAAGTACACGCTTCAGCAAGGGACCAAGAAGGTGACGGGCACGGTGAAGGGCCAGGTGACCTACACAACTTCGCCTGACGGCAAGGTCGCCATCGCCAATCTGGCGGTGCGGTTCTCCACTGCCGGCCTTTCGCCGACCGATGACCTGACGGTCACGGTGGCCCAGGCCAACGGCAAGACGGTCTCCTTCCAGTTCACCATCGAAGATCTCCGGTAATATCGGCCCTTTGCATGAGAAAACGGGTGGGCGAGGCGCTGAGGCCTCACCCACCCGTTTGCTTTGCTTTGCTTAGTCTTCGTCGTATTCCATGTCGTCCTCGCCCGGCTGAGGGAGGTCGTGCAGGTTGGGCATTTCGCTCACGTTGATTTCCAGGTCGATCATTTCGCCCTGGCGGAGCACCTTGAGCGGAACGGTCTCGCCGTGCTTGTGCAGCGCCAGGATCTTGCGAATGGCGCCCACGTTGAAGACGGGCTGTTTGCCGTCTACCGAGAGGACCATGTCGCGCTCCCGGAGCCCGGCCCGCCGGCCGGGGCCGTTTTCGGCCACGTACTGCACCACCACGCCCCGGTCCACAGGGAGGCCAAACATATCAACCCAAATCTGGTCGATGACGTCGCCTTCGCCGGAGAAGCCGAGCCAGGGGTGGACCGCCCGGCCGTGGTCGATGATCTGGCTGGCAATGCGGGCCGCAACCGTGGCCTGGAGCGCCAGCGACATGCCGCCCTGCCATTGCAGGCCGTTAATGCCGATTACCCGTCCCTCCAGGTCGACCAGGGGGCCGCCGGTGTTGCCCGGGTGAATCTGGGCGTTGGTGATCATCAGCCCGTCAACCGGGTAGTTGCCGGCCTGCCCCTCCGGGGCCGGGCGGTAGACTGTGCGGTCGCTGCTGCTGATTACGCCCGTGGTGACCGAGAGTTCCTGGCCCAGGGCGTAGC
>JARBUG010000093.1 GCA_029239785.1 Symbiobacteriaceae bacterium | reverse complement strand
GTCGCCTTGTAGACGGCGCCCCGCACCTCCCGCTCCCGCTCGAAGCGGACCTCCGCCTTGGCAGGGTGAACGTTTACGTCCACCTCCTTCGGCTCCACTTCGATGAAGAGCACGCACACCGGGTACCGCCCGTTCGGCAGCAGGTGGGCATACGCCTCTTCCATGGCATAGCGCACCTGAATGGTTCTGATCGCCCGCTTGTTGACAAAGAAATACTGGTGGTTCCGCCCCGCCCGGGCCGCCCCGGGCCTTCCTACAAAGCCCCACACCCGGGCGTGGCCATCTTCGTAGCGCACAGGGAGGAGTTCCTTGACCGCATCACGCCCCAGCAGCGCAGCGATCACATCGACCAACTCGCCCGTGCCGGGGGTGGCAAAGACCTGCATTTGCCCCGAATGAAAGCGCATGGCGACGCCGGGATTGGCCATGGCCAGACGGGTCAACATATCGCCGATCTGGCCCAGTTCGGTGGCGTTCGTCTTCAGGTACTTGAGGCGGGCCGGCACGTTGAAAAAGAGGTCCCGCACGCTGATGCGGGTGCCCGGCGGGCAGCCGAACTCTCCTTCTTCCACCGTCTTGCCGCCATCGACAAAAATGCGATAACCCGCGAGCTGATCGTGCTCCCGGGTGACAAGCTCAAAGCGCGAGACGGACGCGATCGAGGGCATCGCCTCGCCGCGAAAACCCATGGTTGCGATCTCCAGCAGGTCCTCCGCCGAGCGGATTTTCGAAGTGGCGTGGCGCATCAGGCTCAGGCGGGCGTCTTCAGGCGACATGCCGCACCCGTCGTCCGAGATGCGAATCAGATCCCGCCCGCCCCCTTCGACTTCCACGACAATGCGGGTCGCCCCGGCGTCCAGGGAGTTTTCGACCAACTCCTTGACCACGCTGGCCGGCCGTTCCACCACCTCGCCGGCGGCGATCTGGTTGGCTGTCCGTTCATCGAGCAACTGAATTCTGGCCAAATCCCCATCCCTCCGACGGATAGAACGACGACCGGCCCAGGGGCGGCCGGCCGCGATCGCAGCTTACTTCTTCTTCTCCTTGGGCTTCTTCATGGGCCCGTAGAGCTTCTCCATCTTGGCGGTCAGCGACCGCTCCATGCCCATCAGCCGCTTCTGCTTGTCCACCATGGCCTTCTGGCGGAAGCCGCCGGTGAGGGCCATTTGGTAGAGGCTCATGGACTCACGGTGCATGGTCAGGGTCTCTTCGTGAACTTCCTTGGCCTTGGCCGGCGCCTTGAGCTTTTCCAGGTCGGTAATCAGGCTCTGGTAGGTGCTGATGACCTCACGCAGCGGCTTCTTGACCAGAACGGGGTTCGGGTTCTCGCCCATGGCCTGGACGGCTTCCACCTTTTCCTGCACCTTGTGGCGGTCGAACACCCGCTTAATATCGACAGCGTACTTGCGAACCTGAAACCATGAGGAACGGTAGAGAATGTAGCCCGCTGCGGCGGCCGCCAACACGGACCCGCCAACAATCCACCACGTATTGCTCACTTGCTGTGTTCACTCCTCAGGGATGTCTCCACTCCCGCATTGTCGCATGGACGGAACGTGCAGGCAAGCCCTTCATGCACGAAATCCGCCCAAACGCCACGCTGCTGGGGTATACTGGGGCCAGCACAGCCCGGCCGAGGCCACGCAGAGCCCCGGCCTGTCCCAACCTACGACACAGGAGGATCTGCCCGTGACCTACGTCCTTACCCCTGTCCAGGCCGCCGAGTTTTCCGGGGCCGGCAAGCAGGCCGTCGTCCTGTACGCCCCCGACTGGGCCGAGACCATTCTGCCCATTTTGCAGAGCCGTCCCGCAGCCTACGAAGCGGACTGGCATTATGACCCGGACCGGAAGGCCTACGTGCTGACCGTCACCTATGAGGGCGCCCAGCCCTTTGCCATCGCCCTGGTCGATGGAGTCCACGGCCCGGTGCTGGCCAAGGTCGCCGGGGGCGCCGCCCTGGTGCTCTCGCCCTACCCGCTCTTCCCAGACGAGGCGACCGAGAACGCCGGGGAGGCCGCCCCCCGTTACTTTGACCCCACCGTCAGCCTCTTGCTCCCTTCGCTGCCGAATCCCCTGGGGTCGTCCCAATAGACGCCGTTTTCTGTAATCGCAGGAATTCCGCCCCAGATCAGTGGGCCGCACTGGCGCACCAGGCGGGCAAAATCCTGCAGGACGATGCGGCAGCCGTCTGGCTCTACCATCAGCCCTTCGTAGATGTACTCCCGGCGGAAGTGCAGGGGGTGGTAGTCCAGGCCGCAAACGGCGTCGGCCGGCCTGAATACTGGTTTATCGACACAGAGTAACTGTGGCCGGGGGTGCGCGCCCGGGCTGCGGGCGCATAGCCGGTCAGAATCACACGCCATGGGCTCCCCGGGGTGTCGGTATGCAGCAGAACCACCGCCCTGCGAACGCCGCTGCCCGCGGGCGTGAAGCGCACGTCGATGCTGCACGACCGCCCCGGCCAGACTTCGACCCCCGAGCAGTCCTCCGCCACCACGCGAAACTCGCCGGCGTACGGGCCAACCAGTTCGACCCGGTCCACGTAAAACGGCGCCTCACCCCTGTTCGGGATGGTCACAGTACGGGCCCTGCTCCGGCGCCCGAGCCGGGTAAAGCCGAAATCGATGCGCATCACCATCCACCGCCCTGCACCATGTTATGTCCCAAGGTGACAAAAGGGGGACCGACCACGCGTGGCCGGTCCCCCTTAACCTATCTGCCTTCCTTGGCTCTCGCCTGGAGCTTGTAGAGCAAATTGAGCGCATCGATCGGGGTCAGGGCCATCACATTGAGGCCCAGCAGCTCCTCGACCACGGGATGCCGCTTCTCTTCAAAAAAGCTGAGCTGCACCACCGGTTTCTGCCTCAGCTTCTGGGCCGCCTGCTCCCGGCGGTCCTTCCGCTCCCCTTCGTTCTCCTCCAGCGTGTGCAGAATCTCCCGCGAGCGCTCCACCACTTCCTTGGGCAGGCCGGCCAGCTTGGCCACCTGAATGCCGTAGGACCGGTCCGCCCCGCCAGGCACCAGCTTGCGCAGGAAGACGATCTCCTCGCCTTTCTCCCGCACCGCCATGGAGAGGTTGCGCACGCCGCTCAGCAACCCTTCCAGCTCGCACAGTTCATGATAGTGCGTGGCAAAGAGCGTTCGGGCGCCCAGCCGGTCGTGAATATACTCCGTAATCGCCCAGGCGATCGAGAGGCCGTCAAAGGTGGCCGTTCCCCGGCCCACCTCGTCTAGCACAATCAGCGACCGCTGCGTCGCCCCGTAAAGGATGTTCGATACCTCGGTCATCTCGACCATAAAGGTCGACTGCCCCGTCGCCAGGTCATCGCTGGCGCCAACCCGGGTCCAGACCCGGTCCACCAGGCCAATGTGCGCGGAGGATGCGGGCACAAAGGAGCCGGCCTGCGCCAAAATGGCGGCCAGTGCCGCTGCCCGCATCACCGTTGATTTGCCGCCCATGTTGGGGCCGGTGATCAGGGCGATCATGTTCTCCTGGGTGTCCAGATAGGTATCGTTCGGCACGAAGGAGCCCTCAGGCAGCACCCGCTCCAGCACGGGGTGGCGCAGGTCCTTCAGGTCCAGCACGGTGGATGTATCGATCAGGGGGCGGACGTAGCCGTAGAGCGCGGCGACTTCGCCAAAGGAGCAGAGTGCGTCCAACTCGGCCACGGCCCGGGCGCTTTGCTGGATGCGGGCTACCGTTGCCGCAATGGAGCCCCGCACGGCGACGAAGATTTCGTACTCCAGCGCCATCAGCTTCTCGTCGGAGCCGAGGACCTTCGCCTCCATCTCCTTCAGGTCAGGGGTGATGAAGCGCTCTTCATTCGCCAGCGTCTGCTTGCGGATGAAGTAGTCGGGCACCAAAGGCAGGTTGGCGTTGGAGACGGACAGGTAGTAGCCGAAGACCTTGTTGTAGCCGATCTTCATCGACTTGATGCCGGTCTTCTCCTTCTCCTTCGCCTCGAGCGCCGCGATCCAGCCCTTTCCTTCCCGGGCGATGCGGCGGAGTTCGTCGACCTCGTCGTTATACCCGGCCTTTACGATGCCGCCCTCGGTCAGCGCCAGGGCCGGTTCATCATCAATCGCCTGTTCGATCAGGTCACGTACGTCGTCGAGCATATCGAGGGAGTCACGCAAATGGACGAGCCGGCCGGCCAGCGCATCTTCCAGCGCAATGCGCAGCGACGGCAGCACGACCAGGGAGTTCTTGAGCGCAATCAAATCCTTGGCGTTGGCGTTGCCGTAGGCCACCCGGCCGGCCAGGCGCTCCAGGTCGTACACGTCCGAGAGCAGCGCCCGCAGGTCGCCCCGCAGCACGGGCCGGTTGACCAGTTCGGCCACGGCCTCGTGCCGGCCCTGCACCTCCGGCAGGTTGAGCAGCGGCCGCTCCAGCCAGCCTTTTAGCAGGCGGGCGCCCATGGAGGTGACGGTCCGGTCCATTACCCAGAGCAGCGTGCCCTTACGGCTGCCGTCGCGCATGGCGCGGGTCAGCTCGAGGTTGCGCCGGGTGGAACCGTCTACGGTCATGTACTGGCCGGGGTAGTAAACTTGCAGCCCGGCGATGTGGCCCAGGCCCGTCCGCTGGGTCTCCGCCAGGTAGGCCAGGGCGGCGCCGGCGGCCTGGGTCGCCAGCAGCAGGTGCTCACAGCCGAAGCCGTTCAGCGTGGGCGTGCCGAAGTGGTCCCGCAGGCGGCGGTGGGCCTCGTTATGGCTGAAGCTGCGGGCGGCGCCCACGGTGACCACCGTTCCCCAGGCCTTGAGCAGCGCAGCCAGGCGGGGTTCCTGCTCCAGCCCGGGCTCCAGCAGCACTTCGGCCGGTTCCAGCCGTCCGAGCTCATCGGTCAGCTGCTTCAGCCCGTCGGCGCCGGCCAGTTCGCACGCGGCAAACTCGCCGGTCGACAGGTCGGTGACGGCCAGGCCGAAGCCGTTCTTACCCAGGGCGACGGCGCAGAGAAAGTTGTTCTGTTTCTCCTTGAGCATGCGGGGTTCGACGATCGTGCCGGGGGTGATCACCCGCGTCACATCCCGCTTGACCAATCCCTTGGCCTTGCGGGGATCCTCCATCTGTTCGCAGATGGCCACCTTGTAGCCCCGCTCAATCAGCCGGCTGATGTAATTCTCGGCGGCGTGGTACGGAATGCCCGCCATGGGCACCCGGCCCATCTCCTTGCCGCCTTCGCGCCCCGTGAGCGTCAGCTCCAGTTCACGGGCGACAAGCGAGGCATCATCAAAAAACGTCTCGTAAAAATCGCCGAGGCGGTAAAACAGAATCGTGTCCTGATATTGCTGTTTAATCTCCATATATTGCGCAAACATCGGTGTCGTGGCGACGGCGTCCAAGCCAGAACCTCCTCTTGTCGGTCGCACCTTTGAGCCCGTTAGGGACCATCAGAGACTGTTCGTTCGAGGGCGCCCCGCAACCTTCCTGCAAGCGACAAGCCAGACGATTTGCGCCCCCCTGCAGGGACTTTCGTCCTATCCGTCTAATTCCGTGTGAGCAGATCGTATGGTATTGGTCATTTCGATGTGATACGGAGAGGATTATGTGGTCTGGATAAAGCTGCTCGCCACTGTAGCCCGCCTCTCCCGGGAACTGGCCGAAGCCCGCGCCAACCTGAAGCAGGCCGAGCAGCGCCTGACGGCCCTGCACCAGATCGCCCTCTCCCTCTCTACCACGCTGGATCTGAGCCGGCTGCTGGAAGTGATCCTCGAGCAGTTGGGCCAGCTCTGGGGCTACCACCACGGGGCGATTCTGCTTCACGACCCGGCCACCGACGAACTGGTGGTGGCCGCCTCCCATGAATACAGCCGCGCGGCGGGGCAGCGCATTGCGGCCGGCCTTGGCATTTGCGGCGAGGTCTTCCGTACGGGCAGACCGCTGGTGATCGATGATGTGACAGGCGATCCCCGCTACATCGAAGGCGTGCCGGGCGCCCAGTCGGAACTGGCCGTGCCCCTGGTCTGGGAGGGCCAGGTGCTGGGCGTGCTCAACGTGGAGAGCCCGCAGGCGAAGGCCTACGGCGAAACCGATCTCGACCTGCTGACCACGGTGGCCGAGCAAGCGGCGGCAGCCATCGGCAACGCCCGCCTGCACCAGGAGACGCATCATCTGGCCATTACCGACCAGCAGACTGAGCTCTATAATTACCGTCACTTCCAGGAACGGCTGGCCGCCGCGGTACGCGAGGCCCAGCTCACGGCGACGCCCATGTCACTGCTCATGCTCGACCTGGACTTCTTCAAGCGCTGCAACGATACGTATGGACACCTGACGGGCGATGCGGTTCTGCAGCAACTGGCCCGCCTGCTGCGGGATTCGTGCCGGGCCGATGACCAGGTTTTCCGCTACGGCGGTGAGGAGTTCACGGTCATTTTGCCCGGTACTGCCGACGCCGACGCCCTGCGGGTGGCCGAGCGCATCCGGGAGCGGGTGGCCCAGCATGGGTTTGTGACCCGCTCCGGCCGCCGCCTGGACTTTCCGATCACCGTCAGCATCGGGGTGGCAGGCTATCCCCGCGATGCCATGTCTGAAGTCGACCTGCTGATCGCGGCCGACCGGGCCATGTATGCCGCCAAAGGGGCCGGACGGAACCGGGTGGTACCGGCCGGGGCCGGTGCGCCGCTTCTGCTCGCATAGTCCGGCTCACAAGCGCGTAGCAACGCAAAGGGCGCCCCAGCGAAGGGGCGCCCTCATCATTTGCTCAGCTGCAGCCGCAACCGCCCCCGCCGGAACTGCAGGCGCCGCCCTTTACCTTCGGTGCCTCCTCGCCCGTAATCGGGAAGGTGACCACCGCATTGATGCGGTCCATGAAGGAATCAAGGCTGGTGCGGGCATTCCAGTAGGCCTGAATGGTCGGGTGCGTGTTAAAGCGCTCCTCGATCTCCATGAAGCGGGTGACCAGGGCGACCTGCTGCTCCGGCGGCATGGTCTTGGACTTCTTGACCGCCCGCTTGGCCGCTTCGTAATCACGAATCAAATCCAGCGCTTCCTGGTCGGCCAGGACGGCGTCCTCGGTCGTCCGGTACAGGGCCAGTTCGTCGGTCTCCTCAATCGCCTTGGCCAGCTCACGCGCCAGCTCCCATACGCTCTTCTTTGTCTCTACGAGCACGTTCCGTCCCCTCCTCTATGGCTAGCTATCGGGTCAGGGCCGGCGCTTCCACCCGCTCGCCTTCCAGCGTCCAGGTGCCAGCCTTGGTGATCTTGACGGTCACGGTCTGCCCACGCAGCGATTCGTCGCCGGGGAAGGTGACCAGAATGTTGCCCCGAGTGCGGCCGAAGACCACGTCGGGCTTGCCCTTATCGAGGCCTTCCACCAGAATCGGCTCCACCCGGCCGACCCGGGCTTCGTTCTTCTCGCGGGAGATGCGGTTCTGCAGCTCAATCAGCCGCTGGAGCCGCTCCTTCTTTTCCGGCACGGAAAGGCGGTCTTCCATTTCGGCGGCCTCGGTACCGGCCCGCTCGGAGTACATGAACATGAAGGCCGCATCAAAGCGGACCTCTTCCATGAGCGAGAGCGTCTGCTGGAACTCGTCTTCGGTCTCGCCGGGGAAGCCGACGATGATGTCGGTGGTCAGCACGGCATCGGGGATGAACTCACGCACCCAGGAGACGAGCTGCAGGAACTGCTTGCGGTTATACGACCGCTTCATCCGGCGGAGCGTCGTGTCCGCCCCGGACTGGGCGGGCAGGTGGAACCACTCGCAGACCTTCTTGGCATTGGCGATCTGCTCGACCATCTTGCGGCTGAAGTCCTTGGGATGGTTGGTGGTAAAGCGGATGCGCTCAATGCCTTCGGCCTCGCGGTCGAGCAGGGCGACCAGGTCGCCAAAATCAAACGTTTCGTCGCTGTGGCGGCCGTAGAGGTCCTTGCCGTAGGCGTTCACGTTCTGGCCCAGCAGGGTGATCTCCTTGAAGCCACGGCGGCCCAGCTCCTTGACCTCTTCAAGGATGACGCCGTAGGGCCGGCTCCGCTCCTCGCCCCGGGTGGTGGGGACAATGCAGTACGTGCAGTTTTTGTCGCACCCGTACATGATGGTGACCCAGGCCTTCAGGTCGCCTTCACGGGCGGTGGGGAGCAGGTCGGGGAAATCTTCGCCCATGCTCTCCCAGACGTCGACCACGGTCTGGCGTTCGTTACGGGCCCGCTCGATCAGCTCGGGCAGGTGGTGGATGTTGTGGGTGCCGAAAATCAGGTCCAGGTACGGGAAGAGCCGCTTCATGCGGTCCACCTGGCCTTCGACCTGGGGCACGCAGCCGCAGGCGCCGATGACCAGGTCGGGGTTGGTGTACTTGAGGGGTTTCAGTTGGCCGATGCGCCCGAAGGCGTGCTCGACCGCGCTCTCGCGCACGGCGCAGGTATTGAAAAGCAGCACGTCGGCATCATCCGGGCCGGCTGCCCGCATGTAGCCCATGTTGGCCAGAATGCCGTGCATGATTTCGGAGTCGTGTTCGTTCATCTGGCAGCCGTAGGTTTCAATATGGACGCGCGGGTTCGGCTTGCCGTGAATCCGCCGGGCGGCGTCGGGATCGATTTTCATGGTGCCCACCTGGCCGTTGTCGTCCAGGTGGGTAAACCCACCCATGGCGTCCTGCTCGCTGGCAACGCGGACGAGGTCGGACGTTTCCGGCTTGTACATGGGCAGCTCTTCGAGGGTGCCGTCCTTCATGGCCTGCTCGACCCGGTCGAGGATGGCGTTGAAGTCAGGCTCCGGGTGTTCATGCTTCTTATGGTCGCTCATCTATGTCAACCCCCGTTTGGGCGTAAGTCCCGATAGTTACTCTCAGTAGTGTACCACAAATATGCGCTATGTAAAAAGGGCGCCCGCCGATGAGGTTTCATCGGCGGGCGCCTGACAATGTCATGGCTCTTTGCCAAAGCGTGCTATCAGTTCCTCATGTAGGCTAACCATTGCCTCGTCCAGTTCCACACCAGCAGCGATTAGTTCATGCAGAACTTCGTAACAACCTCGGAGACAGGCCATCGCCCGGGTTGCTCACACTTTGAAGATGTCGCCAAGCTGGATGGAAAGCCCGGGCAGCAGCGGTGAGGCGAGGGACTGCCCCACCGTGAAACGCTGCCAGGTCTCAAAGCTGTTCCCGACGGGCATCAAGATTTCAACGGTGTGGGTATCAGGGTCGACAATCCAGAACTCACGGACGCCAAACCGGCCGTAGAGCTTGCGCTTCAGGACCTGGTCCCGGGACGCTGTGGATGGCGCCAGGATTTCCACGGCCAGGTCGGGGGCGCCATGGATGCCGCCAGTCTGGTTGATGATCTCCAGGCGCTCCTTGGCGATGAATAGCACGTCAGGCTGGACCACGTTTTCAGGGGACAGGATCACATCCATAGGGGCCGCCACGACTCGACCCAGGTCGTTTTCCTGCACGAATGAAAACAACCTGGTGATCAAGTAAGCCTGGATCGCCTGATGGCGAAAAGTCGGTGACGGCGTCATGAGTAGGTCCCCCTCAATAATCTCGCACCGCTTATCTTCGGGCATCAGCTTATAGTCTTCGTACGTAAAGTAGTGTCCAGGCAGCGACACGGTTGCACCCCCTTCGGTTCCAGTCGTCTCTATGTTCAGTATACGGGCATGGACCGGCTCGGTCAAACGGTGGCCATGTCCGAAATGGGGGCGGACGACCGGCCCCGTGCTGCGGCAAACGAACTGGGGCCGGTCACCTGCATAGGACGCATCACTCCCGCTTGCGCCTTCATATCTCTTGGGTAGCTTGCGCCTGTAGGCAGTCTGTCAAACGGCAACTATTGTACATATCTTTACTTGAATGTTCTGTGTTGCGCTGATACGCTGGCAATAGATGAAAAGATACAGAGGAGGGCGCCCCATGACCGATATACCGACCCGTATGCTGGCCGCCGTGCTCCACCGGTACGATCTGTCTGAGCCTGACTTGCGCATCGAAGAGGTGCCTGTGCCGGTCCCCGCCCCCAGCCAGGTGTTGATTCGGGTGGCGGCCAGCCCCATCAACCCGGCGGATATCATGTTCACCCGCGGCCTCTACCCGACGGGCAAGGAACTGCCCACGGCGGCCGGCTTCGAGGGCGCCGGCACGGTCGTCGCTGCGGGCGAGCAGGCCGCGGACCTGATCGGCAAGCGAGTCGGTTTCTTTGCCGGGCAACATGGCGCCTGGGCCGCCTATACCGCCGTGGACCGCGCCTCCTGCTTCCCCCTCCCCGACCACGTCAGCACCGAGCAGGGCGCCATGCTGCTGATCAACCCCATCACCGCCATCGGGCTGCTGCAGACGGCCCGGGAGCAGGGGGCCAAAGCGTTCATCCAGACCGCCGCCGCCAGCGCGCTGGGGCGCATGATCGTGCGGCTGGCACAGCGCCAGGGCGTTCCCGCCATTAACATTGTCCGGCGCGCCGAGCAGGCTGCGCTGCTGCGGGACCTGGGCGCCGAGCATGTGCTGGATTCCAGCCAGCCCGGCTGGCAGGAGGAGCTGGGCCGCCTGGCGGCCGAACTCTCCGCCACCGCCGCCTTCGACGCCGTGGCTGGCGCCATGACAGGTACTGTGCTGGACGCCATGCCCCATGGCAGCACGGTCTACGTATATGGTGCCCTTTCGCTGGAACCGTGCCAGGTGAATCCGGGTAACTTTGTCTTCCAGGACAAGCGGGTGGACGGCTTCTGGCTGTCGCAGTGGCTGCCCCGGCATGGCCATAAGGCGCCCTGGCAAACAGAATTGTTCGGCCTGATCGGCACAGACCTGTCGTCGACCGTGGCGGAGCGAGTCACGCTGGAGCACCTGCTTCCCGCTGTCAGCCGGTACCAACAGCAAATGACCCGGGGCAAGTTCCTGGTTACCCCGTAGCCCGGGGAGGCGGTGGTGAGGCAGCCCCGCCTCTTCTTTCGCGATGGCGTTCAGCCCCCCCTTCGCTGCCGGTTTCGGCGGACGCAGGGGGGGTTTTCATTACAGGTTCGTTCTCGTTTTGCTCCCGGCTTATTCGCTGGTGCGCCGCTTGCCGTGTTGTTATCTCCTAGTTTTTTCCTTATCATGGCATCTGCCGGGAGTTATACATTTTGGGGAGGTGCGGACGGGATGACCTCATGGCAGAGACGGGGAACCGGAATCGCAACGGCAGCGCTGCTGGTCGCAGGCCTGTTCAGCGGTCCGTCCGGGTCATGGTTTGTCTCCAGGGCCGAGGCTTCGCATCCCGGTTCCGGAAGCCACACGTACACGCTGGACGCCGACTTTGACCAGGGCTCGGCCATCAACGTCGTCCACAGCATCGCGAACCAGCTCCAGCTCGACGACACCACCGAAACCTTCCCGTTCATCTGGGTCGCCGCCTCGCAGCGCGGCACCATCGTCAAGATCGATACCGAGACCGGCGCCGTACTGGGTGAGTACCGCAGCGCCCCCCAGGGCATGGGGACCAACCCGAGCCGCACCACCGTCGACAAAGACGGCAACGTGTGGGTAGGCAACCGCGATGAGGCCAGCGGCAACCAGGGCTCCGTCGTCCACATTGGCCTCGCCGAGAACGGGCAGTGCCAGGACCGGAACGGCAACAACGTCATCGACACATCGACCGGATTGGGCGACATTCGGGGCTGGTCCAACGCCGGCGGCGCCGACACGGGCGGCGGCGTCTCCACCGCCGACGACGAGTGCATCATCCATTACGTCCGGACCCCGGGCATTCGCATCCGGCACGTATCGGTCGATGCGAACAACAACGTCTGGGTTGGCGGCGGCGCCTTCGGCGACTTCATTCGGATTTACAGCCTGCTCAATTCGTCTGGTGCCATCCTGCGCACCATCAACATGGATAACCCGGCCGACTCCGGCGAACCCGGCGCCGTCGCCAACTGCTGCTACGGCGGCCTCGTCGATCCGAACGGCATCCTCTGGAGCGCCACCCTGGGCGGCGGCGATGTGCTCCGGTTCGACCTGACCAAGAGCAACGGCGATCCGGCGCTGCTCGACCGGGTCTCGCTCGGCGGACATACTTCGTACGGCATGGGCATCGACAGTATGGGCAACATCTGGATGAGCGACCTGGGTTCATCTGTGATGAAGATCAGTCCCGCCGGCGTGATGACCAACGTCTATTCGGCCGGCGCTTCCGGCGGGCGCGGTGTGGCCGTCACCCAGAGCGACGACAACGTCTGGGTGGCCAACAGCGGCTCGTCCAGCGTCACCCGCCTGACTAACTCGGGGGCGATCGTGGCAATCATTCCGGTGGGCAACACGCCGACGGGCGTGGCAATAGACGCAGCCGGCAAGGTCTGGGTGACCAACCTGGGCTCTGATTCCGCCTCCCGCATCGACCCGGCCACCAACAGCGTCGACCTGACGGTCCCGCTGGGCCCGGGCGCCGGCCCCTACAACTACAGCGACATGACGGGCTCCATCTTGATTGGCGCCCCGGACTCGGGCACCTGGACGGTGGTGCATGACAGCCAGACCGCCGGCGCCCGGTGGGGCACCGTCAGCTGGACGGCCGACGTGCCCGCCGGTGCAGCACTGACCGTTACGGCATCCAGCAGCGAAGACGGCATCACCTTCGGCCCGAGTGAGTCGGTGTCCGACGGCGCCGACCTGACGGTGGCCGACGGCCGCTACCTGAAGGTGATGGTCAGCTTCCAGCGCTCCCCGCGCGGCGAGAGCCCCATCCTGTACGACCTGACGGTCCGGTCGAACCAGGCGCCCACGGTCACCCTGAGCCCCGCCGGGCCCATGCCCGAAGCCGGCGCCCCCGTCAGCCTGACGGCCACCGCCTCCGACCCTGACGGCGACGCCCTCAGCTACACCTGGAGCCTGATGGGCCCCGGCACGCTGACAGCGGCGGGCGCCACGGCTACCTACAGCAACGACGACGGGCCTGCCTCGGCCGTCATCACCGTCACCGTCTCTGACGGGTTTGAATCGGCCAGCGATCAGCAGACGGTGCTCACCTACAACGTGGCGCCCCAGCCCGATGCCGGGCCGGATCTGACCGAGTACTGGGGCATTGCGCTCGCCTTCAGCGGCGCCGCCCTCGATCCCAGCACGGCCGATACCCTGGCGGGCCTGAACCCGCAGTGGGACTTTGGCGACATGAACGGCGCCATGGGGTACTCAGCAAGCCACGCCTACGCCGACCCCGGCAGCTACACAGCCACACTTACCGCCACCGACAAGGACGGCGGCGTGGGCACCGATTCGGCACAGGTCACCATCATGAAGCGGCCGACGACTCTGGTCTACTCGGGCGACACCACGGCACCCTTCGGCGGGGCGATGCTCGCCGCCGACCTGAGCGACGCCATCGTGCCCGGGCCGCTGGCGGGCCGGACCGTCACCTTCAGCGTGGACGGCAACACCCTGACGGCCACCACCGACGCGGCCGGTCACGCCGCCGTGGCCGCTCCCTTCGGCCTGCTGCCGGGCGTTTACACCGTGGATCTGGCCTACGGCGGCGACTCGCACTATGAGGAGTCGCGGAGCCAGGCTACCCTGACGGTAGCCAACACGGCAGGCAAGATCACCGCCGGCACCATGCGCTTCCCGAACAACGGGCGGGGCGGCTTCAACGTCATGTACAAGGACGGCGCTGTGACCGGTGAACTCCAGTTCCAGAGCGACAGCACCAAGTTCCACGCCCACACCATGACGGCGCTCAGCGTCTCGCCGGACCACACGAAGGGCTGGTTCGCCGGCATCGGCACCGACGGCCGCACCTTCATGGCGTACGTGGAGGATAACGGCGAGCCGGGCACGGGCGATATCTTCCAGCTCTGGATCAACGGCACGCTGGTCAACGGCAGCGGCCAGCCCCTCTCCGGCAACGTCCAGATCCACAAGTAGAAGGCGCGCAAACCCCCTCCGCTTCCCAATCTGGTTGGGAGACGGAGGGGGTTGCTGCTTGAGGCTACAGTTGGGCCGAAGCGCCGGCAGGGGAAAGCTCGGGCTTCTGCAGACTGAGGGCCACCAGCGACGCGAAGTCGTGGACCAGGGTTGCGGCCAGCAGGGCCGTGATCTGTGCGTGGTCGTGGGATGGGAGCACCTCCACCATATCGAAGCCGATATAGTTGAAGCCAGTCAGCATACGGACGAACTCCATCGTCTCAAAGCTGCTGTACCCGCCCACCTCCGGCGTGCCAGTACCGGGGGCGAACGCAGGATCGACAAAATCGATGTCGAAAGTGAGGAAAACGGGCGTGTCGCCGATCGTCTCCCGCATCTGTTTGATGACATCGTCCATGCCGCGCCGCTTCATGGCGCGGGTGGTGATCACGTTGAAACCCAGGTCGGTGCTGGCATTCATGTCATCGGGATGGTTGAGGGTGCCGCGAATGCCCAGTTGGAAGACCTTGCTGGGAATTAGCAGGTTCTCTTCAAAGGCCCGAATGAACGGGGAGCCGTGCCAATACTTCTCACCGTAGTAGGTGTCCCAGGTGTCGGTGTGGCTGTCAAAGTGGATCATGGCGACGGGGCCGTGCACCTTGGCCGCCGCCCGCAGGCTCGCCAGCGTCACCGAATGGTCGCCGCCTAGGCCAATGGGCACCATGCCGGCCCGCATCAGCTCTTCGACCTGCGTGGCGATGATCTCGTAGCTCTTGTGGATGTTGTGCGGAATCACCGACAGGTCACCGATGTCGATGGCCTTGGTCTGCTCAAACGGATAGGTCGCCTGGGACGGGTTGTATGGGAAGAGGAGCATGGAAGCCAGACGGATCGCCTGTGGACCGAACCGGGCGCCGACACGGTAGGAGGCGGCGGTGTCAAAGGGCATGCCGACAATGGCCAGCCGGGCGCCAGGACGTGCGGCGGGGAGCCGCATGAAGCTTCCCAGGCTGCAAAACTCGGGCTTCACATCGGGCGAAAGCGGGTACTGCAAGCGCAATTCACCTCGGTTGAGTGTGGGTCGTGGGCCTGGCGAAGCAACATTAGTTAGTATACCTCGCCTGGGGAATTTGACAAGTACACGCAGGTATGGATCAAACCAATCCGCTTAGTGCAGCTGGGAGGTGCGTGCGCCCATGCGATCCACGCAGTCTGATCTGATCATCATCGGTGGCGGCATCGCGGGACTGAGCACCGCGATATGGGCGCGCCGGGTCGGGCTGACGGCCCTTGTGCTGGAGCAGGCTGCCGAGGCCGGGGGGCAGCTGCGATCCATTGCGCAGCCCATCATCGACTTTCCCGGCCTGGAGGCGCAGAACGGCGCCACCCTGTCGGACCGGGTGCGTGACCAGGCCCTGACGGCCGGCGCCGAGTTCCGCCCCTCTACCCCCGTCCTGGCGGTCGATGTGGCCGCACGGAGCGTCCTCACGCCTGAGGGCGCCCTGCAGGCTGGCGCCCTGGTCATGGCCACCGGGCTATCGCCTCGAAGGCTGGGCGTTTCCGGCGAAGAAGAGCTGGCCCGCCGGGGGCTGGTGCACCGGCCGTCACGGGAACTGGGCTGGTTTCAGGGTATGCACGTGGCCGTGGTTGGGGGCGGCGACCGGGCGGCCGAGAATGGCCTGCTGCTTGCCAAGGTCGCGGCCCGGGTCACCCTGCTGCACCGCGGGGAGCAGCTGCGTGCCCGCGAGGAGTTCCTGTCGCAGCTCGCCCGGGCGCAGGAGCGCATCGCATTGCGGCTTGGCACCCAGGTGGAGGCGATTGAGATCGCAGACGATGATCAGGTTGCGCTGTCGCTGCGCAGCGGGTCGGCGGCTGCGCATATGACGGTCGATGCCATCTGCATTTACATTGGCAACAAGCCGAACTCGGAGTTGGTCGCCGGCCAGGCCGGCCTGAGCCCCGAAGGCTATATCATCACGGACCGGCACGGGCTCAGTTCGGCGCCGGGCCTCTATGCCGTGGGCGATGTCTGCACGCAGCCGGTCTACCAGAGCCTGTCCGTCGCGGCGGGGCAGGCAATGGTGGTCGCCAAGCACGCACTGCTCCACCGGCCCGAATAAATCGCACTTCAAGTGAAAAACCCGGTGCCAAAAAGGCACCGGGTTTGTGTTTACGAGTGAATTACCGGCGGAAAGCGGGGCGCTCGGGGCGAGGCTGAGCCTCGTTCACCGTCAGAGCCCGGCCACCCCACTCGGCGCCGTTCAGGGCGTCGATGACGGCCTGAGCGTTGTCGGCGGGAACCTCCACGAAACCGAAGCCGCGGCTACGGCCGGTCTCACGGTCGGTGGCGATGCGGGCGCTGATGACCTCGGCGTGCTGCTTGACGGCGTTGGTCAGGTCCTCGGAGGTAACCGCCCAGGGCAGGTTGCCGAAGTAAAGGGTCTTCGTCATTTCTCTCGTTCTCCCATCGTGATATTCTCTGGGTCAACTGTCGTGGGAGGAAACGCGAGACTCACCTACCCAGGCAAACCAGCGCGACCGCCATCCCGTAACGGTTAACCAAGTGAGAGTTTACCCAGTTTGGGCTGGAATTGCAACCCCCAAATGGTACCTATGGGTTCTGCCCGCTCCAGCGACTGGAACGTGTGGGACGATCTGGGCTGGCGAGCTGCGGCTTCAGTTCTGCACCGATCTCAAAGTTCGACTGTGCACCATAGCCACGCCAGTTTCCCCGCTTCTGGGCCTGAATCCGACGCAGCCCCTGACCGGCCTGAAGTCCGCCGATTTTGTTGCTGGGCATGCTGGTGAACACCTCCCCGCAGTTACTTCGGGACGCCTTTATTATGTCCCGTTTTCGGCTGCTTTTCGTATGCTGGTAACAGCCGCGGAGGAGGGTGAGCACGATGACCTGGCTGACGCTGGTGCTGCTAATCGCCGCCAGTTTTCGCTTAACACATCTGATCGTCATGGATTCGATTATGGCGCCCGTACGAGACCGGCTCGAACGGGTACCTTTCTTGGGCGAAGTGATCACCTGCTACTGGTGCTGCGGCATCTGGGTGTCGGGCGGTTTGGTGGCCGCCTACCTGCTCTGGCCAGCCGTCGCCTATTGGGTCTTGCTTATCTTTGCTGTCGCAGGTGGACAGGCGCTGTTGGAGACGTTGGTTCAGCGAGAATGAAACAGCGGAGGGGCGGCCAGATGCGCCCCTCCGTTTTTATGCGATTTATGCCGCAGTCCGCTAGCGGCGCCGGTCCCGGCGGTCGGGCCTGGGCTGCGCTTCATTGACCGTCAGCGTCCGCCCGCCCCACTCGGCGCCGTTGAGCGCCTCGATCGCCGCGGCGGCCGTCTCCTCCTTCACTTCGACAAAGCCGAAGCCCCGCGACTTGCCGCTTTCGCGGTCGGTCACCACCCGGGCCGACATGACCTCGGCATATTGAGAGAATGCCCGCACCAGGTCCTCCTCAGTAACGGCCCAGGGCAGGTTTCCGACATAAAGGGTCTTTGCCATACGTCCGCTCACTCCCCGTCAAACTCAGGCGATTTCAACCATGGTCCATGATAGTCAGGGCGCCCGGTTTTGACACCTGTTTGCGCATGCCGCCCGGTGCCTCAGCCAACACTAAATCGCCAAGATTTCCACCGAAGGAGGAGGCAGCCATGCATCTCTCCCTGACTGCAACGAACATGGGCCATGAGCTCTGGAAGGTGACTGCCGACGGCACCGGCGCCTGGACCTACGAGAGCCGCTCCGTGGAGCAGGCTGAGGGCAGACTGACCGAAGGCGACCGGGCGCAGCTGATCGGTCTGTACGAGCACGTCGACTGGAATCGTGAGGTGCTGAACCACGGCATCACATCCGATACGATGATTCGGCTGCACCTCGATGTGACGAAGGCCGATGGCGACAAGCGCACCTATACCTTCAACGCAGATACGAATCAGCTCTCCACAGAGCTCGCTGACCTGGTCCACTTCCTGCGCCATAATATTATGGGGGCAGGTGAGCCGGTAGGCCGGATTCCGGATGACATGCGGGATCAGCCCCGGCTGTAGAAGCTGTTGGCGGATGACGAAGAAGGCCCTCTGGCCGGCGGAGTTGCCCTCCGTCGGGTCAGATGGCCTTCTTCTTTATGCGACTTTCGCTGGGACTGAAAGAGGCTAGACCTAAGGTGATTCTCCCTCAACCAGGGCGGCAAGGCGCTCGAAACTTTGCGAGGCGCCCTCGGCGTGGCCCATCTGGTTGGCGGCATCGCGGTCGGCGGCCGAAGCGAACCGGTCCACGACGGTGAGTCTGGTCTTGCCTTCGCACTCTGCGAAGGTGACCGTCCAGGTTTGCAGGAAGACCGGCTGGGCCGTGCGGTCCACCGCGGCGACCGTCATGACGAGCCGCTCCGGCGCCACGATCTCCAGGTAGGTACCGCTGACGGGGTGATCATGGCCGGTCTCGTCGCGCATGATGATGCGGTAGGCGCCGCCTACGCGCAGGTCCATCTCGCAGATGGGGTTCGTCATGCCGTGAGGGCCCCACCACCGGGCGAAGTGGACGGGGTCGGTCCAGGCCCGGAAGACCAGCGCCCGAGGCGCATCGATGATGCGGGTGAAGAGAAGTTCCCGCACATCCTCTCCATACTGCACAAGCGTCTCCCCGTACATGTGACTCGTCGTCGGGTTCGCGTTACGCATCTCTGTCATTCGCTCTTCTCCTTTGCCTGAAGTTCACGCAGGTACTCCTCGAGCCGGTCGAGGCGGGCCTCCCAGAACTGCCGGTATTGCTCCACCCAGTCTGCCACTTCCTGGAGGGGCTTGGCGTCGAGCCGGCAGGGACGCCACTGGGCTTCTCGGCTCCGGGTGATCAGTCCGGCACCTTCGAGCACCTTCAAGTGGCGTGAGACGGCGGGCAGGCTCATTGCAAAGGGCGCAGCCAG